>CAYZPI010000120.1:0-8383 GCA_964480085.1 uncultured Bacteroides sp. | reverse complement strand
TCGTGTCGGCCTGCGCATCATCGAACAACGCCATCATCGATGCCTTCAATCTCATTCGTCTTGGTAAAGCCGATGCCATCGTCACCGGTGGTGCCGAAGCCGCTGTGTACCCGGCAGGCGTGGGAGGTTTCAACTCCATGCACGCATTGTCGACACGCAACGACGATCCTGCCACAGCATCACGTCCGTTCAGCAAGAGCCGCGACGGATTCGTGATTGGCGAAGGTTCGGCCGTGCTTATCCTTGAAGAACTGGAGCACGCCAAAGCTCGCGGAGCGAAGATTTATTGCGAAGTGGCAGGTGGCGGCATGTCGGCCGACGCCTATCACATCACGGCCACCCATCCCGAAGGACTGGGAGCCATCCTCGCAATGCAAGCCGCTCTCGACGATGCAGAAATGAAGCCCGAGGATATCGACTATATCAATGTCCACGGCACCTCCACTCCTGTAGGCGATATCTCTGAAGTAAAGGCTATCCTGAAGCTGTTCGGCGACCATGCCCATAAGCTCAACATCTCGTCCACCAAGTCGATGACCGGCCACCTGCTCGGAGCCACCGGCGCAATGGAAGCGTTGTTCTGCCTTAAGGCCATTGAGGACAGTGTGATTCCTCCCACAATCAATCACACCGAGGGTGACGAAGACGAAGAAATCGATTATACCCTCAATTTCACCTTCAACAAGGCACAGAATCGCGAGGTACGCGCAGCCCTCTCCAACTCATTCGGGTTCGGAGGACACAACGCCACCCTGATTCTCAAGAAATATGAAGATTAGACAATACCCTCAATAAATTTTTCATTTTTACCCCCTTGGCGGCTTCATCGTGAGACGAGGCCGCCATTTTTATTTTTGAATGCCAATTTGGAATATTGAATCCCTACCCACGATACGCCAACCAAAAATTGAAGACATATCCATCAGGTTATCACGGTTGAATATTGTATTCAAGATATACGTTGCACGAGTTAGATATTGAACCTTCCGGACGGTGGGCAAGTCGCAATTTACCTTGTGCTGCCACTGTCACCGACATTTCCCATACCCGGCTTTCGGTATCTTGTATCCAAGAGTCCAACCATTCGGAACCATTGATAATGTACCAGTTACCCTCCTCATTGGGGGAGAATTTGAAAGTGTACTTTTCACCGGCCTTAAGCTCCCCGTTCATTGGCACTGAATTGAGGACGAAATCGCCGTTGGTCGCAATGATCGGCAACTGCCGGACACCATCACGCTTTACTTCTGCCAACAGAGATGCAAAATCTATACCTCTGGATTTCAGAATCTCCGGATAATAGTTGGGAAGTGCTTTCAGTACCGGTGACTTATGTGGTGCGGTGGCATCCAGTGCAGCCATATCATCCGTAGACGGCTGTGCCACCTTATACTCCATGACGGTGGTCCAACTTCCCTGTGAACCTTTTGGCCGGTATGAAAGTTTCAAATTGTCGGTCCGGGAGGGTACAAAACTGCAGCCATATCGGTCACCGCAAATATACCAATCATTCTCAAAATCATTTCCGTTTATCAAGCAAAATTCATGACTGCCGTCATTGCTTACCTCAAACTTATATTCCCTGCCTATTCTTAAGGTACCTTCCTTTGGTACATCTACAATTCCAATCGCCCTGTTTTGAAAACAAGCCGGAAGATCCGCTGACTCCCCTGAAAGTGCCTGACGGAGGAGTTCGCTTCCATCGAAACGGAAATATCTGAGTGCCGGCCGATAAGCGGGCAGCGTCGTGAAGGTTGTATAATCAACTGGAGGATTCAATAACTGATAGGCATCATCATCCGGGAAATGTGTAAATATAGCCCAATTTGGATCTATATGGAACCAGCTGTCATCTCCATGTTTTCTAATGAACTTATCGCCATCCACCGACCCTGCTCCCCATGTTGGATCTATCAATATTCCAGTGTCCTCGTCCGTATGGACATACAACCATGCATGTCCCTCGGGAGATATATAGCCATCGAGATCTTTCGATTTTCCTCTCACGATATCTACCTTAAGGTCTAAAGCTTCTCCGATACGGTAGAATAGCTCGCAATAAGCCTGACACACTCCTTTGTTTTGCTCTATGGCATTGTCAGCATCGTGTATAGTATAGGATGTATCGTATGAGATATTGTCGCACAGCCATCGATATATCGAATAGGCCTGGTCGTATTTGGTTGATTTATCCTGAGCAATACTGTTGGCAAGTGTGCTCCAATCATATTTTGTATCTGACACCAACATGGGAGTCTGTCCAAAAGCGCATACCGCCGAAAACGCCATGATGAAGGTTAATGGATATTTCATAGGTTGATTCATAGGATATCTGTCGATATAACAGAAATAAGTAAAACCGCTGTTGTCTTATCTTCATGCAAAATTACTGAAAATTTCTGAAAACAAAGAAATCTTCATTATGTAACGACTGTTCAGGAGATAGAAATATTACATCGCGTGTTTTTCATCAACATACGGTTTGATTTAACGAGGCTGTAGGGACGCGATTTTTCACATCCGCCAGATAGACCGGTCAGGGCAGACCGATGCTCATACATTATATTTTATTTGCCAATCTTCGATGCATCGCGTCTTTGAGGAGAAGTTCACGCCTATGCAGATGGTATGACGTGGATCCGACTGAAATTTTCTGTCATAGTGCTTTTCCTCAATCTGCCGCAACGCTCTCTCAGCAGAGCCATCATATTTCAGTTCGATCACATAGATATAGTCGTCAGTCTTTACTGTTATATCGATGCTTCCGTCTGAGGTAGCCGACTCCGTCTCTGTATCCAATCCAACCAAGTCCATCAGCAGGAAGAAAGCATTATGGAAATTATTCTCATTTTCCATCTTCATCTTAAAGTGAATGCCGGCGAAATACGCCTGCATGCATTTCATGGCCTCTTCAGCTTCACCAAGCATGAAATGCATCACCATATCCGAAACCACCTGTTTGGGTTCCCGCCCCTTACTTCTGACATATTGCGGCAGAAGAATCTCGAAGAACCCCCTCTTTACCTCATTGTTGGGTATGCCCAACCTATATCGTCTGATCTTGGGATGATAGCTTTTCAGGGTCAGATAGCCAGTCTGGTACAACAAGGCTGTAGGGTTAGGATCCAACAGATCTTGTCCCTTAAGGTCTGATTCCGTACAATAGGTGCTGAAAGTCTTCTCCAGATCGGCATTCACATTTTTCAATACTTCAGCCAAAAGTGTAGGAGTACCAGTTTCATTCCAATAGTCTTCAATCTTTGAATCATTCATTGCATTTAGGAGTGACCAAGGATTGTAGATGTCACTTCCTCTCAATGCAAACCTATATCCATCGTAACTTCTCTTCAGAAGCTGTAAGGCCCTTTCGTAAGATACTTCATTCAATTCCGCAAACTTCGTAATGCCGGGCTGAAATCCGTCATGGAATTCCTTTTCAGTTATGCCGCAGATATCTGCGAAATCGTCAGAGAATGTAATGTCTTTAATGTTATTGAGGTCAGAGAATACACTTAATTTACTGAAGCGGCTCACTCCGGTTAGGAAAACGAGTTGAATATGCTCCGCCGAACTCTTGAAATTTGAGTAAATGGATGCGAGCTTAGCACGATAGTGCTCAAAATGCCATGATTTATTGATATTCCCTACAAGCGGCTTGTCGTATTCATCAACGAGAATAACCACCTGCCGACCAGTCAGCATGTGAGCCGAAGCAATGATATTCTGAAAACGCGACGATAATGTGTCTGCCTTTTCCTTTATGGAATACTTTTCCTCCCATCTGTCAAAGGTATTGTCAAGAATCTTATCAAGAAGTCCCGGTTCTTCATATTTACTTATGTTCAGATCCAGCCGCAACACGGGATATTGCTCCCAATTCCAATCCGCAGTATCGATATGGAGTCCTTTGAAAAGTTCCCTTTTCCCTTCATAAAAATACTGAAGTGTCGATAGGAAAAGGCTTTTGCCAAACCGTCTCGGTCTGGCAAGGAAAAAATAGCGGATATTGCTTTTAGCTATCTTCTCTACGAAAGCAGTCTTGTCTACGTACACGGCGCCCCCCTCGCGGAGGTTTCTGAAATCCTGCTGTCCTATGGCATACATTGATCCTTCCATCAACAGTGTCTCTTAAGTTTTCCGCAAAGATAATCATTTTTGGCTGTTTCCACAAGCGTGGCAAATGATTATAGAAAAGGCCGCCTGCGTGGATGCGGGCGGCCTTTTTCGAGAAGGTGTACCTTTCTTATTTCTTGCGGTTGCCGTAGCGGCTCATGAACTTGTCCACACGACCTGCAGTATCGACGAGCTTCTGCTTGCCGGTGAAGAAGGGGTGCGAACTGCTGGTGATTTCAAGCTTCACCAGAGGATAGGTCTTGCCATCTACTTCGATGGTCTCACGCGATGCTACTGTCGAACGGGTGATGAAGATTTCGTCGTTGGACATGTCCTTGAATACAACTTCGCGATAGTTGTCGGGATGAATACCTTGTTTCATTTTTCTATAGAGCTCTAAAATTGTCAGTTTGAAAATTCGGCGCTGGTAAGACGCCATATTTCGTAATGGCGTGCAAATTTACCACTTTTTTTTGATGTAGCCAAACGTTTGCGCTCCAAAAACTCCGGTCATATTAGTTTTTTCCATTGAAAATATGTACCTTTGCACACGTAAAATTCTAAAAACTAATCCTTATGCAATTAATTATCAACAAAGACTACGATTCAATGTCGGCATGGGCGGCAGAATATGTGACTCGCCGAATCAACGAGGCTAATCCGACACCCGAGCATCCTTTTGTGCTTGGCTGCCCCACCGGTGGCTCTCCAATCGGCATGTACACCCGCCTTGCCGAGCTTTGCCAAGAAGGAAAAGTGTCGTTCAAGAACGTAGTCACCTTCAATATGGATGAATATTGCGGTATCCCCGAGGACCATCCCCAGAGCTATCACACCTTCATGCGTGAATATTTCTTCTCGAAGATCGACATTCCTGCCGAGAACATAAATTTCCTCAACGGCAACGCCCCCGACATCAAGGCTGAGTGCCAGCGCTACGAGGACAAGATCCGCAGCTACGGCGGTGTGGATCTGTTCATGGGTGGGGTAGGTATCGACGGACACCTCGCCTTCAACGAACCCGGTTCTTCCTTAGGCTCACGCACACGCCAGGTGAGCCTCACCCGCGACACCATCATAGCCAACGCACGTTTCTTCGACGGCGACCTCTCAGCCGTGCCCACCAAGGCTGTGACAGTTGGCGTCGGCACAGTCACCGATGCCCGTACAGTGATGATACTCATCAACGGTCACAACAAAGCCCGCGCCCTCAAGCATGGAGTTGAAGGAGCCGTAACCCAGATGTGGACCGTTTCAGCCCTCCAGCTCCACCCCGATGCTATAATCGTGTGCGACGAAGAGGCTTGCGACGAAATCAAGATATCTACCTACCGCTATTTCAAGGAAATGACACAGAACTAATTTTGAATGTTGAATCCTCAGGATAGAGAAAGGGCTGCCTCCGACCGATGGCAGCCCTTTTTGCTTTATTCGGATATTCAGGACATCAGCCACTTCCTCTCATATTATTCAAAATTCAAAATTACAGGAACAGGCATGCGTCGCCATAACTGAGGAAGCGGAAATCATGACAGAGGGCATAGTCATACACATTCCTCCAGGCGTCGCCGATGAATGCCGAGACAAGCAGCAGAAGCGTAGATTTGGGCTGGTGGAAATTTGTGACCATCCCTTTCACTATCATGTAACGGTAGCCCGGGGCTATGATGATGCGTGTCGAAGCCACGAGCGTCGACAATCCACGCTCGCGAAGATAAGCCGAAACGATGCCTAACGATTTCTTCACGCTAAGGTCAGGATGACTGTCATCGTAAGGCCACCATTGCGGCACCTCGCCTTCCCACATTCCTTCATGCATCAGGCACCCTATATGGTAGAGGCTCTCAAGCGTGCGTACCGATGTCGTGCCCACGGCAATCACCTTCCGGTCGGTGGAGGCAAGCTCTTCGATGAGGCTTAGCGGCACGGATATGAACTCGCTGTGCATCTGATGATTCTCCACATCATCCTCCTTTACGGGCTGGAAAGTGCCGGCACCTACATGCAGGGTAAGTTCGCGTCGGGGAATGCCGCGCTTCGATATCTCGTCGAGCACGGCATCCGTGAAATGCAGTCCGGCCGTGGGAGCCGCCACAGAACCATCGATATGCGAATACACAGTCTGATAATCATGTCGGTCGGATTCCTCCGTATCGCGGTTGAGATATGGCGGAATCGGAATCCTCCCGGCCTCCTCGATCACGGAGGCGAATGTGAGCTCAGTATTGTCCCAGCCGAACTCCACCACCGAGGCGTTACCCACCTTCTCAATACGCCGGGCCCGCACCGTGACAGGCCGGCCCTCTACATGGATATCCATTGTGAGTTCGCCCTCTTTCCATCTCTTGGAATTCCCCACGAAACAAAGCCAGCGGCACCCATCGGTGGATGCGAAATTCTCGGCATAATCTGCCGGGGCCACAGGCTCCAGACAGAAAATCTCGATTGACGCGCCGGAAGGCTTGCGCAGCAGCAGGCGAGCGTTGATCACCCGCGTGTTGTTGTACACCAGCATCGAGTCGGCGGGCAGCAGCCCCGGCAGCTCGCTGAATACGTGCATAGCCACGCCGGAATCGGACGAGTAGCTCAAGAGCTTACATTTATCTCTTTGTGCGATAGGATGTTTTGCGATTCTTTCATCAGGGAGCGGATAGTCGAACTCGCTTATCTTTAAGTTTTTTGGTTTCATAGCGTTGCAAAGTTACTACTTTTTTCGTAACTTTGACTCTCAAAAAAACGATATATGGCAAAGATAGGCGATTTGGTAAGATACCTGAATTCGGTGGGCGGAGGCACGGTGACGCGCATCGAGGGCAACATAGCATACGTCGACGAGGACGGCTTCGAGACTCCGGTGCTCCTGAAGGAATGTGTGGTGGTGACACCGGCATCCACCCACGTGCCGCCACAGCAGAAATTCGGACAAAAGACCGCTCCGGATCCCAAGCCGGCACCAAAGCCCAAGCCGGAGGAGACATTCGTGGTGGAAGAGACTCCGGAGGGAGAGAATCTCAATGTAGTGCTTGCCTACGAGGCCACCGACCTGAAAAAACTGTCGACCACATCCTACGACACATATCTTGTCAACGACTCCAACTACTATCTGTCGTTCGTCTACCTCACCTGTTCCGATGATTCCGACAAATGGACAATGCGCTTCAGCGGCACGGTAGAGCCCGGAATACAGATGTTCGTCGGTGAGCTCCGCCGGGAGGACATCGTCGACATCGACCGTGTGTCCATCCAATATGTGGCATTTAAGAAAGACAAGCCTTTCGCCCTGAAGTCTCCCGCTTCGGTGGAGTACAGGATGGACAACACCAAGTTCTTCAAACTCCACTGCTTTCAGCCTAATGTATATTTCGACCAACCAGTCATAGCCCTCACCATCGTGGATAACGACCGTCCGGCCCGTCAGCCCGTGATCGACGCCAAGGAGCTGGAAAGGTCGATGAAGCAGAAAGCCAATGCCGACCGGAGGGAAAAGACACCTGTGAGGAAGCATCCGAAGAAAGGCTCCGACGATCCCCTGGTGGTGGACCTCCATATCAACGAACTCGTCGACAACACCCGCGGCCTGTCCAGCGCCGACATGCTCAATCTCCAGGTCGACCGGTTCTGCAAGGTGATGGACGAGAACCTGCGCAACCACGGCCGCAAGATAGTGTTCATCCACGGCAAGGGTGACGGCGTGCTCCGCGCTGCCATCCTCAAAGAGCTCAACTACCGCTACAAAGGCCACGACGTACAGGATGCCTCCTTCCAGGAATACGGCTACGGGGCCACACAAGTAAAAATCAAGTAATTTCTCAGGTATCAGGCATCAGGTTTTGTAAAAGCCGTGAGCTTCAGCGAACCCCTAAAGCCTGAATTCCTAAACCCGGAACCTGAAACCCGGAACCCGAAACCCAAAGAACATGACAATAATAGGAATAGAATCATCGTGCGACGACACAAGCGCGGCAGTGATCCGCGACGGGCTTCTGCTATCCAACGTCATAGCCTCCCAGAAAGTGCATGAGGAATACGGCGGCGTGGTGCCCGAACTCGCCTCGCGCGCCCACCAGCAGAACATCGTGCCGGTGGTCGACACTGCCATAAAGCGCGCCGGCATCACACCGCAGGATCTCGACGCCATAGCCTTCACCCGCGGTCCCGGACTGATCGGCTCGCTGCTCGTGGGCACAAGCTTCGCCAAAGGCATGGCCCTCGGTCTCGACATCCCAATCATCGACGTGAACCATCTCCACGGCCATGTGCTGTCGCATTT
>CAYZPI010000119.1:0-8700 GCA_964480085.1 uncultured Bacteroides sp. | reverse complement strand
CCTCGTTCTTGCCGTAGTCGAAGCACAGCGAGTCCCATGCCGGATGCTCGCGGCGTCCGTCGCCATAGAAATAAAGGTCGTAGCTGCCATCAAGGCGTCCGAGCCCCTCCACTTCGTTCTTCACGGCATGGGAATGCACGATGTCCATGATCACGGCTATGCCAAGCTCATGGGCTGCGTCGATGAGGGCCTTGAGCTCCTCGGGTGTGCCGAAGCGGCTCGACGGAGCGAAGAAACTGCTCACGTGGTAGCCGAAAGAGCCGTAGTAAGGATGTTCCTGTATGGCCATGATCTGTATGGCGTTGTATCCGTCGGCGGCGATGCGCGGCAGGATGTTCTCGCGGAACTCATCGTAGGTGCCCACGCCCTCCTTCTCCTGCGCCATGCCTATATGACACTCATAGATGAGCAAGGGTTTGGTATCCGGCTCGAAACTCTTCACCTTCCACTCGTAGGGCTGCTCCGGCTCCCACACCTGGGCGGAGAATATGTGGGTGTTATCGTCCTGCACCACGCGGTTGGCGTAGGCGGGAATGCGCTCACCCATGCCTCCGGACCAGTGCACCATCATCTTGTAGAGGTCGCCCTGGTGGATGTCGCCGGGTTTGAGCTTAATTTCCCACACTCCGTTGCCGACAGGCTTGAGCTCATATTTCAGTTCCTCCTTCCAGTTGGAGAAATCGCCAACGAGTACAATCTGTGTGGCGTTGGGCGCCCATTCGCGGAACACCCATCCGTCGGGGGTGCGGTGCATCCCGAAATATTTGTGGGCGTTGGCAAAATCCACGAGCGAATGGCTCTCCTTGGTGAGCTCTGCCTCTTTCCTTACGGCATCCTGATGCCGCCCGTTGATGGCATCCTTGAACGGTTCGAGCCAGGGGTCATTCTTGATGATAGGGAGCAGCGGCTCTGCAGCCTTGCGGGGCTTGCGTGGCACCTTGGCGGTCTTTTTCGCGGTGGATTTCGATTCTTTCGGCTTCATAAGTAATGATTTTTATATCTCACGCAGAGCAGCAGAGGACTCGCAGAGAAATAATATTTAGATTATCAATTTATAATTATATCTTTTAATCTCTGCGAGCCCTCTGCCGCTCCGCGTGAGATTTATTTCCTTGGACACAAAATTAAATAATTTGTTTGCATCCACAAAAACTATAACAAACAATTAGGCAATTATTCCCGATTTTTTCCTAATTTTGCCACTGTGAAATCCAAAATTTCGTGATTTTCGCAATTCTATTCATTTTGTTGTAGGGACGCGATTTATCGCGTCCACGCAATCATAATCAAAAATTTAGTGACAGAACCAATGGATTACAGTAAACTTCGCTTCGAGACACGCCAGATCCACGCCGGTCTCAACCCACAGGAACCTACCGGCGCGCGCGGTCTCGCCATATACCCCACGGCAGCCTACCGTTTCCGCTCATGCGACCACGCCGCCAACCTCTTCAACCTCTCCGAGCCGGGCAACATCTACACACGTCTGCAGAATCCCACCACCTCTGCCTACGAGGAGCGCATGGCTGCCCTCTACGGGGGTGTCGGCGCCCTGGCTGTATCGTCGGGAATGTCGGCCGTGCTGATAGCCATACTCTCGCTCGCGGGCGAGGGCGACAATATAGTGGTGTCGCCTTATCTCTATGGAGGCACCTACAACCTCTTCCGCCTGTCGCTGCGCCGTCTTGGCATCGACGTGCGCATAGCCCCCACCATGGAGGCTGCCGACATGGAGCCGCTCATAGATTCCCGCACACGCGCCATCTACTGCGAGAGCATGGGCAACCCCACCTGCGCGGTGCCAGACCTCGATGCAATCGCCGAGCTTGCCAAGAATCATGATGTGCCGTTCGTTGTGGACAACACCTTCGGTGCGGGCGGATACCTCTGCAACCCCCTGGAGCATGGAGCCAACATCATCGTGGACTCTGCCACAAAGTGGATCAACGGTCACGGAACAGCAATGGGAGGCATAATCGTGGACGGCGGCAACTACAACTGGGCGAATGGCAAATTTCCCGACATCGCCGGAGCCGACGAAGGTTATCATGGCCTGAACCTATACGAGACGTTCGGTCCGGCGGCATTCATCGTGAAATGCCGTGTCGACGGTCAGCGCGATTTCGGCACATGCCCGTCGCCCTTCGACGCCTATCTGATGATGGTGGGACTGGAGACTCTCGCCCTGCGTGTGCGCCACCAGATCGAAGCCACCCGCGAACTTGCCGAATATTGCGCCAACCACCCGAAGGTGAAGAGCGTGAGCTATGTGGGATTCCCCTCGCATCCGTCGTACAAGAACGCGCAGAAATATTTCCGCGACGGCGGGGCGGCCGTGTTCACCATGGAATTGGAAGGCACATTGGAGAGCACCATCAAGTTCGTGGAATCGCTGAAGCTCGCAGCCCACATGACCATGATCGGCGACTCCATCACTGTGGTGACGCATCCCGCCTCCACCACCCACAAGCAGCTCAGCGACGCCGACCTGCAGGCCGCCGGTGTGACCCCCACCCTTCTGCGCATCTCCGTAGGCCTGGAGAACGTGAAGGACATCATCGATGACTTCGAACAAGCCTTCCGTCAAATAGACTCACGCAGAGAAGCAGAGGGCTCGCAGAGGTAATTTATATTTCTGAAAAGTATTAAATTTCCTCTTCGAATATTTCGCTCTTCTGCGTGATATCATAATAATATCTCTGCGAGCACTCTGCTCCTCTGCGTGAGATATTATTTTCTATTTAACTTATGAATGAAGAACAAATCAATAAGCTGACAGAAAAGATTATAGGTGCGGCAATCGAAGTACATCGTAATCTTGGGCCCGGATTACTCGAACATACCTACCATAGTGCTCTAATGCACGAATTAAAATTGTGCGGGCTAAAAGCTGAGTCTGAGGTGATAATCCCTTTTGTTTATAAAGGAATAAAAATGGACACAGCGTACAGAGCTGACATTATTGTTGAAAACGAAATAATAATCGAATTAAAATCTACCGAGCAGGATAACCCATTATACCAAAAACAACTTTACACTTACCTGAAAATTTGTCATAAACGCCTCGGTCTACTCATAAATTTCAACCGTGCACGGCTGATTGACGGGCTGGATAGAGTAGTCTGTGGTCTATAAAACTCACGCAGAGCGGCAGAGGACTCGCAGAGGTAATTTATATTTCTTAAAAGTCTAAAACTCCGCTCCTCCGCGTGAGATATTATTAAAAAATCTCTGCGAGCCCTCTGCCGCTCTGCGTGAGATATTATTAAAATCTGAGATATGAAGATATATCATCATAGCGGTCCGCTGCCGCTGGAGCTGGGCGGCGAAATCAAGGACCTCACCATCGCCTACCATACGTGGGGTACCCTCAACGAGAAGAAGGACAATGTGGTGTGGGTGTGCCACGCCCTCACAGCCAACAGCGATGTGGCCGACTGGTGGCCCCACACCGTGGAGAAGGGACGTTTCCTCGACCCGGAGAAGAATTTCATCGTGTGCGCCAATATCCTCGGTTCGTGCTACGGCACAACCGGACCGATGCACACTAACCCCGACACCGGCAAGCCCTACTACCGTGATTTCCCCCTATACACAATGCGCGACATCGTCGCAGCCCACCGTGTGCTTGCCGACGCTCTCGGCATCGGCAAGATACGACTGTTGGTGGGGAGCTCGGTCGGCGGCTTCCAGGCCGTGGAATGGGCGGTGACGGAGCCTGAGCGTTTCGACAGGCTGGTGCTTCTTGCCACCGACGCAAAGGCATCGCCCTGGACCATCGCCATCGACGAGACACAGCGCATGGCCATATTCTCCGACCCCACTTATTTCGAAGACCGTCCCGACGGAGGCGCAAAGGGTCTGGCAGCGGCAAGGGCAATCGGTCTGCTCACCTACCGTGGAGGCAAAGGCTACAACCTGACCCAGCAGGATCCCGACGACGCCTACACCGGACTGCACCGCGCCTGCACCTACCAGCAGCATCAGGGCGACAAGCTCATCAAGCGTTTCGACGCATATTCCTACTGCGCCATCCTGCAGTCGTTCGATACGCACAATGTAGGGCGCGGACGCGGAGGTGTGGCTGATGCGCTGAAGCGCATCACTTGCCCTACGATCGTAGTGGGTGTCACCACCGACATCATCTTCACGCCGGAGGAGATGCGCGCCCTCGCCGCCATGATTCCCGGTGCGGAGTATCATGAAATCCAGTCGCCTTTCGGTCATGACGGTTTCCTGGTCGAGACCGACCAGCTCAACGACATCATGCTCCCCTTCGTCAACTCATAGAAACATCACGCAGAGCGGCAGATTGATTACTTACTGATAATTATGACTGTATATTTGAATATCGGATCGAATATGGACGACAGGCTGGGCTATATCAATGACGCCATACGGCTTATTGGCGAGGCATTCCCGAAAGCCATCCTGCGGCTATCGGATGTGGTGGAGAGCGAACCGTGGGGATTCGACTCCGACCTGCCGTTCCTCAACATCGGCGTAGCCCTCGACTACCCCGTCGACATCGACCCTCTCTATCTCCTCCACACCATGCAGCACATCGAGCGGCAGGTGAGCCCTACCCCGCACCGCAACGCCGATGGCAGCTACCGCGACCGCCGCATCGACATCGACATAATAGCCATCGACTGCCTGACCCTCACCTCCCCTGAGCTGACAATCCCCCATCCCCGCGCCTGGGAGCGCCCATTCGTGATGGAGCCCCTGCGACAGCTCGCCCCTCCCGCCGTCATCGCCAACGTAGAAACCTCACGCAGAGCGGCAGAGGACTCGCAGAGATAGTTTTTTAAGATATTATCTAAATTCCTCTGCGAGCCCTCCGCCGCTCTGCGTGAAATTATATTTTGCCGCTTTGCGTGAGATTAAAAAAAAATGTCTATATTTGCGGATTAAAGACGTTTACCACATGGCTGAAGAATCTAACGACCCCCGCTGGACCGAAATCGAGCACCTCCCGCAATGGGACGAGGAATTCTACAACATCTATACCGCCAAGAAACTCGGCAAATGGGTGATGCTAAAGACCTTGCGCCCACAATACAAGGACGAGCCAGAATATCAGGAGATGATCGAGAAGGAATTCGACGTGCGCTACAATCTTGCGCATCCCAATATCGTGATGATCAATGATTTCGAGAATGTGCCGGGACTCGGACGCTGCATCGTCACCGATGATGTGTACGGCCTGTCGCTTCGCCAGATCATCGACGAGGGTGCCCTATCCGACCATCATCTCCAACAGATATGCCACCAGTTGGTTAGCGCCCTCTCCTACATCCAGACCAACCATATCATCCACCACCCCATACGTCCGGAGAGAATCATCTTCACCGAGAACATCGAGAACCTCAAGCTCATCGACGTGGGTTTCGACCAGAAGAAATCGCTCAACTGCACCGATGTGGCCGACGACATCTACAACTACGGCATGGTGCTCCGCGAGGTGCTCGACCGCCTGGGCAGCAAGAACCCCCTGCTCCGCCACGTGGCCAACAAATGCATCGACCCCAACCCCGGGCGCCGCTACCGCACTGTCGAGGATCTGCGCATGGACATCGAAGGCCGCTCGTTCAAGAAGATATACATCATGATCATCGCCTTCCTCGCGGTGATGGTGGTGATCCTGATAATCATGAACCATCTTAGATTTTAGGCTTCAAAGGTTAAAGTTTATTTGAATCAGTATGCGAGCTTTAGCTCGCGGCCCACATAAAAATTAAAAATCAATGGAAAAGAAAGTCACGGTAAAGCCCATCCCTTTCGAGAAAAGCGAGATAAAGAAATATGTGAAATTCGAGATCGACCTCTACGCCGGTAACCCCTACTATGTGCCGCCGTTGATCATGGACGACGTGAACACCCTGATGCCAAGCGTCAATCCCGCTTTTGAATTCTGTGAGGCACAGCCGTTCATGGCCTACCGCGACGGCAAACCCGTGGGACGCATCACCGCAATAATCAACCGCACCGTCAACGCCCGAACGGGCGACAACACCGTGCGCTTCGGTTTCGTCGACTTCATCGACGACAAGGAGGTGGTCGACGCACTCTTCCAGGCCGTGGAGCAGTGGGGCAAGGAACGCGGCATGACCAAGATGGTGGGTCCGATGGGATTCACCGACCTCGACCACGAGGGTATGCTGATCTCCGGCTTCGAGGAATTAGGCACAATGGCCACCATCTACAATTACCCCTACTATCCCAAGCACATGGAGCGTATGGGCTTCGGAAGCGAGGCGGAATATGTGGAGTATCGTATGACCGTGCCCGACAAAATCCCGGAGAAATACGAGAGGATAGCACAGATAGTGGAAAAGCGCTTCGACCTGCACACCGTGACCTTCACCTCGCGGAAGAAACTTAAGGATAAATATGGCCTGGCAATCTTCAACCTCATAAATGAAGCCTACGACGGCCTATACGGCTATTCTCCGCTGACACCGAAACAGATCGACTATTATATTGGGTTGTACTTAGGCATCCTGCGCCTCGACTGCCTCAGCATCGTGGTGGACAAGGACGAGAACCTCGTGGGTGTGGGCATCTCCATGCCATCGCTGTCGAAGGCCCTCCAGAAGGCCAAGGGCAAGATGCTGCCGCTGGGATGGTGGTACCTGCTGCGCGGACTCCAGGGAGCGTCCGACGTGGTGGACCTGATGCTTGTGGCTGTCAAGCCTGAGTACCAGAGCAAGGGTGTGAACGCCCTGCTGTTCACCCAGCTTCTGCCCGTGTACATGAAGAATGGCTACAAATATGCCGAGAGCAACCTCGAACTGGAAAACAACGAGAATGTGCAGAAACAGTGGGAATATTTCGAGAGGCGCCTGCACCGCCGTCGCCGCGTGTGGGAGAAGGAAATGAAAAATGAAAAATGAAAAATTGCCATCCGGATGGAGATTGTTCATTTTTCATTGTTCACTGTTCATTGTTAACCGCATGCATCAGCTAAAATTATTTCTGGCGGTGCTGGGTGCTGCTGCCGCTTTATCTGCAGCAGCTGAAATTCCGGCGGGCTACTACGATGCGCTCGACGGCAAGAGCGATGCCGCCCTTAAGACTGCTTGTTACGGCGTGGTGCGTCATCTCTCACGCGTGTCATCCTACTCGGCATTGCCCCAGTATTTCCAGAAGACTGATGTATATCCCGGCACCGACCGGTGGTGGGATATGTATTCCGATATTCCTCTTTATGCCCCGGTGTTCACGGGCCTCAACCGGGAGCACTCGTTTCCGAAAAGCTGGTGGGGCGGCAATACGGATGTCAATGCCTACGTTGACCTCAATCACCTGTATCCTTCGGAAGCGGCGGCCAATCAAGCCAAGAACAATTATCCGCTGGGTGTGGTGGACCGGGCGTCGACACTGAAATTCGACAACGGTGTGTCGCTCGTGGGTTATCCCGTCACGGGTCAGGGAGGTGGCGCTACGTATGTGTTCGAGCCTGATGATGAGTACAAGGGTGATTTCGCGCGCACATATTTCTATATGGTCACATGCTACCAGAATCTCACATGGAACACCCGCTATATGTACATGCTTCAGCAAGACGACTATCCCACCCTCAAGCCCTGGTCGGTGGACCTGCTGCTGAAATGGAGCCGCGAGGATCCGGTATCGCAGAAGGAGGTCGACCGCAACGAGGCGGTGTACGGTTTCCAGCACAACCGCAACCCGTTCATTGATTTCCCCGCTCTGGCCGAATACATCTGGGGAGACCGCAGGGGCATGCCGTTCGACCTCGCCGCCAACGGCGGATGGGTCACCGATCCCGACAGTCCGCCTGTACTGGTGTCGCCGCAGCCCGACATGTCGCTCGACTTGGGACAGGTGGCGATAGGCGGACGTGTCACCTCGCGTCTATTCTTCCATGGCAGGAATCTCCCGGAGGATGTAGGGGTTGTGGTGTATTCGGGCGACGCGCCGATGTTCGGGATTCCGTCGGAGAGTATTCCGGCTTATCTGGTCAATTCTTCCGACGGCTACTGGCTGAATGTGAGCTGCGAACCCTCGAAACTCGGCGTCATCAAGTCAAAACTGCTCATTCGCGGAGGAGGGCTCGACCAGTCCCGCACCGTTACGCTCATGGCGGAGTGTCTGCCACGCCCTGAACTCGGCGTGTGCACCGCCACCGCGCCTACCGACATCACAGCCTCATCGTACATGGCCAACTGGACAGCTCCGGAGAACGATGTCATCGACTATTTCGTGGTGACACGCACCATCTATTCGGGTGGACATGCCACGGAGCAGACTCTCGTGGCTGAGGAAAACAGCCTACTGATCGACGATTTTGACCGGTCAGACCGGGAGAGTTATTATGTGCAGTCGTCGCGGCTCGGTTTCCTGAGCATCCCGTCGAATGTGGTGTTTGTCGACCACAGCGGCATCACGGGTGTGGAATGTGGCGAGCCGTTGGTGGTCATGGGCATAGAGGGAGCCATCCGCTTCATCTGCAGCTCGCCCCAGACCAATGCGATGGTCTACGACCCGGCGGGACGGCTTGTGGCGCATCTACCCTTGGTGGAGAATAACACCGACCTACCACTCCCATTGGGCATCTACCTTGTGGTCACCGACCAGAGCCGTACACCGCACAAAGTAGCGATAAATTAAAAAAACAGGAGGCTGTGTCAAAATAGGCGCGGCCTCTTTTTATAACCTGCTGAAAAACATAAA
>CAYZPI010000118.1:0-9187 GCA_964480085.1 uncultured Bacteroides sp. | reverse complement strand
AAGGAAAGACAGGTTCAATAACCATGTCGTTGGCCAACAACCTCGAAATGAAGGTGAAATCCGACAACGACTCAATCGGAGACAAGAAAATATCGCTGATAGAGAACCTCTCACTTTCGCAGAGCTATAATTTCGCCGCTGACTCGATGCGGTTCTCCGACCTCAACACCTCGATATTGCTGCGTCTGACCAAAAGCTTCAACCTCAACCTGAGTGCTACATGGGATGTGTACACCTACCAGCTCAACTCATCGGGCAATCCTGTGCGGGTCAACAAACTCCGTATTCTCGACGGCAAAGGGTACGGACGACTGAGATCCACCGGTACTTCATTCTCCTACACATTCAACAACGACACTTTCAAAAAACTATTCAAGAAGGACAAAGACACCGATAAGGATAAAGACAAGAACAAAACCCAAGGGACTGACCCGGAAGGCGAAGGCGAGGATAACACCCAACGCAACAACACCAGCAAGCGCCGCAACAACGACAAGGCCACTACCTTCGCCGATGACGGCTACATGCAATGGGATGTGCCATGGAGCCTCTCGCTGAATTATTCGGTGAACTACGGCTACGGAGCCTTCAACAAACAGAAGATGGAATACGATTCGCGCATAACACAGAATCTCAGCTTCTCGGGCAATCTACGTCCGACGAAGAACTGGAATTTCTCTTTCTCCGCCAGCTACAATTTCGACACCAAGAAACTGGCGTACATGAACTGCAATATGTCGCGCGACCTGCATTGCTTCACCATGACGGCTTCTTTCGTGCCTGTAGGTCCATACAAGAGCTACAATTTCCACATAGCAGTGAAGAGTGCACTGCTCTCCGACTTTAAATATGACAAACGCTCATCAAGAGAGAACGGTGTCACATGGTGATGCGTTGCATTGGTTCAATCCCGAGAACGACCTTGCCCTCGCGGGGGGACTGAGCAATTACACTCCCCCGAAAGCCGGCCGAATGGTAAGGCAAGCCGGAGAGGCATTGCCTTTGTGGTACGGAAGGGGATGCGATATGGTGATATGCACGCCTGATGAGAGATGGATCGATAAAGTGACAAATGATTTCGGACTGACCACGAGTATATACCGTGAACAACTCTTCGACCTGTCACTGTGTCCACAACCCTGGGGATGGTCGGCATACACAGTGCGACATTTCGCATCAATGGGTTTTTCCGATGACATACTCCCGTCGGCGGAGAAAATTGAAAAGATGCGCCAGCTATCACATCGCCGTACGGCAAGCCAGTTGGCTCTATTGCTCAAGGAGATGCTGCCCGACATACGACTCGCCGATGCCGCCGGGGAATGCCGAACGGAGGAGGAGGTGTTGGACTTTCTTAAGAAATGTCCTGACGCTTATCTGAAATCACCGTGGTCGAGCAGCGGAAGAGGGGTGATATCCACAGGCGCGCTGACAAAAGAAAGGGTGATGAAATTTGCCTCCGACAGCATTCGCCTCCAGGGAAGCGTGATGGCAGAACGGGCATACGACAAAGTTATTGATTTTGCAATGCTTTTCGAATGTCGAGGAGGGATGGCACATGGAGCGGGGACATCAGTGTTCCTCACCGATAGCGGGGGGAGCTATACAGGCAATCTCCTTGCTTCCGAAGAGAACCGATTAGCCATGGTGGAACGTCATGTCGATGGAGACACACTGGAGCGTGTGCGCAAAAATCTGACCTCCCTAATAAATGAAAGAATCGCGCCCTTCTATGACGGAGTACTCGGAGTGGACATGCTTGCGGCTGCCGACGGCACACTCGACGCAACAGTGGAACTCAACCTGCGCACCACCATGGGATATGTAGCCAACAGATTTTCCGACAAATTCATGGATCCTTACGCATACGGGGTGATGCGGAGCCGACTGGTAAAAGATGCCTCTTACGAACAGATGGACTATAAGACAGAGGGAGGAAAGCTGGTCAGCGGAACGCTGCACCTCTCCCCTCCCCGTGGAAATTTCCTGTTCAGCGCCGAAATCACTCCTCGTCCGTGATCGGCTCAACATGGATATTTATTATTGCATCGGCACCAAGGAAATTGTGGATACGGTGTTCGATTTTTGTGACAATTTCGCAAGAGACTGCCACAGGCATTTCTCCGGGCATAAGCACGTCGAGATCCACCACGCTGATTCTTCCCACCCTGCGTGTGCGCAGATTGCGCGGCTGTACCACATCATTATATCTCTTGGCAGTGGCAATTATCTCGTCCTGAACCTCGGGAGGCAATGCCTGGTCGATTATTTCTCCCACGGAAGGCCTTATGATATCCAGGGCTATCCTGATGATGAATATGCTGACCACCACAGCCGCGATAGGATCAAGCACCTGCCATCCAGGTCCGAGGAAGATAGCTCCACCGATGCCTGCGGTCGTAACGAGGGATGAAAGCGCATCGCTGCGATGGTGCCACGCATTCGCAAGCAGCACGGGGGAATTGATGCGTTTGCCTACTTTCACAGTGTACTGATACAAAGCTTCCTTGCACACAATCGACACAACGGCAGCGATCAGGGCAATCATACCCGGACTCCGGAGGGCTTCGCCCCGGATACATTTCACGATATCGCCCGCACCATCGAACAGGATGCCCACACCAAAGCAAAAAAGGAGCACTGAGACGAGAGTGTTGGCTATGGTCTCGAACTTACCCTTTCCGAAATCGTAATGTTCGTTGACCGGACGATTGGAAAGACGCATGAACACGAGCACAATGATATCGGTAAGAAGGTCAGACAACGAATGCACGGCATCCGCTATCATGGCTCCACTGTGGCCGAGCACACCTGCCACGAACTTGAAAATTGTGAGGAGAAGATTGCCTACACCGCCCAAGATGGTGGTACGTCGTGCGATTATAACTTTTTCCTTACCCATCTGTGTTATAATGAAAAATGAAAAGTGAAAAATAAATAATGAATTGTGAAAAACACAAATGCAAAAATACGCATTAATACATATCAATTATGCTAAAAAAATTTAATTCGCACAGCATAATCAACTCAATTTCCATAAAAATGTTATAATTATAAAATTTCGTGATCTAATAATATCCTAAGACACCCAGCTGTCCTAACTTATTTTTACGAATTCAAAAGCGTTTCAACTAATACTCACCCACCAAAATTCAACCTGCATGAAAGCCAAGACAATCTTACCCGTGCTGTTGGGATGCACATTGAGCGGATACGCCCAGACCTCCATCACTTTCGACAGAACCTCCAGGACAGACTCCATGATTCTGGAACAGGCGAGGTCAAAATCTCCTCAAGAGATTCCGGTGCCAAAATTTGTACTAAAATCGGAAAACAACAAGTTCCTGATGACCATCGGCGGCAAAATCAGTCCGGTAATGGGTTGGGACCTTGGCAACAATCTGTATGAACAAGATGGGGCCGGCGTGAACTTCACCACGCAACTGATCCCCGTACCCTCTACATCCGGACACAGGAGCGATTTCTTCATCAATGCCCTCAATGCAGCAATAGATTTCCAGATTGTGGGCCTTACAGGCACACCGGACCAGATAACGGGCTATCTGAAGATCGCGACAAACAAAAGCACGGGCGCACTGAAACTCAGCAGAGCCTACATAAGCTGGAGAAATTTCACCATAGGTAAAAAACTGACACTATTCGAGGATGACAATGCCTGCCAACCACCGACAATCGATTCGGAAGGACCTTCGGGAACTGTCAACACCACCGTCTACGAAGTGGGCTACAAGTCACCGGACTACAATGGGTTGAGATACGCGGTGGGTATCGACATGCCTTCGTGGTACGCTTCGAATGGTGTGTACCGAGGAAAGGATTATCCGGTGTTCGACGGCAAACAGGTAGCCGACTATGGAGATGCCGAGCAGGTGCTTCCTGATATCCCTGCATGGGTGGAGTATTCGGCGTCGACGTGGAACAGGGTGCGCTTCTCGGCCCTACTCCGCAATTTCGCGTACCGCGACCTTGTGGCCAACACCACACGCCACAAGGTGGGATGGGGCTTGATGCTGTCGGGCAACCTCACCCCTTCGAAGAATACAATATTCTATTATCAGTTGGCCTACGGCAAAGGTATCGGAGCCTATCTGCAGGATATAGCAGGAATGCCCTTATCGTTCGTGCCTGAAAATGCCCATCCCGGAAAGATGAAGGCTTCTCCGATGGCTGGTATAAATTTCGGTTTCACATATAATATCAACAAGAAATGGCAAGCCAACGTAATGGCTTCTGAATCGAGAATCTGGGATGTGGAGGACTATGCCGTGGCAGAGAGCGGCAGCAACTACAAGTATGCCCTTTATGCCGCCGGCAATGTATTCTATAACATTACCTCCTATCTGCAGTGGGGCATGGAATACGTGTGGGGACACCGCCAGACATGGAACATGGGAGGCGCCCATGACTCCCGAATCCAGACCCAACTGAAATTCACATTCTGACGCAGAGGACAAAGGTGTGGAAATAATTTTTGGAAATTCCAAGCGTTGTCCTTAACTTTGTGGAGATAAAATCAGAATGTAAATACATCATGGACCTTAAGACATTATCTCTATCAATATTGAGTTTCCTACCCATCACCGCTATGGCGGAAGGCATATACACCCGCCAGTGCGATGACGCGGCAATGGTGGAAAAGTCAACGAAATGGATGGAATCCGGAGCCTGGCGAAATGGATTCGAGAAGGCCGCCCCACACGAGTCGGTGAATGCCATAGATTTCTATGAGCAATATTCAAAAAACAAAGAGCAATGGGATGCAATGTTCGCCTGGCTCCAAAACACTGACCTACTAACCGTAGCCGGAGGAAAGCACCCCATCGAAGGCACTACGCTGGTGGTGAGCGTAGAAGACAGCCAGAACCGCCCTCTTGAAAAGAGCCGTACGGAGAGCCACCGTCAGAAGATTGATTTCCAATACACGGTAAAAGGGACGGAGAGATTCGGCATCATTGATCATGAATCGTCAGTGCCCAACTGCGAATATCGCCCTGACGTGATACGCTACGACTACGATGTGGACAAGACTCATTTCTATGATTCCACCCCCGACAAATTTTTCCTTTTTTTCCCGGAGGATTGGCATATCGCTAAAGTGGCGAACGATACGGACGATCAGGAAATCAGAGTGATCGTAGTGAAAATCGACTACGTGGAATAAGTTATAGTGAATAGGCAATAATAAAGGTTGAAGCCATGGCTTCAACCTTTATTGTTCCGACTTGACTAATGGATTAGTTAGGGCTTACGGCCGACGGATCGCTGAGAGGTGTCATGTGATAGCCTAATGCATTGAGTTCCATAGCCATTCCTGCAAGGTAAAGCTGATGTAAGGCGGCCACATAGCAGCCAAGGGCGGTCTCTGTGCCGGGCTCGATGTGTTCGTGGTTCAAAATTCCATATACACGTGAAGCACACTGCGCCACAAGTTCCGTGATTTTCTCAGCCGCCTCGTCCTTGTACCCAAGCACGTCTTCTACCACAGCCTCGTCCATGTTATCATAGCCTTTCATGTCGCGGAGTGTTTCGTAAAAATCTTTGCGGGAAGAGTGTTTCTCCCAGTCGGTGTCCCAGTAGAAAGCCATAGCCATGCCTACAAGCATCATCCATCCAAGGGACACAACGGGATATTCCTTGAATTCACGGGCTCCGTCGGGAAGATAGGAGCGGGCAATCTCACCCCATTTCTCCTCCACGTCCGGACATTCAGGAACCACAGGGTCAAGGGCTTCCTTCTTCTGGAGGAACTTCACCAGATCCTCCCTAACCTTTTCTTCGAACTGCTTTACAAATTCTTTCGGGTCTTTATTTTCCATAATAATACTTTTTTTTGTTCATATAATATTAACAATCCTGAACATTGGAATGTTATGGGACAGGCGACAAGAAATGAATTTGAAAAACGCAGATACATTGATTCTTCTGCTTTAAATATAAAAATTTGATAAAAAAAGTTTGTGGATATAGAAATGTTGCGTAAATTTGCAGCGTAAAATTCACCCATTATGTCAGACAGAAATTCATACACCACCCGACAGCAGCAGGTACAGCAGCAGCGGAGCTTGATCAACTCTCAGGCTTCCGAGCACATGCGTTCGCACTGCACCAGTCCGGTGATGAACACAATAAGATAACGCGCATCACGCGCAAGACAATATTCTGAAAGAGGCTGGTTTCCCTAAAGGGAGATTAGCCTCTCCCCTTTTTTGAGGTCACAGTATTGATTATCCAATTAGGTATCATTATAAAAGAGAAACGTTATGAACAAACTGAGATTTGATGTCGTACAGGACGCCTTCAAGAAAAAAGCGCTTGAGGTGGCGACTCCGGAAGAGCGCCCGTCGGAATATTTCGGCGAACTGGTGTTCAACCGCGACAAGATGCGCAAGTATCTTCGTCCGTCTACCTACGACGCACTGGTGGCATGCATCGAAGGCGACAAGGCTCTCGACCGCAATATCGCCGACCAGGTGGCAGAAGGCATGAAGCAGTGGGCTATGGAGCATGGTGTGACGCACACCACCCACTGGTTCCAGCCCTTGACTGAGGGCACGGCCGAGAAGCATGACTCATTCATGGAATATGACGGCAAGGGAGGAATGATCGAGGAGTTCGGTGGCAAATCGCTCTTTCAGCAAGAGCCTGATGCGTCGTCATTCCCCAACGGCGGCATACGTGCCACCTTCGAAGCCCGCGGCTACACAGCATGGGACCCGACATCACCGGTCTTCATCCAAGGAGACACATTGTGTATTCCCACCGTGTTCATCTCTTACACTGGGGAAGCTCTCGACTACAAGACTCCTCTGAAGCGCGCACTCAAGGCAGTGAGCGACGCAGCCACCCCTATATGCCAGATGTTCGACCCCACGGTGAAGAAAGTGTACTCCTACTTAGGTTGGGAACAGGAATATTTCCTGGTGGATGAAGATTTCTATGCGGCACGTCCCGACCTGATGCTTACCGGTCGCACCCTTATGGGACACGAATCATCAAAGAACCAGCAGCTCGACGACCACTATTTCGGGGCGATTCCATCGCGCGTGGCGGCCTTCATGCGCGACATCGAGATAGCGGGCTACCGTCTGGGCATCCCGTTGAAGACGCGTCACAACGAAGTGGCCCCCAACCAGTTTGAGCTTGCGCCCATCTATGGCGAGACAAACCTGTCGAACGACCAGAACCAGATGATGATGAATCTGATGAACGAAATTGCCCGAAAGCATAAATTCGTTCTTCTCCTTCATGAGAAACCATTCGCAGGCATCAACGGCAGCGGCAAGCACAACAACTGGTCGCTGGGAACCGACACCGGCACCCTGCTCCTCGCTCCCGGCAAGGATCCGCTGGGCAACCTTCAGTTCGTAACCTTCTTCGTGAACGTCCTGATGGCAGTGCAGAAGCACAACGCCCTGCTCAAGGCTTCCATAGCGACAGCCACCAATGCCCACCGTCTCGGAGCCAATGAGGCGCCACCGGCCATAATCTCCTCTTTCTTAGGCAAGGCTATGACCGATGTACTCCACAAGCTCCTGGAGATGCCGTCGGATACGCCTATCGAGATTGCGGGAAAGAAAGGTGCATCAGTGGGATTGATCGAGATACCGGAAATATTTGTCGACAACACCGACCGCAACCGTACCTCACCTTTCGCCTTCACCGGCAACCGCTTCGAATTCCGTGCAGTAGGATCGAGCGCCAACTGTGCCGGAGCAATGACCACACTCAATGCAGCGGTAGCCGACCAGCTGCTTACTTTCAAGGCAGATGTAGATAAGGAGATCGCATCGGGCAAACCGCTCACCGAAGCAATAATGGATGTGCTGAAACCTATGATTGCCGACATCATCGACACAGTGTGCTTCGATGGCAACGGATATACCGATGAATGGAAAGAAGAGGCCAAGCGACGCGGATTGGACACCGAGGTGAGTGTACCGGAAATGATAAAGGAGTTCACTAAGCCCGAATCTGTAGAGATGTTCACCCGCACGGGAGTGTACACCAAGGCTGAACTTGAAGCCCGTAATGAAGTGAAATGGGAGATGTACACCAAGAAAGTGCAGATCGAAGCCCGTGTGCTTGGACGCATGGCCCTCAACCATATCATCCCGGCCGCGCTTGAATACAAGGCAAAACTATTGGGTATAATCACCCAACTGCAGAAGGTGTATCCCGACACCTACCGCGATATGGCAAAGACCGAGATCAAATTCCTGGAGAAAGTGACACTCCTGGTAGAGGAGATACAGGAACGCGTCACCGACATGATCGAGGCACGCAAGGCTGCCAACAAGATAGAGAACGAGTATGAGAAGGCAAAGGCTTATTACGACATCGCTGAATCGCTCTTCGCCATCCGCCGTCCCATCGACAAACTTGAGGAAGTGGTGGACAACGACATGTGGCCGCTGCCCAAATACCGCGAACTGCTGTTTATCAGCTAATCGCTTAGCGATTAGCTGATAAACAAATGAAAAATGAAAAATTACCATCCGGATGATAATTTTTCATTTTTCATTATAAATTTTTCATTGACAAAAAAAGAGGCTTTCGCCTCTTTTTTTGTCAGTCGTCGTAGCGGATAAAATTGCCTTTGGAATCGAATTTCATCTCAACACCGTTGGTGAGTTCCACCTCGTAGCCTCCCCTTTTCTTTTCTATTCCCACAATCGGGGAATTCTTCTGGTTCTGCTTGATGTAGGATTTCATGCTTGCGGGGATAAAGGCATCCGGGACAGAACTGCCGCTGCGTACTTCTATATCTTTCCAATTGCCTTTGGAGTCGAACGTGATTTCAGTGCCGTCGTTGAGCACCACATCATACTCTGAGATTCTGCCAAGTTCCTTGTCAATCTTGATATGATTCACATCTGCCTTGAAATTGCTTTTAAGGATAGTCTGTGCAGCCGGAGGAAGGGTTGCGATGTCACGTGAAAAAGTGTCACGGGCTGAGGCGGAGAAAATTCCCGCGATCAAAGCCACAATAATGAGAATGTGCTTCATTTGGAATTTTTTTGTTAAAACAATCATTATACATATATAATGGGAAAAGAGTCATAATTGTTCGAGATAAAATAATATTGCTGTCCGATAAAATTCGGTTTAAGTAAAAATAGATGACTCGGCTGCTGATTTTCAGTGGTCGAGCCTGCTTTTGATATTT
>CAYZPI010000117.1:0-9335 GCA_964480085.1 uncultured Bacteroides sp. | reverse complement strand
ATAGAAACCTCAACGCCATAAAAAAGAGGCTGCGCCTATTTTGACACAGCCTCGTCGAGGTATTATCTGTCCGCTATCAGCGGATGATTGTCTTTGTAGCGTGGTTGCCTTGTACGCGTATGTATAGGCCGGGAGCGAGAGAGTCGGCATTGACCTTCACTCCGTTGATATTATAATACTCCACGGGAGCGTTGTCAGTTGCTACGCCGGTGATACCTGTAGTCGATTTCCAGCCGTCGAACTTCACGGAAATGGGAAGGACATTGTTCTCATCCATCTTCCAGAGCACGCTGATGTCCATCACAAGATGTCCGTCGGCACTTTCTGTGCCCTGACATTCCACCGAGCAATTGATCGTGCCGCCAAGGAGGGCGAGATTATCCACCGAGCCGGTATAGGCAGTCTCATCGCCTGAAGTAGTGGCTGTAACATTCTCAATGATGATGTCGCCGATAGGAGCGCCACCCATCATGAAATTATAGAGAGCCACAGTGATTCCCTTCTCGGGATCATTGTTGATGAATACCGACTGGTCCTCAAGATTATCGACACCCATTCCCGGAACATCGATCGTGAGCGAGCCTACGAATCTGTCGCCTGCTGCGGGTGTCTCAGGCTCACCGTTCTGGAAGCGGATCACATACACGTGGGTGCTCTCGCCATCGATATCCTCGCCGTCATTGGTCACCACAACTGACGCCGTGGCATTCTCACGGTCGATATCAAGACTCCATTTAGCACGCGGGCTCATCAGCTCCACGCCTACGAGAGCCTCAGGCAGTTCGGCGGGCATCTCCACGGGCACATAGTACATATAGCGGTCGGGGTCGAATCCATCGAGCGCCATTCCGGCAAACGACAGGCTCAGCGCACGCGAATAAAATACCATCTTCACATCGTCGACGATGAGGGTATTGCCGCGTTCCACCGATTCGGCAGTTCCGAAATAATCGTTGGCAGCAAGAATCACATTGGCGGATTCCGGAGTGGCATCCGACACATATTCGAAAGGCACGATCAGCTGGGTCCAGTCCTCGGTTTCGTCGGTGATGGAGTAGTTGATCTTGGCTATGAGGCAGGCATCGTTCTCTGTTGTCACCTCGCCGCCCTGTGCTGTCTCCATGCCTAAGATATTGCGGTCGCGGTTCACCATGGTCACTTTCGTTGCATCTACGCCTGCGATATTTCCGGGCACGTCGGCCTGCTTGAATGTACCTTTCCAAAGGTATGCCACCACAGTGGCGGGTTCTTCTGAAATGTCTTCCCTTGACACAGCCTCATCCTCAGTAACGACCTCGCGCGTGCGCTTGTACATCATGGCAAGAGCGTCGGGGGTATATCCATAGTCCACGCCACCGAATGTTCCACCGTCCTTGTTATCGGCTGCGAAACCTACGGCAGTCGACCATGTTGTGCCTAATGTCATGTATCCGGGCACTATCTGCGACGCCATGATCGAATTGGGTGAGTTGACGAGCCTGACGGCTTTCGAGCCATCGTAGCCGGCCTCCTCCTCGAATCCCACCTGGGTGCTGCCCATGAACATGCTGCCGAGGTACATACCCATCACATTGGCGATACACCATCCTTCAGGCTGGGTGCCGAGCACGTCGAGAGCCGGATCCCACCTGTCGGGATAAGCCTCAGGATCTGTTGTCCAGGGATGGCACTCCACCCATTGCCCGTCGAAATTGGCGTTGGGGAGCTGCTGAGCCTGCATCACATTGCCGCCCACCATCGAGGTGGCGGCGATAGCGAGTAAAAGCTTTCTCATAAATAAACAATTTTAAGTTAATCATGCAAAATTACATAAAATTTCCCAAAAGTGTGGCATTACGCATAAAAATAAGTTACCGGCAATCCACGCCCTCACTTATTCACTATTCACTATCACCTATCACCTACACTTATCACCTGCTTATCATGCGGCGCAGGCGCAGCTGTGCATCTGCTATGGGAAAACGAAGCGTAAGGATGGCCTTGTCATCCGACAGCATGGCGTCGCAGTCATCGGAAATTCGCTTCATGTCGGTGGTGATCCACTCCATGTCGTAGTTGTCACGGAAAATAGTGGGATGCAGAGTGCCCTTGACCTGCATCGGACGCCATGTCGCCGATGCCACTTCCGCCCCCTTCACATAGATAATGTCGTAGGCATCGCCACGACGCACTGTGGCCAGGGTGTATCGTCCGCCCACCACGGCCTTCGCCGGATCGACATTGCGGTCCAGATACTCCCAGAATCCCTCCATAGGGTCGGAGGAAGCCTTGATATATGCAGCAAGCTCTTCTATTGTAGCGAATCGGCTCGTGGTCGGCGAATCGGAGGCATGACTCCTCACATCCACACGCTGCACCCTTACAGGAGCGTCACAGAAAAAAGCCACGACACCGCCATAACTCTCGAAAGGCACCACCGCCACCTCCTTCTGGTCATCGGAACCAGTATATAGCATCGCATGACCTCCGTTATATACCAATTTTAGCGAGTTCATCCCCTTGGTGTCGTCGATTTCTCCTGTGATTTTACGCGAGCACAGTTGCGCCAACACCCCATCCTGACATCTCTCTACCTCCACCATAGCCTCGGTGGAGTACACATCAGAATAGCGTCCTTCGCCTGGAAGCGTCAAGGTGGCCTTCGTATAGTTGGCATCATCTGTATAGTTCCATATTATCCCCCATTTCGCGGTATGGCCGCCATCGGCAGCGAGGCGCACATGCACAGTGGCACGGTCAACGCTTCCGAGCGTGTCCAGGGCATGAAATCCGGCATTTTTCCTTACAGGCGTATCATGCCATACGGTCATGGTCCACGCTGCGGGAGCCCACGCCAGCATCAATGCCGCCACAATCGTTTTCCACATGGCACATCAGGATTTACTCGCCCTTGTCGGGAACCGCGCTCTCCACCTTGATAAGCTCAAGGCGTTTGTCGCTCTTCTTCATCACATGCAGGCGCAGACCGTCAAGCTCCACAAGTTCTCCCACCTCGGGTATGGTTCCTGTGGAGGCGAGGATGTATCCGGCGAGGGTCTGGTATTCGTCGCTTTCGGGAATATCAAGCCCGAGGGTCTCGTTGATTCTCTCGATCTCGCAACGGCCGGATATCTCGAAGACACCCGGCTCGATGGTGCGCATCATCTGCTTCGACTTGTCGTGCTCGTCCTGGATGTCACCGAAAATCTCCTCCACAAGGTCCTCCAGCGTCACGAGTCCGGCCACACCGCCGAACTCATCCACCACTATCACTATCGAACGCTTCTCCTGCAGGAGACGCCGCATCATCTTGTTGGCAAGTATCGTCTCGGGTGCGTATGCCACCTCCTTGATCTTCTTCTTCCAGTCCACCGACCGGTCGAACAGCTCACTGACGTGGATATAACCTATGATATTGTCGATGTCGCCCTTGTACACGATAATCTTCGAGCGACCCGTGGAGGTGAACATCTTCGAGAGCTCATCGATGGTGGTGTCGTCGATATCCACTGCGGCGATCTCGTTACGCGGTGTCATGCAGTCACGCAAATGCGTGGTGGAGAAATCAAGAGCGTTCTGGAATATCTTCACTTCCTGCTCCACCACCTCCTGCTTCTCTTCAAGGGTGTCGATGGTTTCTTCGAGGTATTCGTTGAGGTCGCCCATTGACAACATCCTTATCCTCGTCGACTGAGTGTTCACGCCAAAAAGCCGCATCAGCACATTCGACAGCCATGTGGCGGACAGCGAGATAGGATAGAATAGCAGATAGAAGAAATAGATAGGCAGCGCGAACACCTTCAACGAACTGTTGGGATTGATACGGAACACCGTCTTAGGCAGAAATTCTCCCACAAGGAGAATCACCACAGTGGATATCAGCGTCTGCGAAATCAGCACCATCCACTCGCTGTCCATCATGGTGCGTAGCCATGGCTCCAGCAGGGCTGCCGCTCCCATACCGTACACCACCAGCATCACGTTGTTGCCTACAAGTATCGACGATATGAAGAAATCCGTCTGATTGTAGAATTTGTTGATTATTCGTCCTATCAGTCCTCCTTGCTTCACATCAAGCTCCATCCTCACACGGTCGGAGGTGATGAAAGCTATCTCAGTGCCGGAGAACAGTGCGCTGAGCACCAGAGAGATCGCAGATATTATCAGCCAGGTAATCATTGTGGGGTGGGATTAAGTCGTTGTGAGGGAAGCATCATCAAACCATCGTTGTCGGGCCGTTCCGACGGACGCCCCGGGGCCGGGGCGCGCCTTACGTCGTCGGAGCTTTCGGCTACCGACGGACGCGATGCACCGGATGTCGGAGGCTTGTTCTTCTCCACGGGGAATATACCCGTGGGACGCTTCACCTCGTAGGCCGACATCTGCTCGTTGCTTTCGAAACCATAGCCCTCGATTATGCGGTCGGAGCGCACGATATGCACGAACGAGTCGGAATATATCTTGCGGCGGGCCTGGTCCCAGAACACCTGATTGGTGAGGAACGTATCGCGGTTGACGTTGACCATCACGATGTTGCCGTCGAGCTGCCAGATGCGCTTCTGGTTCTTGTAGATGGCCGAGTCGCAGCGCAGGGTCGCCTCTGTCTTCTGGTTCTTGTTGTATTGCTCAAGTTCCACTCCTTCGGGAAATTTCCAGAAGGGTTCGGATGCCTCGTCGTACATGTTCCATACGGGAGCCTTGATATTGTATTTGGTATAGCCCGAGTCGGAGATGAATGTATTCACATCCACGGTGCGCATTGTCGGCACGGTGTCGTCGTTGCCGACATTGGCCACATAGTAGCGCCGCTCCTCTTCGCATGATACGCAGAGCAGCAGTGCCAACAGCATTATCACCGGCAGACGTCTCATCTTTCTGGTCGCGGAATCGCTCGCCGGGGCATCAGCGTAGCTTCATTGTGTCGAACCACATCTGGTTGAAATTGACGCCCAATGTGATGTTGAAATAATTTTCCTTCACGAGCGACAGTGGGGACGCCTCACGGTGGCGGTACTGGAATGCGAGGTTCACCACGGTCTTGAATCCCGGCACGGGAAGGCCGACACCAAGGGAAGCCCCGTACTCGCGCACATTGTTGCCGCGCACCATTATGTAGTCATGGTTGTAGAATACACCCGCGCGGTACTGCGTGCGCTTCAGATACGACCCACGCGGATGTGGCGTGTACTGTGCGCCCAGCGACACCTTCCAGCGGTCGGAGAAATCATTCGCCTCGAAGCTCTCTATCTTGGCATATTTGGCATCCTTCCAGGGCTGATAGAGGAAATCGGCCTCCACCATCAGACGTTCGTTCCACTGGTAGTTGATACCGCCGCCGTATGAAGCTGGCAGGGAGTACAGACCATTGAGCTTCCCGCTGCCTATGGTGTCGGGACTTGTGTCCTGAGCCTGGTCGTAGTAGATTCCGTAGGCATCGCCATGGAGATTCTTCTCGGGTGAGTAATTGAGACCGATGGTCACACGGTTTGCCGGATTGATGTTCAGGCTGTATTGCAGGCCTATGTCCATGCGCCAGTCCCTCACACTGAGGTATCTCTCGAAGAGGGCGGTTGAGCCTGTGATTGTGGAGGCATAGATGTCGTTGATAGTGTGGCCGAACATATATGCCACGTTCACGCCAAGATAGAGACCCTTGAACGGATTCACACCCACACCGAGGTAAAGCTGATTGACATTGCCGGCTCCCTGATGGGATGTGGTGGCATTGGCTATGGAGTCGCTGAAGGAATAGTTGGTCGATGAATAAGGCAGGAGCCCGACACTCGCGCCCACCCTCTTGCAGATGGGAAACGACATGGTGATGTAGTTGAGGCCTCCACCTAAGCTATTGTCTTTCAGCACTCCTTCGGTGCTCCACAGCATGTTCATGTTCACACCCATGTCGAACAGGAATGTGAGTGAGTCGATGGCGGCATACGAAGCGGGATTCATCACATTTATCTGGCGTCCGGAATTCATGGCGTAGCCCACGCCACCCATACCCAACTGCGAGGATGTGGCGTTGTCGTTGAGTATGCCGTATCCATAGCGACTGTAGGGTGTCATGATCTCGCTCTGTGCTGAAGCCGAGATACTGATGCCCGCCAAAGCTGCAAGTATGGCAAGAAATCTATAAATTTTCATTGTATTCTATTATGTAGTTAAGTCCGGTGAGTACTAATTCGCGGTCGACAGTGACCGGGAAAGGGAGATGCGGCAGAAGATAAGGCACGGCACCCCCGGTGAGCACTGTGATGGCATCAGGGGAGAGCTGACGCCTGTAGTATTCAAGCTCCGCCACCACGCCATAGAAGGCCCCCGCCTGCATAGCCGAGGCCGTGGATGTACCCCATAGCGCCACATCATCGTCCTGTGGCTCAAGACGTGGCAGCCTGGAGGTGAACCTGTAGAGCGCTTCCAGACGCAAGGCTATTCCGGGAGCTATGTTGCCGCCACGGAAACGACCGTCGGCGTCGAGCACATCGTAGGTGATGGCTGTTCCGCAATCGGCCACCAGCAGCTCCTTCCCGGGATGCAGGCAGTGGGCGCCCGCGAGCGCTGCTATGCGGTCGGCCCCCAAGGTGAAGGGAGTGGTATAGCGGGTGAAATCCAGCGGCATGGGCGTGGTCACGTCAAGAGATATCACCTTTTCCGACAATCTGTTGGCCGCTAAGTAGAGGTCGGGATTGTTGTCGGCAGTCGAGCACCACGCACAGCAATCGAACCCACCGCCGTAATGCCCGGCGATGCGTTCCAGATCCTCTACCCCGACATCGCCGTGGATTATCTCCCTGTCAAGCGATCCGTCGACCCACACGGCGGCTTTGGCCGAAGTGTTGCCGTTGTCTATTGTAAGGTACTTTGCCATTTCGGGCACAAAATTAGTAAAACGGCATTTAAACGCCTAAAAAACTTTAACATTTAACTATTATTAGTGGATGAATACGCGCAAAATGCGTAAATTTGTGCAAAAATTAAGATTCGACTATTGTAAATGGCTGAGAGTGGAAAAATACCTTTATTAGGCATGACGCTTGACCGGCTCAGGGAAACGGCAGTAGCTTCAGGCCTCCCTGCTTTCGCCGGCGGCCAGATCGCGCAGTGGCTCTATCAGAAAGGAGCCCGATCCATCGACGAAATGACCAATCTCTCCAAAAAGGCCCGCGCTACCCTTGGCGAGCGCTATTGCGTGGGCCGCGAGGAGCCCCTCACCTCCATACGAAGCACCGACGGCACAGTGAAATATCTTTTCCCGGGAGCCGGCGGCAGGGATGTGGAGGCAGTGTATATCCCCGACCGCGACCGTGCCACTCTGTGCGTATCGTCCCAGGCGGGCTGCAGGATGGGCTGTGTGTTCTGCATGACAGGGCGCCAAGGCTTCCACGGCCAGCTGTCGGCATGCGCCATCATCAACCAGATTCTTACGGTCGACCAAATGGCGGCCCTCTCTCAGACCGATGACGGCGAGCAGGCCCACCGGCTCACCAACATCGTGTTCATGGGCATGGGTGAACCTCTCGACAACCTCGACGCAGTGTTATCCGTAATAGGGATCCTCACAGCCCCATGGGGTCTGGCGTGGAGCCCGAAGCGTATCACCGTGAGCACCATCGGCAAAATTCCTGAACTGCGCACACTCATTGAATCCACCAAAGTGCATATTGCCGTGAGCGTACACTCGCCCGTACCCGCCAGACGTGAATCCCTGATGCCCATAGAGAAGGCATTCCATATCCGCGATGTGATGGCGATGCTCCGGGGCTATGATTTCGCCCATCAGCGCCGTCTGTCGGTGGAATACATAATGTGGAAGGGTGTGAACGATTCAATGCAGAATGCCGAAGCCCTTGCCCGACTGATTGAGGGCACGGCAGCCAGAGTGAACATCATCCGCTTCCATGCCATTCCTGGCTCCGACCTTCGACCGGTGTCAATGGAGGTTATGGAGGCGTTCCGCGACCGCCTCAACGCCCTGGGCGTCACTGCCACAATCCGTGCCTCGCGCGGCGAGGACATCATGGCGGCATGCGGCATGCTCGCCGGCAAACAGAAAGTGAATAATGAATAGCGATTAAGGTTTTGTATAAAAGGCATTAAGTTTTAATATAAGAAGCATTAAGTTTTTTGTATAAGGGGCGAGCTACAGCGAGCCCAATCCTGAATCAGCTTCGGAAAAAGATAAAATAAAGAAATGAACGAACGACTCATAAGAGTGGGTATCACCCACGGCGACATCGACGGCATCGGATATGAGATAATCCTGAAGATGCTTGAAGACAACAGGATTCTGGAAATGTGCACCCCGGTGGTGTATGGTTCTGCAAAAATAGCATCCTTCTACCGCAAGCTGCTTGACTTGCCAGAGGTACCCTTCAAGCAGGTCGAAAGCGGTGCGTCTATCGTCGACGGAGCCAACAATATCATCAACGTCGTGCCCGAGGATGTGAAGGTCGACCCGGGTGTGGCTACCCAAATCGCCGGAGAGGCGGCTTTCGCAAGCCTTGAGCGCGCGGTGGCCGACTTGCGCGAAGGCTACATCGACGTCCTTGTCACAGCTCCAATCAACAAACGCAGCATACAGAGCGAAGCCTTCGTCTTCCCCGGTCACACGGAATATCTGGAAGCGGCTGTGGGCGAAGGCTCAGAGGCTCTGATGGTGCTGTTCAACGACACACTGCGTGTGGCTCTCGTCTCCACCCACTGCGCCCTGCGCGATGTTCCGGCAGCCATCACAAAGGAAGCCATCCTACAGAAACTCAACATCTTCCACCGCTCTCTCATCCGCGATTTCGGCATTGATTCGCCACGTATAGCAGTGCTGTCGCTCAATCCGCATGCCGGAGAGGACGGTATGCTGGGCACGGAGGAGCAGGAAATCATCATTCCTGCCATCGAGCAGGCTAAGACCAACAAAATCTTGGCTTTCGGTCCGTATGCTGTCGATGGATTCTTTGGTGCCGGAAGATTCGTGAAATTCGACGGCATCCTCGCCATGTACCACGACCAGGCCCTCGCACCGTTCAAGGCGCTGGCCATGGACACCGGAGTGAATTTCACAGCCGGACTGCCATACGTGCGCACATCGCCCGACCACGGCACCGGCTACGACATCACAGGCCTTGGCGAGGCATCCCCCGATTCTCTCCGCGCAGCCCTCTATGCCGCCATCGACATATTCAACAACCGCCGCCGTGAGGACGAGGCTCGCCGCCATCCCCTCCGCCGCCACTACCACGAGAAAGGCTCCGACAACGTGATCCTCGACCTTAAATAGGTGATAGGTGATAGTGAATAGTGAATAAACCTGTTGGTTGAATTAAATTAATGCATATTTCACTTGACCTAATTGACGATGA
>CAYZPI010000116.1:0-9519 GCA_964480085.1 uncultured Bacteroides sp. | reverse complement strand
ACGCAATGGGTAACGACGGCTACAACAAGATCGGAGCCACCGTGTCCACCGGACTGATGAAAAACGGCTGGGCAATGACGTTCCTCGGAGCCCGCACATGGTCGGACGGATATGTACAGGGCACAGGCAACAACGGATACACCTATTTCCTCAACGTGTCGAAGCGCATCAACGATGACCATCAGCTATCGTTCACAGCCACCGGCGCACCGCAATGGCACTACCAGCGCAGCAACCAGAACGGTCTTACAATCGAGGGATGGCAGCAGGCCCGCAACTACATGAACGGCGAGAGCCCTTACCGCTACAACCCCACATTCGGTTACGACAAATACGGTAACGAGATCAACACAAGCTACAACCACTACCACAAACCACATATCTCGCTGGCACACACCTGGCAGATCGACTACAAATCGTCGCTGTCAACATCAATCTATGCCTCAATCGCCACTGGCGGCGGCTATTCGGGACAAGGACGCAGTACGACATGGAACGGAATTTCAGTGAGCCGCAACTCATGGTATGGAGCCAGCAGCGGTGTGCTCAACACCGCCTTCCGCAACGCCGACGGATCGTTCGACTACGCCGCCATCCAGGAGATGAACGAACAGTCGTCGACAGGTTCGGTGCTCGTGATGAGCGACAGCGAAAACTCGCATGAGTGGTATGGCCTGGTGTCGAACTACAAGAATGCCATCATCCCCGGCACGTTCACATTCACCGGCGGTATCGATCTCCGCTACTACATTGCCCACCACAAGAACAAGATCGTGGACCTTTACAACGGTGAGTATTACATTGATCCCAGCCGCGAAGTGGGAAAGACCATGAAGGTGGAGAACAACTACCTCGCCGCCGATCCCGAATGGGTGAACCAGAAGCTCGGCGTGGGAGATATCGTGTACCGCGACTACGACGGACACATTGCACAGGAAGGCGTCTATCTGCAGGGCGAATACACTGGCCTGGACAAGAGACTCACCGCTATCCTCACCGCCACCGTGAACAACTCGACATACTGGAACGTGAACCGTTTCTACTACGACAAGGAGCATGAGAAATCCGACTCCTATAATTTCGTGGCCGGATCGGTGAAAGGCGGTGCCAACTACAACATCAACCGCCACAACAACGTGTACGTCAACCTCGGCTATATCACCCGCGCCCCCTATTACCTGAGCGGTGTGTTCCTGAGCGCGGCTACCAGCAACGCAGCCAACCCCGACCCGCTCAATGAGAAAGTGATGTCGTTCGAGCTTGGTTACGGCTACCGTTCGCCGATATTCAGCGTCAATGTCGACGCCTATTTCACCAAATGGCTCGACAAGACCACAACCCGCTCCATCCAGCGCAACGACGGCGGCTACAACTATTTCAACATGAGCGGTGTGAACGCCCGCCACGCAGGTGTGGAAGTGAACGCTACATTCCAGCCCTGCAACTGGTTCACCCTCGAAGGAATGGCTTCGATCGGCGACTGGATCTGGGACAGCGACGCCACCGGTTATTTCTACAACGACCTTGGTCAGCCGCTCAACAACAAATATGAAGTGGCTTCCGGAATCCTCGCTCCCGACCACGCTTACGCCGTGCTCAAGCAGAAAGGCAAGAAGGTGGGAGGATCGGCGCAGTGGACAGGCGCAATCATCGCCAAGTTCCGTCCGTTCAAAGGCGTGACAGTAGGAGGCGACTGGGTGCTGAGCAGCCACAACTACAGCGACTATGAAATCAACTCCAGCGCCTATCTTCCCGGAGCCGACATCAACGTTGCCGACCCCTGGCGCATTCCATGGGGCAACCAGCTTGACCTGAACGCCAGTTACCGCTTCAAGATGGGCGGACTCGACGCCATCCTGTCGGGCAACGTATACAACGTGTTCAACTACAACTATGTGATGGACGCATACACCGATGTGGCCACCGACGGCACCTGGCAGAACGCATTCAGGGTGCTATATTCTTTCGGCCGCACCTACTCCGTACGTCTTAAAGTAAGCTTCTAATCACAACAAACAACAGACTACAACAATGAGAAAATCAATAATAAACGGTACGCTCCTGTCGGCCATGGTCGTTGCGATGACCGGATGCAGCGAAAATGCCTGGAACGACGATCTCGACGGCTTCAAGGATATCGTCAACTCCGAGGGCACCATCTCAGCCACCGACGTACAGACCATCAACTATACCCTCACCGACGCCGACTACGAAGCAATAGCAAAGCTTGCTGCCAACAAGGCCCTCGCCACAACCGACGAGGAAAGCAAAGCCCTCGCAGCCGTAGGCACAAACCACTGCTTCTCAGAGGAAGCACCTGCAAGCAAATATGTGCCCGCATGGTTCGCCGACACCTCATCGCCATTCTTCACCCTGTCGAACAAATCGGCTATCAAGCTCACTTTCAATGAAAGCGTAGGCATGCCCGCCGAGATCACCGCCCTGCAGAGCGCAGTGCAATACGACCTCACCACCGACGACTACATCGCCGTGTGGGGTAGCGACGACAATTTCATCAATGGCTTCGCACCCTCCAAACAACCCTCACGCTCGATTCCCGGAATCCTTGCCGGAACGATAGCAGGAGCTCAAGCCGGCGACTATGCCGTGGCCAACTACTCCATCACCGAGCAGGAGCCGATATTCGGCACACCCGACGCCCCCTCCTACACCCATACCCTTGCCTCTGCGATTGTGAGCGGAGCAAAGTATGCAATTGTTGCCGACGGCTTCGCAGCCATAACTCTTGACAAGAACTACGGTTATTGGTCGGTGGAAGAGGTGGTGGAGGACGGCACTGGCATAGACCTCGAAAACGCTGCCTGCGACTTCACAATCGAGACCGCTCCCGGCGGCGACTACTACATCAAGGATGCCAACGACAAATATGTGTACCAGTCGGGCACATACAACAGCTTCAATTTCAGCGCAACCCTGCCTGAAAGCGGTGCAGAATGGAGCATCGAAATCGGAGCCGACGGCACTGCCAAAATCCTCAACAAGGCCGTTGAGAAATACATACAGTACGATCCGAGCTACAGCTCCTACGGCTCCTACGCCAATGCAAAAGGCGTGATGCCCAAGCTCTATATGTCCACACAGGGCGCAAAGGCTCCCGCCAAGGCCCCTCTCGCCACAGTGCCCCTGACTGATGTCAACGCACTTTACTATTTCAACGGCTCCAAGTGGGCTGAATCGTCGGATGCCATCATACTCCAGCCTTCCGACTATACGGCGATGGGACAGAAATACATGAATCTGTCGAACGACCTGCCCGCACAGTTTCTGCCAAAGTATCTGAATGGAAAATTCCCGTATGCTGATGTCGACGACGAGAAATATGTGATGTACCTGTATTATAACGGCTCCACAACATCCTACCGCTGCGACCTCTACACCTACGATGGCACCACATGGAACAAGTACAACGGACTGGAACCAACCACAGCTCAATTCGTACGCAGCAACGGAAAGTGGAATTATGATCCGAGCGTCACCATCACCCTGCCCGCCGGCAGAAGCCAACCCGTATCGACGCTCTATTATCAGACTTGTGTGAACTGGGTGCTACAGCACTACCCCGAGTATGTCACCTCTTACAAGAATAATGAATATTACTGTGGTACATCTGCCTATCAGGGCAATGTGGACCTGCGCCCGGCTGCCGCAATCGGTCAATACGAGAAAGGCTATGCAGGCATGAGCGACGATGAGATCGTAGAACTGATGAAGCAGCGTTTCGCCTTCCAGGTGATGCCCGCAGCCTTGGCAGAGCTTCACAGTGATGCCGTTCCGGTGGATGGAATAGATGTGCTCTACACCATCAATTTCGCAGTCTACACGGGTGCGACCACACAGTACACCATTATCTACAAGGTTACAGGTCCTGCCGCATTCGAAATGATAGAGTGCGACTGGTGGGAAGGCGGACAGCCCGCCACCAGGCTTGACCTGAGCCAATATGCAAAGTAACCTGCATTTGCCGACGAAAAAATCTCCGCTGGGCACAATGTCCAGCGGAGATTTTTTTCGTCAACATGTCATTTCTATGTCAGCGATATTTCAAAATTCATCGAGGTTGAGGGAATTTATGATATCCATGGCACGCCCGTAATCTGAGTTACGCACCATCAGGCGGATACCACCGATGGAATTGAAACCTATGGGATAAATGCGCGAAAATGAATCATTGATCACAGCTACAAATATCCCTTCCTGCTCAAGAATCGACTTTACCAAGTACGCCTCCGGCTCTCTTGAGAATACGCCGCATACCACGGGATCGTCGGGGTCGTTCATTCTTCTTTCCTGAACTGATCCTTACCTACACCACATACGGGGCATACATAATCATCAGGAAGATCTTCAAAAGCTGTGCCGGGAGCGATACCGGCATCAGGATCACCTACTTCGGGGTCGTAAACCCAATCGCATACTTCACATACATATTTGTCCATAGTCGTAAAAATTAAAAATGATTTTCGAAACTTTATATGTGTACAACACTTGTCACTCACATAAAGTTTCGAAAATCATATTATTTTTTCGACAGTCGGCTGAATGTGTCACTGCAAGCCGAAGCGTGTGTATATCTCAGATTGCTTGCGTAAGGCTGCATCGATATTTGCCTTCTCGTCGGAATCGGATACGTCGTATTGAGCTTTTGGAGGAATGCGAAGCTTCGTGCCTACGATCACATTATTGGGATTTTTGATTTTATCCTGATTGTCGAGGAAAATGTACACCCAGTACACCTTGTTGCCATAATGTTTCAGTGCCAAGGTATTGAGGTTGTTTTTAGGAGTGATCGTATCATACACGGGAGCCTGCCCAAGTTGTGGTGCCACAATCGAATCTTCCTTTGCAACGGTGGTGGAGATGGTGTCAGAAACACCTGTGGGGACATTTACCTCGGGTTGTTGCAGACTGTCATCCATTTCAGAATACAGCAATTCATCGTCTGTCACCGTAAGGTCGATTACCTCATCTGTAGAACCAACATTTGCCGGAGTAGAAAGGTCGATCGTATCATCTTCATCCGACTGACCCTTCAGATAATCATGTCCGAAGAATCCAAGAGCAAAGCCTATCGCCATGCCTCCGACATAAGCAACCGCCACCCAGAACCAAGGGAAACCGGAGACTTCTGTTTTTGTCTTTTTCTTGTACGGCTGAGTCTGCAACCGCTGGCGTGCCTCAGGAGTGAGCAGATCCAGGCCTGCCTGCACCGGGATATCCTCTTCAGTGCGGGCAGTGGCCCACGGCTGGGATGGAATGTCATCATAAGTCGGTGTTTCTGCCTTATCATCAACTCCAATTATCTCCGATGGTCCGTTTGTATCCGAAGGCTGGGGAGATTCTGAGAGCTCAGGCATTTCTGCCTCACTTTTGATGTCTTTCTCCTCTTGCGTTACATCCGTCAGCTCTTCATCCGTGGAGATGACCGGTATCTCGATTCCGAAATCTATCTCCACACTTTCCGGAGCAGCCTCTTCTTCATCAAGGCTTTCCTGGTCAGGGACATCGTCAGCCGGGACCTCAGGTGTCGGGGTAGCCTCAGCCACAATTTCCTCCTGGACAAAGTCAATCGACAGCTGGGCCGGTTGGTCGGCAGAATCCTCCGGTTCTTCATAAATGGTGTCAGTGATCGCCTCGTCGGCCTGACCTATTATTATGTTTGCCGAAACAGAGTCCGACATGTCGTCATCGACACTCGAAAGCACCTCTTCATCGACACCAGGCGCCAGCTCCACCGGTTCAAAGCAGACAAACGGAGCATTCACAGCATCCGCCATATCCTTTTCGGGCACAAAGACAATACGTCGGATACCATCGTAGGATACTACTCTGAATTGTCCGAAACCTTTGAGCTTCACACTACCGCTTGAGCCCAAAGCCTCCCCTACTTCGGAAGAGAACGCCTTGACGAACCTCTCGCACAAAGCCCTGTCCTTCGACGAGGCTTTGGCAAGAAGATCAATGAGTTTTGGAAGCGAGATGATACTATTCATGCGACAGGTGCTTTTTCAGGGCAGAACCAGCCACAAATTCAACAGATATTTTAGGAGGCATCAACATTTGACGGCCCGTGGCTGAATCGGTCTCGATCCTTTCCGCTCTTTTCACAGCCACGAAATTGCCGAAACCCGGCATTGTGACAGTGTCGAGTTCGGCCACCCTTTCACGGATCACCGTAGCGAAAGCCGCCATCAATTCGGCGACACACTTGGTGTCGCAGTCCATCTGGCGAGCCAACCGGGAATTAAATGTCTTGCTGTCCATGTCCAATCAATAGCTTCGTGCGATGATCACGCGCCGGGCCGAAGGTTTGCCAGTCACCATGCACACACCTGGAGTGTCGTCGCCATCGAGGGGTATGCAGCGTATCGTTGCCTTGGTCTCCTCTTTGATGCGTTCTTCAGTCTCTGTTGTGCCGTCCCAGTGGCACAGGAAGAATCCGCCATTCTCGATTTTCTCCTTGAACTCCTCGTAGGAGTCGCATACATGGATGTTCTCCTCGCGGAGTTTTTTCGCACGTTCGAAAAGATTGCGCTGGATATCCTCCAGCTCGTTCTTGATATGCATTGCAATGCCGACGATTGGATGAGTCTCCTTCTCCAGTGTATCGCGGCGCATGAGCTCGATGGTGTCGTTCTCGATGTCGCGGGCTCCGATAGCCAGACGGATGGGCACACCTTTGAGCTCGTAGTCGGCGAACTTGAAGCCCGGTCGCTTGTTGTCGGCGTCATCGTATTTCACACTTATTCCCATCGAGCGGAGTTCCTCGATGATGGGCATCACTGTGTCGGAAATCTTGTTGAGTTGCTCGGCATTCTTATATATAGGAATAATTACCACCTGAATCGGCGCAAGATGCGGCGGAAGCACCAGACCGTTGTCGTCGGAATGTGTCATGATCAGGGCTCCCATCAATCTGGTGGATACACCCCAGGAGTTTGCCCATACGTATTCGGGCTTGTTCTCCTTGTTGGCGAAAGTCACATCGAATGCCTTTGCGAAATTCTGGCCGAGGTTGTGGGAAGTGCCGGCCTGAAGAGCCTTGCCGTCCTGCATCATCGCCTCGATGGTGTAGGTGTTGAGTGCGCCGGCAAATCTTTCGTTGGCTGTCTTCACACCCTGGATCACAGGCATTGCCATATAATCTTCGGCGAACCTGGCATAGAGGTTGATCATCTCCACCGTGCGCTTCTCCGACTCTTCGGCCGTGGCATGCGCACAATGCCCTTCCTGCCAGAGGAATTCGGCAGTGCGGAGGAACATGCGGGTGCGCATCTCCCAACGCATCACGTTGGCCCACTGGTTGATGAGCAGAGGCAGATCACGCCAGCTGTGTATCCAGTTCTTGTAGGTTCCCCAGATGATGGTTTCGGATGTGGGACGCACGATGAGTTCTTCTTCAAGACGGGCTTCAGGATCCACCACGACACCCTTTCCGTCGGGGTCGTTCTTCAGACGATAGTGGGTGACCACGGCACACTCTTTTGCGAAACCCTCTACATGCTCGGCCTCGCGGCAGAGGAACGATTTGGGAATCAACAATGGGAAATAGGCATTCTGCACACCGGTCTGCTTGAACATTGTGTCGAGCGTATGCTGCATTTTTTCCCAGATAGCGTATCCGTAAGGCTTGATTACCATACAGCCTCTCACAGCCGACTGCTCGGCGAGATCGGCCTTCACTACCAGCTCATTGTACCATTGCGAATAATTCTCACTTCGCTTGGTGAGTCCTTTCAGTTCTATTGCCATTATATTGTCAGTGTTATTATTTCGTGATAATTGACATTTTGGCGCAAAATTACTAAAAAAATTTGTATCGGGCAATAAATTATTTTAACTTTGCGGAATGGAACGCAAACGACTATTTCTGATAGTGAATCCTATCTCAGGGACAACCGACAAGACAGAGCTTATCCCCAAGATGGAGAGCAAGCTCCGCGACAAAGGCTATGATGTGGACATTCGCCTGACCACCGGACCGGACGACGCCACAAAATTTGCTGCAGAAGCCATAGAATCGGGTTATGATGTTGTGGCGGCATGCGGAGGCGACGGCACAGTCAACGAGACAGCGCGCGCACTTTGCGGCACAGGCATTCCAATGGCAATCCTGCCATCAGGAAGCGGCAACGGCCTGGCACGCCACATCGGTCTCGCCCCCCACGAATTAGGAGCCATCGACATCATAAGTGAAGACAACATCACTGATTGCGATTACGGCACTGTGAATGGCGAGAAATTTTTCTGCACCTTTGGTCTTGGATTCGACGGGGCGGTGGCCAAGCGTTTCGCCGAGGCGAGCACCCGCGGGCTGTTCACCTATCTGAAGGAGGGTCTTGAGGAGTTCAACGGATATGAGCCCCGAAGCTATCGCGTCACCATCGACGGCAAAACCACCTTTGAGCGCAAGGCATTCGTGATCGCCTGCTGCAATGCCTCGCAGTACGGCAACAATGCCTTCATAGCCCCGGACGCATCCATCACCGACGGGCTTCTCGATGTGATAATCCTCAACGATGCCTCGAACATACAACTGCTTATGATGGGAGTGGACATGCTCACAGGGATGCTCCCTCACAACCGCCAGATAGAGATAATAAGGGCCAAGACCGTGGATATCGCCACCGACGAGCCCTCGGCGGCACACATCGACGGAGAACCATTCGGCGAGACCGACAATTTCCATATCGAGATTGTGCCCGGAGAACTGAAACTATTCACACATTTCTCACAGAAAAAATTCACTCCTTTCATCACCCCGCTCGACTATATCACGCGCGACATCACTGCAGCCATAAGCAAATTCTTCGAATAGCGAAGGATCGCCCGTAGTGTTAAAATATATAAAATCAGACTGACAATCTATATTTTAGGGCGTTTTAGGGCTGATAATTGGCATAAAAATCCTAAATTTGCACTCATAAAAGCCATCGGCGACATCATGTTATCCGACAAAGATAATACTCTTAAGTTTAACAACACATAATATTAACCCTTACATGAAAAGAGTTTATACATTTGGCGACGGCAAGGCAGAAGGCAATGCCGACATGCGAAACCTCCTCGGAGGCAAAGGCGCCAACCTCGCTGAAATGAATCTTTTGGGCATGCCCGTGCCCCCCGGCTTCACAATCACAACCGAAGTCTGCACAGAGTACACACAGTACGGTCGCGACGAAGTGGTGAAGAAAATCGGCAAAGATGTAGAGAATGCCGTGAAGCACATCGAGACCCTCACCGGAAACAAATTCAACGATCCCGAGAACCCGCTGCTCGTGTCGGTTCGCTCAGGTGCGCTCGCATCAATGCCCGGCATGATGGATACCGTGCTCAGCCTCGGTATGAACGACGCCACTGTCGAGTCGCTGGCACGCAAGAGCGGAAACCCCCGCTTCGCATGGGACAGCTACCGCCGTTTCGTGCAGATGTACGGCGACGTGGTGCTCGGCATGAAGCCCAAATCGAAGACCGACGTTGATCCCTTCGAAGAAATCATGG
>CAYZPI010000115.1:0-9554 GCA_964480085.1 uncultured Bacteroides sp. | reverse complement strand
GACCAAAAACGGGGGAAATACACCCCAAAATGGTCTGTTTTGCGTTATAACTCAGATTTTACTGCCTGAGAATCCAATATTTTGGAGAAATCCTCAAAATTCGGTCGCCTAAAATTTATAGAAACCTCAACGCCATAAACAAGAGGTTGCGCCTATTTTGACACAGCCTCGTGTCTATCAGCGGACAGTGAATTTCAAAGTAGCGTTGGAGCTTACAGCTACGTAGAGGCCGGCGGGGAGCGAGGCTGTCAATACGGAGCCGGTGCCGGTCAGCACCAGACGGCCGTCGGCGGTGAACACACGGATATCGCCGTCGCCTGCTATCGTCCGGGTTGCAGCGTCATAGCACAGAAGGGCCGCATCGGCCTTCACGGAACCCACACCGGCATGGGTGGGCATGTAGATCACCTCACCTAAGCGTGCGTCGTCGGCCTTGTCGAATATCACCGAGGCCACCAGTTCAGCAGTCTGTTCGGGCACGCTCCAGGTGTTGTTCTGGGCATACACAGTCTGGTCGGTGTTGTTGTAGAGATCGTAGGGCACGGTGGGATCATATTCCGTGCCATTATTACCGTTCGCCACGAATACATTCTCGCCGGGCGAAGGGTATATTGAATCGGCGGGACCGCCAAGGCTCACGTATTCGAATCCTCCGCCGGGATAGTAGGAAGGCATAAGGAAACCGTATGATATGAGAGTCACGCCCCAGAGGCTGCCTTCGATATGGTTGCCGGAGATCACCACACTCTCGTTGCCGGTGAAGGCAGTGCAGGATATTCCGCTGCCGCCGTTCATCGGATTCGACTCATAGCGGTTGCCTGTCAGCCTGTTATCCTTCAACACGGCACGCATCGGGCCGAAGATGTTGATGCCATAGCGGTTGTCGGTGATTGTGTTGCCTGAGATCTCCACATCGCCCATCTCGCCGCCTACCATGTTCGACACCGAGATACCGCCCACCATATTGCGCTTCGCGCCGGTGATTTCGTTGTTTGATACCACAGTCGGCCCGTTTTCGGCGGGAGTGGTTATGTTGATCTGCGGCTTGTTGGAATTGTCGGTGTTGTTATCTGTCAGCAAGCAATCATAGATGCCTATTCCGCAGAATGCATTGGCCGCCGAACCTATTGCAGGTACGGCGTTGGCGGTGAACACACACCCGCGTATCTCGTTGCCGGCGCTCGATTTTCCAAACGCCACAGCGCCGGTGCTGTTCGAGGCAGCGGTCACGCCCGTGAACGAGCAACCCTCCACCGAGAGAGGTTCCTCCGACCAGCTGTGCACACCCACTCCGGTGAAAGCCACCTTACGCAGCACGGCGCGTCCACCGTCGATCATGATGCTCCGCGGATACCCTTCCTCTTCATCATAATTCGATACATAGACGGTATCAGGGGAATTCATCTCCAGATATCCGGAGATGGACAGGGTGACGTCGGCAAGGATTTTAATGTGTGCGGCCTCGTTGACTTTCAACGAGTCACCTTCGGAGATAGCGAGGTCGCCTGTGATGTAATAGGTGCCGTCGAGGTCCACCACCGGAGCCTCTTCGATAGCGGCGAGATCGGCGAGCGAATAAGTTGTCAAGTCACCGGGAGTTGCATACTTGGCGCTTGCCGGCAGCCATGCGGCAGCCACACAGGCCGCCATAATCAAACCTTTTCTCATAGAAATTGTAACAAAATATTAAAAAATCACGCAAAGTTAAGTAATCTCACGCAAAGGACACAAAGAAATAGTGAGATTTTCATTGGACGAGTCGGCGGAAGAGGGTGTCGAACTTGGCGTCGAGGGCACGGAGGGCATCCTCTCGTGCAGAGGGCGGCGGCAGGATGCCCGGATGCGATGGAGAGGTCTGGATGATGGCGCTCTTCACCGCCGCCATCCAGCGGTAACGCTCCTCTACCGTCAGGTCGGCGGCGGGTACATCCTGGCGTGTGAACACCGCCAGTTGCTGTCGGAGTCTCACGATATCGGCTCGCGGAAAGATCGCGGCGATACGCCGCTCGTCGATGTGCAGCCCGCATCGCAACCATCGCTGACGCTTCGACATCATCAGCAGGCCCACATTCACGAACTCCTCCCGCTCCACATCAGCCACATAGCGCAGCAGGCAATACTCATATATTACGTTCCCGTCCATAGTCATTTCAGCATGTCGCGCTGGCGTATGGCCTCGGCGGTGAATATTCGGCTCTGGGCAAGACGGTGCGTCAAAAACTGGCGGTACGCCTCCCTGCGCTGCGCCGGAGTGATGTCGCTGCCCTCCTCGTCGAGCCATTCCTCCGGGATGAGGTCGACGATGCGGCTGAGCGTGCGCGGCGTGATCGCCTGGCGCATGAGGGCATCAGCCTCCTCCAGGCGCGTTGCCCATGGCAGCAACGCATGGCGGCTGATATACGGGAACGGATCAAGTGCAGCTGCCTCCGGATCCTTCCACGAATGGTGGAAATACAGCGAGGCTCCGAAATCGATGAGCCATAGCTCGTTATGCCATATCATCATGTTGGGGTTCAGCCGCGTGCGGTCCACGTTGGTAAGGAAAGCGTCGAGCCACACAAGTTTTGATGCCGTCAGCTCATCCACGGTGTTGACAGCAGGGTCGAAGGTGGCGGCTCCGTCAAGGAAATGCATTCCAAGGTTCAGACCCTCCGATTTGCGCATCAGTTCCTGCACCTCCTCGTCCGGTTCCGTGATGCCGAACACCCCGTCGAGATGCACGAGCACCAGTTCTGGCGTTCGGAATTTAAATGCCTTGGCCACCAATCCTCCGACAAGCTCGGAAATCAGTGCCTTCTTGCCGTGCCCGGCCCCGCGCATCTTCACCACGTAGCGGAAACCGTCGGCCGCCTCGCCCAGCAGCGGCAACGAGCCGCCCTCGCGCAGAGGCAGTATATAGCGTGTAAGCAATTCTTCTCTCAGTTCCATATCTATTTAGCAAAACAATCCATATCCCGGTTTTCCTCACTATGGTCGATATAATCCATACACAAGTATCATCAGGCTCTAAAATCACGTTTTCAAGCCCAAAAGCGATGCAAATTTACACCTTTTCAAGGCGAACGCCAAAATTTTTTCGGTAAGATAGCGATTGAACAGGAGCGACTTTTGCGATAAAACGAAAATATGTTAATTTACATTAATAAACAAGCGGAAAATGAAAAATTATTATTAAATTTGCGAGTTATTTGGCGATTTGAAGTCTCCGGATAGCGCAAACATCTATATATATTTTACTAATTCATAAACCTTACCCAATGCGCTTTAACAAAATTTTGTCGGGAATGCTAGTGCTTGCAGGCCTGACATTCCTGTCCGGTTGCAGCAATGAGCCCTATGAGATCACACGCGAGGAAGAATATGCCCGTGACTTCATCAGCACGTTTGGCCTTATAGCCCCCGGTCACGACTGGACGGCTGCCCAGAACTCCGATGTCACCATCAACGCTTCCGCCCCCACCACAGTAAAAATCTACGCCGATTTCAACGGTGAAACCTACCTCTTCGGCAAATACGATGTCGAAGCCGGCATGAGCACCCTCAAGTTCGACATCCCCAAGGGCGCCACCAACTACCAGCTCAAAGCCAACGGCAAAAAGATGGCCTTCACCCCCGGCCAAAGTGTAGATTTGACAGCCTCCAATCTCAGCCGTGCCGCTTTGGGTGGAATTCAAAACGGCTTAGGTATAAGCGGTACATACGATGGAGTGACAGTTACCATTGAAAAAAATATCCATCGTGTCCTCACACTTTTACCTGATGTCGCTATGGAAGCTATAGGTATTCTTCCAGAAAGCAATGATCAATTTTCGACCCCGGATTATTATTGGGAAAGCACCAACGTCGATAAAGATAATGTTACTGATAATTTCTACACCAACGCTAAAGAGTTCTATCTATTTCCTGAATATTGGAATACAACTTCTCTATGGAACAACATTATAGGCATCTATTGGATTGAAGAGAACCCTATAGAAGGTGTTACAGAGACTGTAGAAGTTAAAGACAATGCCAATTGGTATGGGAATGCATTTGCCAACGGAGATGTAATAGCTACTTATAATGTGGTCAGAATTCCTTTCTTTCAAGGTCCGATAAATTTCTACACTCCCTATCAAGCCGAGCTGAAAGATACCTATGCCAACTTTACTGAGATACCAGATTGGGCTGCCAAAGATGGTATGTGGGATAAACTGGTAGAAAAATTCCCAAACAAATACTTATACTCCAACGGTACTTATTATCGTATCTATAGTGATGGTATAAAACGCGAAATTGGATCCACATCTGTAGACCATGACATTAACCATGAATGCGCTTCCGACATTTTCTCAATAAACACTCTGTACATCTATACACATGACGGAACTTTCGGACTCATGGATGTTAATAAAAAGACTCAATGTTCATTTATTGAAACTTCCGCTGAGGGGAAAGATGCAGATTTTTATGAATCATATGCTGTACATGTTAAACTTTCAACGTATAAGGAATTCGGTTTCTACATTCAAAATGGCGATAACGTAATGTATTCGCAGTCCAAACTCAATAGTTTGGTATATGACGGACGCCAATTCAAACAACCATCTTATGTTGCTACGTTCAAAAATGGTATTGACACAGATGGAAATACTAAACGCCATCTCTGTTTCGAGGATTGGTATGGAGATAATTTCGACATGAACGATATGGTATTCCGTGTATATGGTTTTGACACTCTTGCCAACCCAAATCCTGATCTGCCTATCGAAATCGGTACGTTAACCGATATTGATCGTCCAGATGAAGACCCTGTCACCCCCCCTACACCTCCGACTCCTGGTCCAGGCGATGACGACGATGATGACGACCTCACCGACAAGGCATTCCAGTGGGTGGTTGCCTGCGAGGACCTTGGCGGGACGGACGACTATGATTTCAACGATGTGGTGTTCGGAGTAGAGCACGTAGGTGGCACACGTGAGGTGAAAGTGACCGCGCTTGCAGCCGGCGGTACATTGGAGACAAAAATATTCTACAAAGACCACGAAATTACCGGCGGTCCAATGAATGATTCCCAAACTGAAGATAGCGGATTCTACCAATACACTGAAAACTCAAACGATACATTCAACGAATGGCACCAGTGGTTCGGCAACTATTCCCACACAACGATGATCAACACCTTATCCTTCACCGGTGTAGGCGCTACAGTGGTTCTTGTGCTTTCTGAAAGCGAGGCAGCCACATTCACCATGGCAAACTCCGCCCACAGCACCGAGAATTTCGGTGGATTCTCAGTTCATGTGACAAATACTGAAGGCACCACAGAGCTCTCGGCTCCTGTGGTCGATGAAACCGGAGCCATATCCGAAAAATCCTTCCCGCAGATGTTCGTGACCACGAACAACTACAAATGGCCCACCGAGCGTACTCCCATCTACGAATCCCACATGGGCGATACGAACCAGGAAGCAAGGACCTCCGTCACATTCGGCGGTAGGGAGTACATAGTATACCCCAACTCCTTCCACGACTGGGTACAGAAAAATTCCGATGGCTTCCATACCCAGGCTCCGACCGGCAGTGTGATCACCTGGAAGAAATAAACCAGCCAGGATACATATAAGGCGATGCGCATGCGCATCGCCTTTTTGTCAGGAAGCCGCGCTGAAAGGAAGCCAGAAGCCGGAGCTAAAGCCCCGGCGCAACTACAAATACACTCCAATGGCCCCTCCTGCCCACGCCAAAGCCCGCTCAACACTCCGCTCCCACAGCTCAAGCCCGCTCCATGATCAAGCTTCCAGCTCCCGCCATAGCCCGCTGAAGAGTGTATTTGGAATTGCATGGGAGCTTCAGTTCCCACATTTCATCTCAAAAAATCCAAAAATCGCCCACAAGAATCCTCTACCCAATGCCCCGCAACTCACAGACAAAGCGCGCCGCCTGGCATGACTACCGCTCCGTCTGCCGGTACATGATCACCCTCAGCAAGAGCCCCACTGCCGAGCCGTTCAGCTCCATCAAGGGCGACTGGAGGCTACCGGTAGGGATATGGGGCTCATCCTTCACCCATTGGTCGAAGACCGGCAAAATAATAGCTGACACAGCCTACAGCATCGCCAAAATCCATCCCGCGCTCAAAGCCGAGCAGTATGTGGTGATGCCCGACCATGTGCATCTGCTGTTGAATGTGACCGCTGTGCTTCCCGAACAGCTCGGCTTCTACATAGCCCGCTTCAAAAATGCCATCTATACTGCAGCGGGCATAACGTGCCTCTTCGAGGAGGGTTTCAACGACCAGATCATAACCAACCAGCGCGACCTCCAGACCATCTTCAACTATATCCGCGCCAACCCCTACCGTCTGGCAGTGCGCCGTGCCATCCCCGACTTCTTCAAGCGTCGCAACAACATCACAATCGGCACACAACCCAATGCCAGGCATACGGCAACCTGCAGCTTCTCGACTGCCCCTTCAAGAGCCAGGTGATAGTGCACAGCGCCGACACCCCGGCCCAACACGCCCGGCATCGCGCCGAATGGCTCTACACTGCCGACAACGGCGGCGTGCTTGTCTCTCCATTCATCAGCAAAAGAGAGAAAGAAATACGCTACGAAGCCGAACAGGCCGGAGGGCGCCTCATCCTGATCACTCACGATGCCTTCGGCGATCGATACAAGCCTGCCGCCCACGATTTCGCACTCTGTGCCGAAGGCCGCATGCTCATCATATCGCTCGCCCGTCCGCCCAAGCCATCCCTATCGCGCCCGGACTGCATGGAAATGAATGCTTTAGCCGCGCTCATAAGCAGACCCGAGCCCCCGAAAGGCCGGAGCTGAAGCTCCGGCGCAACTACAAATACACTCCAATGGAGCCTTGCCGCTCCCTGCTAAAGCCCATGCCTTGCCGCTAAAGGCCGCTAAAAGCCTCGACCTTGCCGCGACCGCCCCTCTGAAGAGTGTATTTGGAATTGCGTGGAAGCTTCAGCTCCCACATCCCCCGCTTTCTCCCCCTCACTTATTGGAGGCGCAGGGCGTCGCGGGCCATATCGTTAGGATTGGTGCCGGGGACGCCTTGAGGAACAGGCACTCCCAGCTTCTCGAAAAGGCGGGTCCAGAATTCCGGCATCACGCCATTCTCATCCAGGAAATTCATGGGGCGGGATTCAAAGACAGGTTTGCCTTCTGCATCAAGATAGGCGAGCTGAACCAGCTCTGAGCAGTAGATGCTGTCGGGGCCCGGGGCGTAGGCCCAGTCGTATGGCCGTCCGACGTATTCTTTCGCCCTTTCTACGGCTCCGGCTGCATCAATGGAATCATTTACCCTCACAACCATCAATCGCGGCGAGGAGGCCGCAAAATCGCTCCACGGCGTGATTGTCACACCCTCACGCGGACTTGCCTCCACCACCCAAACCCCGGTGCTGTCCACATCGATGATACCCACATGGTCGAAAGCGATTCCATCCGGGAGTGCTGTGGCTGAGGTGATGGCCCGGGAGAAATCGGAATCGCCCCCGGCGACGAAGACGAGCTGCCCTTTTTCAGGCCTGATGCCATTTCCGAGGCCGGGAGCCTCGGGGCCTGGGGATAAATCGGGATACACCGCGATAGATCGAGATTTATCCGGTTGCAGGCCGATGGGCTCCGATGCAGCGGGATTTATCGCGATGCTTCGCAATGCAACGGCTAAAGCCGCTGCCAGAAAAAGAGATGGACTGCTCTTGTGGCTCATCTCAGGCCGATATGGGTGAAGAAATGCCAGATGGCCACGCCGGCGGAGACTGACACATTGAAGGAATGCTTTGTGCCCCGCTGGGGAATCTCCAGAAAAACATCGCAGGCATCGACCACTTCGGGATCAACGCCGTCCACCTCGTTGCCTATCACCAGTGCATAGCGGACACCCGGCTGCGGCACAAAGTCCTGCAAGGCCACACTGCCCTTCACCTGCTCCAGACAGCACACCACATATCCGCGCTCCTTCAGTGCTTGCACAGCTTCGAGGGTGGCGGGATAGTACACCCAGTCCACCGAATCCTCCGCACCGAGGGCGGTCTTGTGGATCTCAGGCGACGGCGGAGTGGCGCTGATTCCACAGAGCGCCACACACTCCACGCCAAACCCGTCGGATGTGCGCAGCAGTGAACCTATATTATTGAGTGAGCGCACATTGTCCACCACGATAGTAAGCGGCATCTTTTCGGCGCTCTTGAATTCCTCCAACGTCACGCGGCAGAGGTCCCATATCGTTTTCTTTTCCATATTGCAAAGTTAATAAATATCTCACGCTAATCCCACGCAAAGACGAGTTTTTTATCCCACGCAAAGACGCAAAGGGCGCAAAGAATTAAAACTTTGCGCTTTTACGTGAGTTTAACTCTTTGCGTGAGACTTTCCGCCTGAGATTTTTTTCTTTGCAGTGCGACGCGAAATTACTAAATTTGCAGACGAATCATCCAACCCTTAATATCAAACAATCATGAGCGACAAATTGAAAATTTTCTGCATCAACACCGGAGAATATGTTGATTTCAACGGAGGCGAAACTCTTCTCGATGTGGCCCGGCGACTTGATTTGCCGTTCAACCCGATATGTGCGCGTGTCAACAACAAGACGGAGAACCTCTACTATCCGCTGTTCGCGCCAAAGCAGGTGGAATACCTGTCGATAAAGCATCCTTCGGGCGAACGCACCTACATACGCTCGCTCTGCATGGTGCTCTACAAGGCCATCGAGACCCTCCACCCCGGCGCGCGCCTGCGCATCTCCCACTCCATCTCCGCCGGCTACTACTGCCGTATCGACGGCATACCTGCCGACGACGCCACTGCAGCTGCCATAAAAGCCGAGATGCAGAAGATCATCGACGCCGACATGGTGTTCCGCCACAAGGAACGCCTGAAAAAGGATGCCGTGGAGATCTTCCGCCGCCAGGGGCTCGACTCAAAGGTGAAGCTCCTTGAGACCAACCACGAGCTATACACGGTATATTACAAGCTCGATGACCTCTGCGACAGCTATTACGGCACCCTGGCACCACGAACGGGCATGCTCAGGGTATTCGATTTCACCCCATACAAGGAAGGCTTCCTGCTGCGCGGATTCGACCGCATGAACCCCGACGTGCCGCCGCAACCGGTGACACAGGAGAAGATGTTCAAGGCGTTCACCGACTATGTGAAATTCAACAGCATCGTGGGTGTGAAGAACGTGGGCGAACTCAACGAGGCCGTGCTACGCGGCGACTCAGCCACGCTCATCAACGTGGCCGAAGCCCTCCACGACAAATACATATCCCGCATCAGCGACGAGATCACACGCCGATTCGAAGAGGGCGGCGCCAAGGTGGTGCTGATAGCCGGGCCATCGTCATCGGGCAAGACCACCACCACAAAGCGCTTAGGCATACAATTGATGACCAACCTCATCATACCGCAGATGGTGAGTCTCGACGACTATTTCGTCGACCGCCACCGCACTCCACGCGACGAGAGCGGCGACTTCGACTACGAGTCGATCTACGCCCTCGACCTGGAGCTCTTCAACCGCGACCTCAACGACATGATCG
>CAYZPI010000114.1:0-9555 GCA_964480085.1 uncultured Bacteroides sp. | reverse complement strand
CTTCATCATGGGTGCCCCCAACACCACCGTCGACATCCCCGCTATGTGGGAGCTCGCCGAGAAGACCGGCATGCCCATCGCAGGTAAGGACTTCAAGACCGGCCAGACCCTCGTGAAGAGCGGTTTCGCACCCATCATCGGCACCCGCTGCCTCGGCCTCAACGGCTGGTTCTCCACCAACATCCTCGGCAACCGCGACGGCCTCGTGCTCGACGAGCCCGCCAACTTCCGCACCAAGGAAGTCTCCAAGCTCTCCACCCTCGAGAGCATCCTCGTTCCCGAGGAGCAGCCCGACCTCTACGGCGCCAACTGCGGCGGCGCTGAGGAAGGCGGCCACCAGGGCTACTACCACAAGGTACGTATCAACTACTATCCTCCCCGCAACGACTCCAAGGAGGGCTGGGACAACATCGATATCTTCGGCTGGATGGGCTACCCCATGCAGATCAAGATCAATTTCCTCTGCCGCGACTCCATCCTGGCAGCACCCCTCTGCCTCGACCTCGTGCTTCTCAGCGACCTCGCTGCCCGCGCCGGACGCTCAGGAATCCAGCGCTTCCTCAGCTTCTTCCTCAAGAGCCCGATGCACGATTACACCAAGGGCGAAGTGCCTGTCAACAACCTCTATCAGCAGTACACAATGCTGAAGAACGCCATCCGCGAGATGGGTGGCTACAAGGCCGACGAACTCATCGACTAATACCCGTAAATCCGGTCATATACACCCGTTGCCCACAGGCGACGGGTGTTTTTTATAGAAAAACACCGCCACGGCATCTTTTTTTCGGCTTATAATTTTAATATATAGATAAATTACACTAACTTTGCACTCTGATAGCGGATTCACGCCGCATATCCATAAGAAAATAAAAAACATTATCATATTCAATGGAAAACAATAATCTTAACGCACAGCCCAACGCTACGGACAGCGCCCCCGTTGTTGAGAAAAAAGTCAACAAGAAGGCCATTATCACCGTAGCCGCAATCGTACTGGCTATCGTAGTGATCGGTCTTATATGGTATTTCATCAGCTCAAGCGCCAGCAAGAAAGCCGACGAGGCAATAGCCCTCGCCGATACAGAGATGAACGACTCGATAGCCCTCACCCGCTACATGGAGGCAGCAGCCTTAGGGTCGAAGAGCGGCAACCGCGCCAAGCTCGAAGCAGCGATCCGTCTCTACCAGAAAGGCGACTACCAGAAGGCAATCAGCTATCTCGAAGACGCCTCTACCGACAGCAAAGTGGTGGAAGCCGGCAAATACACCCTCTTAGGCGACTGCTACGTGAACCTTGACAACTACGACAAGGCCCTCTCCGCCTACGACAAGGCTATATCCGTCTCCGATAACAATCCGCAGGTGGTGCCCTTCGTGCTGGTGAAGAAAGCCAACATCTACCGCGCGCAGGGCAAATACTCCGAAGAATACGACGCCTACAAGACAATCTTCGACAAATATCCGGAATACGCCAACAACCTCAGCTTCGACATCCGCAAGTATGCCGAACGCGCCAGGGTAGCTACCGGAAAGTAAGCCTATCCCATCAAGACACACAGCGGGACACCACGGATGGAGTTCCGCTGTTTTTAATTCAAGTTTCGCTTCTCTCAACTTGGTGGTTATAAGGTTAAAGGGTTATAAGGTTATACGAACTAATGTATTTCGTGTCTTATAATCTTATAAGCAGCGAAGCGATAACCTTATAAACTTAAAGACCTATGCAGGCAAACCTCGAACATCTCAACGACCGCAGCATCGGACGCCTGCTCTGGGACTACAGTGCCCCGGCAGTGGCAGGAATGCTCGTCACATCGCTCAACAACATCATCGACCGCATATTCATAGGCCAGGGTGTGGGTCCGGAAGCCATTGCCGGACTCGGTGTCACCTTTCCGGTAATGAACCTCTCCGCAGCCCTTGGCGTGCTGATAGGTGCCGGCGCCTCCGCACGCACCTCCATCATGCTCGGAGGCAAGGATTTCAGGAGCGCCGAGCGTGTGCTTGGCAATTCGCTGGTGATGACCCTCATCATAGGCATATTGTACGTGACGCTGTTCGGTGTGTTCATCGACGATATCCTGTATGCCTTCGGAGCCTCCGACCTCACCATCCCCTACGCCCGCGACTTCATGCTGTTCATGCTCCCCGGCATGTTCCTCACCAACCTGTGCTTCAACCTCAACAACATAATGCGTGCCTCGGGCTATCCGATGCGCGCCATGTTCACGATGATCATCAGCGCAGTGCTCAATGTGATCCTCGCCCCTATCTTCATATTCGTGTTCGATCTGGGAATCAAAGGGGCGGCCATCGCCACGTCGCTGTCGCTGTTCGTGTCCACGCTGTTCGTGATCCTGCATTTCGTACGCCGCGACAGCACGGTGCGTTTCCAGAAAGGCATCTACTCCCTGAGCTGGAGGATAATATGGCAGATAATATCGATCGGTGCCGCACCGTCGTTCGTCAACATAGCCGGATGCCTGATAAATATCACCGTGAACAACGCCCTCAAGGACTACGGCTCCGACATCTATATCGGAGCGGCGAGCATCTTCAACACCTACACCATGTTCATCGTCACATTCCTCATCGGCTTAGGCATGGGCATGCAGCCTATCGTGGGATACAACTACGGCGCCGGGAAGCTCGACCGCCTCAAACAGGCCTACAAGCTCACAGTGGGCATAGCCTCGGCGATATGTATCGTAGGATGTGCGTTCGGCATCATGTTCCCCGAACTGATAGCCCGCACCTTCACCTCCGACCCCGAACTCATACAAGTCACGGCGCGTGGCGTACGCATCGGAGTGGTGATGCTATGGGTAGTGGGATTCCAGACTGTATCCACCAGCTTCTTCCAGAGCATCGGCAAGGCAGGCAAGTCGATATTGCTCAGTCTTCTGCGCCAGGTGATATTTCTCTACCCACTGCTCAGGATTTTGCCCGAATATTTCGGTCTTGACGGCGTGTGGATGTCGTATCCCATCTCCGATGGCCTCGCCACGATAGTGACAATAATATTGGTGGTATGGCAGTTCCACCAGATCAAGAGAATGGCGCAATCGAAATGAAGACCCTCTACGCCTCCGACCTTGACGGCACCCTGCTCGCCCCTAACGCCCGCCTGTCGGACGAGACGGCAAGCATCCTGCGCAGCCTCATCGGCCGCGGGGCGCTCATCACCTTCGTCACCGCACGCACCCCAGCCACCATCGAACCCATCCTCAGCGCGGCGCATCCGCGCCTGCCTGGCGTGGCTATGACCGGCGCAACGATATGGAATCCATCGCGCCGCGCCTACGACTATGTGGCCTATCACACCTCAGCCGACGCCATGCTGATACTCGGCATCTGCCGACGGCATGGCATCACGCCGTTCGTGTACACACTGCCGCGAGGCTCCAACGGCCTTGCCGTGTATCATGAGGCTGCGCGGCTCACCCCTCTGGAGCAGAGCTTCGTAGACGACCGCACCCTCAACGACCTCAAGCATTTCTACCTCCACGACCCCCTGCCGACAGGATGCCGGGAGGACATCGTGCTGTTCTTCGCCATGGGCGACCCGGAAAGGATACGCCACGCCGCCGGGGAAATCTCGGCACGGACGGACTGCTACGCATCGTGGTATCCCGACACGTACAATCCGGGAGTATCATTACTGGAGGTGTTCACCGCAGGAGTGTCGAAGGCCCACGGCATAGAGATGCTGCGCAGTCTCACGGGAGCCGACCGCGTGGTGGCGTTCGGCGACAATCTCAACGACATACCTATGCTGCGCGCCGCCGATGTGGCGGTGGCGGTGGAGAATGCCCATCCTCAGGTGAAGGAAGTGGCCGATATCGTGATCGGCCCGAACAGCGACAGCTCAGTGGCCCGTTTCATCGAGCAGGACTACCAGAGCTTGAGGAACAGGGTGGAGATCCACACATAGATTATCAGGCCGAAGATGTCGTTGGATATCTGGATGAAAGGGCCTGTGGCAAGCGCGGGATTGATCTTCAGTTTTTCAAGAGTGAGGGGCACGACCGAACCAAGTATCGTGGCGAACATCGTCACCAGGAACAGCGACACTGCCACAGATAGCGTCACGGCAAAATTGTCGGGGATGAAGAAAAGATTGTAAACGAACATCACCAGGGATATCACCGTAGCGTTCAGCAACCCTATCAGCACCTCCTTGCCGATCTGACGGGCAAAGTCCTTCAGTTCGAGCGATCCATTGGCAAGTCCCTGCACCACGATGGCCGAGGCCTGGACTCCAACGTTACCTCCCGTACCGCCGATGATGGGGATGAACAATGCGAGCACCGTCACTGCGGCAAGCTGGCTCTGGAAGCCATCGAGAATCCATGAAGCCACGATACCTGAAAAGATACCTATGAGAAGCCAGGGAATACGCGCCTTGGTCTGGGCGAACACGCTGTCGTCGGCATCCACGTCGCTGGAGATACCGGAGGCCAGCTGGTAGTCGCGTTCCTGCGATTCGCGCACCTCGTCCATCACGTCGTCCACGGTGATGCGTCCGAGCAGACGTCCTATCGAGTCGACCACGGGCATTGCCACGAGGTCGTATTTCTCAAAGTCGAGGGCCACCTCGTCGATGGGCGTGTCGGCCTTCACGCTCGCGGGGTCAGCCTCCATCACATGCTTTATCTTCGACACCGACGGATGGGTAATCAGGGTCTTCAGCGGCAGCACACCACGGAGCTTCTCGTCGTCGTCGACCACGTACACGTAGTAGATCTCGTCCATATCCTCTGCCTGGAGGCGCATCTGCTTGATGCATTCGGGCATCGACCAGTTCTCGTTTACCACGATCATCTCCGTACCCATCAGACCGCCGGCGGTGTCCTCGTCGTACTGCAGGAGGTCCACGATATCACCGGCCTGCTCCACGTCGTCGATGTGGGAGAGGATCTCCTCACGGTCGTCCTCGTCGAGCTGCTGGATAAGGTCCACGGCATCGTCCGTGTCGAGGTAGTCGATCTGCTTGGCGATCTCCTCGTTGGGCATCGCGTTGAGAAGCTTCAGACGATCGTCCTCGTCGAGTTCCATCAGCACATCGGCGGCCGTCTCCTCGTCAAGCAGCTTGTAGAGATATTCTGCCTCGTCAAGGTCGAGATTCTGATACAGCTCGGCAATGTCGGCGGGATGCAGGGATGCGAGTTCTTCGCGGGCCTTTTCCTCCTGGTTGGAGCGGATAATGTCGCGGATGTTCTCTAAGTATTCGTCGGTGTATTCTTTCATCTTCTTGCCTCAGTTATCAGGTTGGTCAACTCAAAGAACTCATCCACCGACAGTTGCTCAGGTCTTTTAGCCAATAGCGGGGATTCGGGCATCGGCTTGTCGGCGGGGAGGAGAGGCTTTATGGAATTGCGGATGGTCTTGCGCCGCTGTCCGAAAGTGGTCTTCACCACCGTGCGCCACAGCTTCTCATCGCAAGGCAGCTCCGAGCGTCCGTTGCGTGTGAGTCTCACCACTCCGGACTTCACCTTCGGAGGAGGACAGAACACTGTCTCGCTCACCGTGAATAGATATTCCACATCGTACCAGGCCTGAAGCAGCACACTGAGTATTCCGCGTGCCTTCGTGCCCTCCTTCGAGGCAAGGCGTTCCGCCACCTCGCGCTGCAGCATGCCCGAGCAGCACGGCACCATATCCTTGTAGTCAAGTATCTTGAAGAATATCTGAGAAGAAATGTTGTAGGGATAATTGCCTATCACGCAGAAATCAGAGCCTCCGAACACGTCGGCGAGATCCATCTTCAGGAAATCGCCTTCGATTATCCGTCCATCGAGAGCCGGAAAATTTCGTTTCAGATACTCCACGCTCTCGGCATCAATCTCCACCACCTTCAGGTCGGGGTGCTTCTCAAGAAGGAAGCGGGTGAGCACACCCATTCCCGGACCGATCTCCAGCACCGGAGTGCCGACGAAATCATCGAGGGTCGAGGCGATGCGCCCGGCGATGCGCATGTCAGTGAGAAAATGCTGCCCTAAGGCTTTTTTTGGTCTTACTTCAGGCATAATCGTAATATTATTTCAGCGTTCCGGCATATATTCGTGCAAAGTTACTAAACTTTTCCGTGCCAACACTCCCTCCGCTCTAAAAAACATACGTGTCATGCCCCAATTTATCACTTTCTCCTTATCATCCTGCCACAGAATGTCATTTCCGCAACTTTTACAACTTCACCTTAATTTTGCATTGAAAATCGTATCTACACAATGGGCAGACACATCACAAAGCATTGATATCAAGTAGGGGCGCAATTTATTGTGCCCATGTCCGGATGGAATTGTGATTAAGAATATCAAAACTAAATAATTGATCAAATGGCTTCTATTAAAGTTAAGTTCCGCCCTTCGGCTATCGCCGGCCACGAGGGCACAGTGTTCTATCAGATCATCCACGACAGGCGTCAGCGTCAGCTTTTCTCCGATTATCATGTGTTCCAGTCGGAATGGAATGAAAGACGTTCCTCCATAGTCATCAACCAGAAAAGCGAGCGAAAGTCGTTCCTGCTGTCAATACGCGAGCACATACGCTGGGATGTGGAGCGTCTGAACAAAATCATCCGTAGATTCGACAACAAGGGATTGGACTATACTCCCGAAGAGATCATCAATGAATACAACCGCTACGCAGATGAATACAGCCTGTTCAATTTCATGGAGAGCCAGATTGTAAAGCTCAAGCAAAATGGCAAGGTTCGCACTGCCGAAACTTACACAGCTACCTTGAACAGCTTCAGGAAATTCCGTAGGGACGAGGATATCATGCTCGACAGCCTGAACTCCGAGACGATGGAAGCTTATGAGGCATGGCATCAGCAAAGAGGGGTATCGCCCAATACCATCTCTTTCTACACCCGCATTCTCCGGGCTGTGTATAACCGTGCCGTCGAGAATGAAATCATCGACAACCGCAATCCCTTCCGCCATGTATATACAGGCATTGACAAAACCGTCAAACGTGCTTTACCCCTCCCGATTATCAAGAAAATCAAGGCTCTTGACTTGTCATTGAGTCCGGTCCTTGACTTTGCGAGAGACATGTTCATGCTGAGCTTCATGCTCCGCGGAATGAGCTTTATTGATATGGCATATCTGCGCAAGTCCGACTTGTCGAACGGATACGTCACCTACCGCAGGCGTAAGACAGGGCAGCAACTGGTGATCGAGTGGACCAAGGAAATGCAGAAGATTCTCGACAAGTACCCCGAAAACGAAAGCGAATATCTTCTGCCGATAATCCGGCACAGAGGGATCAACGAGCGGTGCACATACAGAAATGTCGGATACAATATCAACCACAATCTGAAACGCATTGCCGAGAAAGTCGGAGTCACCATTCCCCTCACCCTGTACGTGGCACGTCACAGCTGGGCCTCCGCCGCAAAAGCCAAAGGGATACCGCTGTCGGTGATAAGTGAAGGCATGGGACACGACAGCGAGACAACCACACAGATCTACCTTGCCAGCCTTGCCACCTCCGTAGTCGACAAGGCGAATGCCATAATCCTCAAGAGCCTATAATGATATCCCCCAGTCCCTTTTTGGAGATTGGGGGATTATCAGCATCCATACAGATCACTGATCAATAGACGCCTACATTACTTCACCACTTCGCCGTTCTCCACCAGCAGGAATGGTTCGGCATCTTTCCGGTCGATATGGCAGAGCATCGCATCGACCACCCACTTTTCGTCGGCGGATATGTGGTTGAGCAGAATCCGCTTTGCCTCATCGAATCTGCCCAACTCGCGCAGCAGCTCGGCACGGAACAGTCCATTATCCTCCGAGGAATCCGTTGCCTCAAGCAATTCATCTATGGCATTGAGATACACCCATTTCTCCTCGGCATCCGGGGATGCAGCCGTTATTCCGCTCCTGAAACACTCATTGTAGGCCATAAAGAGCTCATGATTGAGAATCCACCGCTGCTTTTCCGTGAGCGGCTGCTCGCCCATCTGCTTATTGGCGTCCATGAGCTGACGGTAGGTAAGTTTGCCAAGTTTGCCAAAGCTGGCGATATGCGACTCCCTGTCGTTGGAATAATGGGGTTGTGCCTGGTCGATAAAATAGAACTTATGGCAGTGGGGACACTCCTGAATGGGAGAAACTTCAGGAAGCATCGGATAGTGGCGACGGGTATCGCTCCACATCGTACCACCGAAATTGTTGCCACTGACAAGGCTCATCACCTCTTTGGTGCCCCCACAGAAGGGGCAAGTCAAAATTTTAGCCGGTCCTGGAATCATGATAAATTTGTTTTAATATTACATCAATTGAATCAATCTCTTATGCCTTTTGACGATACAAATTTAATGTCAATGTTTTGTTTCAACAAAATTCCGAAATGTTTTAAATATTCCCCTGCCTTATCGCCACACCTTCATTGCAACATTGCAACTCATTCCCGAATGGGACGTTCACCATATTATCAAGCGAAAGTTGGGGGCTGACGCATTGGATTGTTGCACAGTCGGATGTTTATTTTTATCTTTGCAGAAAGATATCCGGAAATTGTATGGAAAAGACAAGCGGAATACCACCACTGTCGGTCGTGACAGTGAACTACAACAATGCCGGGGGACTGGAACGCACTGCCCGGAGCATCGCTGGCCAGACCTCGGCAGGTGATGTGGAGTGGATAGTGATCGACGGCGGATCCACCGACGGCAGCCGTGAGGTGATGGAGCGTTATGCCGCCTTTATCGCCTACAGCGTCAGCGAGCCCGACAAGGGGGTGTACAACGCCATGAACAAGGGAGTGGATGCCGCCCATGGCGATTATCTCCTGTTTCTGAACTCGGGCGATACATTCTACGACTCCGACACTGTCGCTGCATTTCTACGGCGTAGGAATACGGAGGATGTGGTGTACGGCAATGTGGTGCTTGTGGATGCCCGTGGCAAGGAGACAGGGCATACCTCCCTGCCGCCCGAACCGCTGCGACCGTCGTTCTTCTGGCATAACAACCTATGCCACCAGGCCATCTTCTTCAGCCGCCGTTGCTTCGAGCATTACCGCTACAACGAGCAGCTCAGGATAAGCTCCGACATGGAGCTGGTGCTCACCCTGCTCTACGAGAGATACAGCTTCGGTAGTTTCGACCGCTTCATAGCCCGCTACGACAACACCGGCATGTCGTCCACTCCCGAGGGGCAGGCTCTGTGGCGCGAGGAGTTCGATGAGATCATCCACCGCATCTTCGCCGAGGGTGTCCTCGCCGAGATACAGACCAAATTCCAATATGAGGATGTGGATATAGCCCGTATGTCGATGGACATCATCCACTCCAACCGCTTCATGCGCCACCTTACGCGCCTCTTCCTCTATCCCCTCCACACCCTGGCCCGCCTCACAAAATGAACAACCATTATTCAATTCCCCAATTTTGGACAGTATATACTCAAAGAACAGGATATTAAGATATTTTTCGTAAATTTGCATTCGAAATGACTAAGGATGAGCTTGTAGCGAAGCTGCACGACATAGAATGGGAGGATTTTGAGGTCAAGACCGCAAAATCCGAGTTGCCGAAGA
>CAYZPI010000113.1:0-9680 GCA_964480085.1 uncultured Bacteroides sp. | reverse complement strand
ATATGGAGAACCTCAACGCAGTATTCATTGAGCAGGGATTGTCACAATCAGAACGCCTGATTAAGCTCAACCAAATAGCGATCCATCAGATGAATATATTGGAGAATGATGATAGTGACCGAAAGCTGTTAAAATAAGGTTCTCCATTCCAATGAATTTTCATTTTTATATTCTTTTTTCAATATAGTTGGTGAAGGGTTTGGGACTTAGCTCTTTCCAAGAATTAAAGACTATGAGATAACAAAACTTATATTTGATTATATCCATAATAAAGACAACATGGAATCTAATCTAAATAGGGCAACCCTATCTTTTATATAAAGCAAATCTTCTAATACAGATACTCAAGACTATGAAATTTGTGTCATGGAACGTCAACGGGCTCCGTGCCGTGTGCAAGAAGGGGTTCGACGGGATTTTCAGCAGTCTCGACGCTGATTTCCTGTGCCTGCAGGAGACGAAGCTGCAGGAAGGACAGATCGACCTTTCCTTCCCCGGATATGAGAGCTATTGGTGCTATGCCGACAAAAAAGGATATTCCGGCACAGTGACTTTCACCCGGCGGAAACCTGTGAATGTCACCACCGGCATCGGGGTGGACGAGCACGACCACGAAGGACGCACAGTCACCCTGGAGATGGACGATTTCTTTCTGGTGAACGTGTATGTACCCAACTCACAGCCCGAACTCGTGCGCCTCCCTTACCGCATGACATGGGAACAGGCGTTCCTGAACTACGTGAAGGCTCTCGATGCCATGAAACCGGTGGTGATATGCGGTGACATGAATGTGGCGCACCGGGAAATCGACCTGAAGAATCCCTCCTCCAACCGCCACAACCCCGGCTTCACCGACGAGGAGCGCGACTGCTTCGGAAAGCTTCTCGATGCCGGCTTCGTCGACACATTCCGACACCTCAATCCCGACACCGAAGGCGCATACTCATGGTGGAGCTACCGCTTCCGCTCACGCGAGAAGAACATAGGCTGGCGCATCGACTATTTCCTGATATCCGAACGTCTTCTTCCAAGCCTGAAAGACGCGGGCATACGCTCCGACATCACAGGCTCGGACCACTGCCCCGTCACACTCACCCTCGACACCCCCCTGCCTGAATGACTACAAAAATCAACAAGACCAACGCCGCCCGTCTGCTCGACAAGGCAAAGATAGCCTACGAGCTCATACCTTACGAGTTCGACGAGAACGATCTCGCCGCCCAGCATGTGGCCGACTCCCTGGGCGAGGATATCAACCGTGTGTTCAAGACCCTGGTGCTGTGGGGCGAGAAGAGCGGTCATTTCGTGTGTGTGGTGCCCGGCAACTGCGAGGTCGATCTCAAGAAGGCCGCAAAGGCTGCCGGAGCAAAGAAAGCCGACCTCATACCCATGAAGGAACTGCTTCCGCTCACGGGCTACATCCGCGGCGGATGCTCGCCCGTAGGCATGAAGAAACCCTTTCCCACCTTTTTCCATTCCACAGCCACGGATTTCGACGAGATATATGTGAGCGCCGGACAGCGCGGCCTGCAGTTCAAAATCAAGTCGGCCGACCTCATCAACTTTGTGAAAGGGGAGGTCGCCGACATTGTAAAATCCGACGGCAATGAATAGTTTCGGCGAACGATTCAGGCTCACATCATTCGGCGAGAGCCATGGTGCCGCCATAGGAGGCGTGATCGACGGAATGCAGCCGGGCATAGCCATCGACCTCGGGGAGGTGCAGCGACAGCTCGACCGACGGCGCCCGGGGCAGTCGGACATCACCACCGCACGCCGCGAGAGCGACAAGGTGGAGGTGCTGTCAGGCATGATGGAGGGTCTCACCACAGGCACCCCGATAGGATTCATCGTACGCAACGCCGACCACCGCTCCGGCGATTACGACAATATGCGCCACGTGATGCGCCCGTCGCATGCCGACTATACATACCAACTGAAATATGGCATCCGCGACCATCGTGGAGGCGGCCGCTCCTCTGCGCGTGAGACCATCGCCCGCGTGGTAGCCGGGGCTTTCGCCCTCCAGGCCCTCGCCCTCCACGGCATATCCGTCACGGCCTACACCTCGCAGGTGGGCGACATCAAGGTGGAAGCCCCCTACTCCGCCCTCGACCTGTCGGCTGTCGACAGCAACATCGTGCGCTGTCCGGACACAGCCACAGCCCTCAGGATGATCGAGCTGATACGCGCCGTAAAGGCTGAAGGCGACACCATAGGAGGCGTGGTGACATGTGTGGTGAAGGGTGCGCCGGCAGGTCTGGGCGAACCGGTCTTCGGCAAGCTGCAGGGCCGTCTGGCATCGGCGATGATGAGCATCAACGCCGCCAAGGGCTTCGACTACGGCTTAGGGTTCGATGACTGCGGACGACGCGGCAGCGAGATGATCGACACATGGCTTCCGGCCGACAGCTCTACGCCCCGCGTGCACACGGCATCCAACCATTCCGGAGGCATCCAGGGAGGTATCTCCAACGGCGAGGACATCTATTTCCGCGTGGCGTTCAAGCCTGTGGCTACGCTGCTGCGCGATGTTCCCACGGTGGATGACCGGGGCAATACCACGACGCTCCACGCCCGCGGACGCCACGACCCCTGCGTGCTGCCCCGTGCGGTGCCCATAGTGGATGCAATGGCGGCAATGGTGATCTATGATAGCCTACTGCTATCAATGAAGAATGAAGAATGAATAGTGAATAGTGGGTAGTGAATAATGAGATAATTATTCAACCATCGATCATTTTCCTGAGTACGAGAGGGGCTTCGGGGCCCATGTTGAATATTAGGTCGAGGATGCTCAGCCCCGGATGGAAGCCGAGCCTGTCGGCGCGCACCTGGTAATACTCCACATCACGGATGGCCGGAAAGACATTCGCCCGGAAATCATCGGCTGCCGCCATATCCAGGCAGTCGGTGGTGTACGAGATTTCCGTTTCCAGGCCAAGTGTGCGCCGTACCACCTCATCCAGGCCAAGATCGAAATCCACGATAGATATGTCGCTGTATCTCAGCCAAGGCATGAACCTGTCGATATAGAACTCGAAGAATGGGGTGCGTCCGTAGGCCGATTCGAGCGACACGCGGTGGTCGGCCCACCACTGGCCATGCGGCGACACCATCATCCGGCGCCATTGACGCGTGGAAGAATGTGTCGCAGGCTGATGAGCCACAGGCACGGTGAGTGTCAGCTCGGCGCGGGTGTCGATGATGGTGCATCGGTGCACTGACTTGAATCGCTTGTTGTAGCGCTGGTTCGAGTCGATAACGGCCTTCCGGTACGCTGCCAGCATGGCATAATAGCGCACCGTGCCGTAGTACTGGGGGGCGAAGATGCCCGTACGGTCATTTATCCGGATTAGCATCGATGAATATTCGGTCGGTACGTAGGCCACCTGAGAACAGGCTGCGGTCCTGGTCGAAAGATGCGAGCACGAATATGGGCGTTCCCACCACATGATCCTCGGGCACGAAGCCCCAGAAGCGCGAGTCAAGCGAATTGTCGCGGTTGTCGCCCATCATGAAATAGTAATCCATCTTGAAAGTGTAGACAGGCACCTCCTCTGTGCCGATATACATCTTGCCGTCGCGGAAAGTGGCGTCAGGATTGTTCTCATAGCTGCGGATGCAACGGCCGTAGAGCTGCCATGCAGCTTCGTCCATCTTCATCCTCATGCCCTTCTTGGGAATGATCACGCCGGCGCCCCCCCAGTCGGAGATAGTCCAGTCGTCGCCGAAGCCGTTGGGATACATCATGCCTTTGGTGCCGCTTTCGCCCACCTCATTGTATTTCACATAGGCGTTGAGCATGTTGAGCTTTGTCAGCTCATCGATCATCCCTTGGGTAAGAGGTACGAAATAGAGCAGACTGCCACTTTCCAGACCCATCAGTCGCTCGAAAGCGAGCTGAGTCTGTGGTTCGGAGATCATTGTATAGTCGTTGCGGGCTATGCCTAAATCGTGGGCGAGGTCATCGGTGAGCGGTGAAGAGAGCGATACGATGTAGTTGAACTGCACATGCTCCGGGTAGGGTTGCTTCTTGCCGTTGACATAGATGGTGTCCTTCACAATCTTGAATGTGTCGCCGGGAAGACCGACAGCACGTTTCACATAATTCTCGCGGCGATCCACGGGGCGATAGACGATGTCGCCGAACCTGGCCTTGTCGCTGTTGACCACGTCGCGTCCATAGCGCTCGCACAACTGCTCATAATATTGTCCGAAAATCGGGTTGCCCGGTTCTTCCGTCTTCATGGCCACAGTGTCGCCGGCAGGGAAATTGAACACCACGATGTCGAACATCTCCACGTCGCGCAGACCCTTCAGGCGGTGGTATTCGTTCTGAGGCCAGTCGGTGTAGCTCTTGCAGTTGAGTATGGGCAGCTTATTGTGTACCAGCGGGAAATGGACGGGAGTCATCGGCACACGCGGGCCGTAGACCATCTTGTTGACCCACAGATAGTCGCCTGTGAGGAGTGTCTTCTCAAGCGACGATGTGGGGATCATGTAGTTCTGCCCCACGAAAGCGAAGATGAAATACACAAGGATCAAGGCGTAGACTATGGCATCGACCCAACTCATCACGGTTCTGACGGTCTTGTTCTTGCTCTTCTTCCACCATGTGAAGGGGATATAGCCCGTGATATAGATGTCGAAAAGCAGTATATAGAGCAATGCGAGCCACCAGTTGCCCATCCATGCCACCCAGGCGAAGAATATCACCGACACGATGCCGAACCTTATCCACCGCGTCGGCTTGTTGTCACTCACCCTTCTTATGAAATCGTCCTTGAAAGATTGTTTTCCCATTGTCAAAAAAGCGTAATTTTGCTATATGCTGCAAAGTTACGCTTTTTTTGGGAAATACCGTGCTGCCTAAATGAAAAATGGAAAATCAAAAAGAAAATTTACCACTCCTACCCACTATTCACTATACACTATTCACTGTTCATAGTGTATGGGGATCTCGCGGTTGATGGACTGATGGAGGGAGATGAGCGTCTCCGTGCCCATCACGCCGTGGATAGTCTGGATCTTGTCGTTGAGCAATTGCATCAGGTGCTCGTTGTCGCGGGCATATACCTTTATAAGCACAGTGTACGGACCGGTGGTGAAGTGGCACTCCACAATCTCGGGGATTTTCTGCAGCTCAGGCACCACATCACGATACATGGCTCCTCGCTCCAGATTCACGCCGATATACGTGCATGTGCCGAAACCCAGCACCTTGGGATTGACATGATATCCCGAACCGGTGATCACATTCATGTCGATCAGGCGTTGGATGCGCTGATGCACCGCCGCGCGCGACACACCACATTCCTGAGCTATGTCCTTCGAGGGGATACGCGCATTGCGTATCACTATATTGAGTATCTGCCGGTCGAGATTATCCAGTCTTTCCGGACGTTCGATTCTCTCATCCTTGTCGGTCTTGCTGCATTTATATGTCCGCAGATTCTTCTCCATGGCGTATGCTTTGTTATAAATTCATGGTAAAAGTACACATTTTTATCAAAATTCCCAAATTTTAATATTATTTTTATGCAAATTCATCAATTTTACTTTCATTTTGTCATTCACAGCCGATTCAACAGACCCCCTGAAGCCTGAGCCGGCATCAGGATGTACGCCTACATTCTGGAGCAACAAAAGCAAAAAAACGCACAAATGCAATTGTGCGTTTTTTTGGCTTTGCAGCTGTCTCATTCCGAATTCACAAGCGAATGAGACACTATTTCAGATCACCGGCGAGAAGGGCGATGGCCTCGGTGGTGCTTTCTATGAGCGCCTGCTTCATCTCGGGGGAGGAGTCGAGCATGGTGCAGTCCTTGGCGAGGGGTTCGAGTACGGCCTTAAGCTTCTTCACCGACTGTCCGCCCCACGAATACGAGCCGAGCAGACCGATTTTGCGCCGCTGCACCTGACGCTCCACCAGGGCGTGGGCCAGTGTCTCCATCGGAGGATATATGTCGGTGTTGTAGGTAGGAGATATGAGCACAAGCGAGTCGAAACGCATCAGGTCCGCGAGGATGAAGCTCAGCGGTGTGAGCGTGACATCGTGAACTCGGATGTTGCGAACCCCCTCGTCGACAAGGGCGGCGGAAAGTTCCTCTGCCATCTTCGATGTGGCGCCGTACATCGACCCGTAGACTATCACCACACCCTTGCGGGCATTCCAGCCGGCCATACGCAGATACAGCTCCACGATATCTGCCTTCTTCGAATGCCATACGGGGCCGTGGGTGGAGCAGATGTAATCGATGTCGATGCTCTGCAGCTTGGCGTACGCCTTCAGCACGAAGAGCCCGTATTTCGCCACGATGCAGGCGTAGTAGCGTTCCATCTCCGGATAATAACGCTCCGCACCATCCATCTCGTCATCAACGATGGCGCCGTCGAGAGCGCCGAAGCATCCGAAGGCGTCGCCGGAGAAGAGTACACGATCTTTGGCGAAATATGTCATCATCGTCTCCGGCCAGTGGAGCATAGGGGTCATGATGAAGCGCAGCTCGCAGTCTCCGCCCAGCGAGATGGTCGAACCTTCCTTCACCTCCACCAGTCCGTCGGTTATGCCGTAATAGCCTTTCAGAAGGTCGAAAGTCTTGGCGTTTCCCACCACCTTGATATCGGGCCAGCGCAGACGTATCATCGGAAGGGCTCCGGTGTGGTCGGGCTCGGCATGGTCCACTATGATATAATCAGGATTACGGTCGCCGAGGAGAGCCTCAAGCCTGCGTATGTAGGCATTGGCGTGCAGGGCGTCGCTGCCGTCGATTATGGCGATGGCCTCAGGTCCCTTTACCAGATAGCTGTTGTAGCTCACTCCCATAGGGAGCTCGTAGATTCCGTCGAATTTTGTCTTTTCCCTGTCGTTCACGCCACAATAAGTGACGTGGGATGTAATTTCATGCGCTCTCATATTAGTTTTGTCGCTTTTTTTATGAAATAATGATGCTGTGCGGTTCATCACCGTACAGCATTAATATAACAAATCGTTCAGGTTTTAAGTTTTAGGTCTGAGGCATATTCGACAAACCGCCATCCGGATAGTTCTTTACATATATCTATTCACTATCACTTATCTCTTCATCCACGGCATCGTCACGCTCGGAAGGATGCTTCATGTAGTACTGCTCCAGCAGCGGACCGAGGTCGAAATAATAATCCTCAGCCGCGTGGGCGTCGCTGCCGGCGGTAATATGGTCGAAATGCGGGAACTCATATTCCTGGGTGACTACCTTCATGCCGCTGATGTTGAACACATCGAACTCATGGCGTGGGTATACGACCACCCAGGGGCTGTCCTTCGTGCGACCGGTTCCCGACGACACTATCACGTAGAGCAGATGGTTGAGCTTGTTCTTCCATATCTTGGCGAGGTTGTCCTTGCGCTGTTTCTGCAGCACGTAGATCTTGTTCTTCAGTTGCACAAGGTCGAGCGGATTGTCCTGTATGGCCTCCTCGGCATAGCGCAGCATGGTCTTCTCCTCGGCGTTGGTGTGCTCGGTCTTGTAATAGAGATCCTGGATCTCGTTGAGCTTGTCGGCGTCGACAGGCGCCCGGTACGGATCGAAATCCTCCTGGAAGAGGGTGCCGTAGTAGAAATACATGAAATCATCGTTCTGCATCACAGTGTCGTTGCTCATGAATTGTTTGAGCAGACGCGGATAATAGTAACGAGATTTCTCGTTGACCGATTCCCTCTTGATTTTCTCAAGGTCGGGGGGATTGATCTTCACCTTTGGCTCCGAGGCTGAGGCCGTGAAAGCCACAGCACCGAGAAGGAGCGACAATATCATGCGGAATCTTTTCATACACTTGCGCCTAATAATATGAAATGCAGGCATAGGATGCCAAGCATCGAAAATATGACCACCAACGGCAGTCCTTTGGCACAAAGATAGTTGAAAAACTTTTTAGAAGGGAATCCAAGCACTCTTCCAGCATCCATCCTGCTGAACGCCACTGCCCCCATCGCCACGCCCACAGCCGATGCCACGATCACGGCAGCCACACTGTTGAGCAGCAGACCAACGAAAGCACCCACGAGGGCTCCGGTGCAGAAAAAGGGCAGTCCCACACGCGATGAACGTACCTGTGCTGGAAGAAGAAAATATATCGCAATCACAATAAGGGAGGCCACACCCCAGAATATCAGGAAGGAGTAGTCAAGGGGGAGGCCGCTGAGCTTTCCAAATACCAATGCCGCGAAGGACAGCAGCACAGCTTCCCATCTCGCCCTGTAGGAGAGCACCGCCGACACTCCGGTAAGGAGCACCGACACAATCAGCATGGATAGCTGCAGGGTAGTGAGGGATAGCGTATGCATAAGCGTTGATTTTAACAGATTGCAAATATAGTCATCATTTTTATATATATAAAGTTAAGTAACCATAAAAAAGCATTTTTATGGTTACTTGGCATAGTTATTTTTCCATAATGATGTCACCCAACAATCTTACTGCTGACAAATACCTTTCAGGAGTTATAAAATATGCAAATCTTGGATTTTCGCCATCTTCTATCCTGATTCCGTAGTTCACCAGTCCTTTTATGTCGTTAGTGCGTACATACATATCGAACATTCTTGAAAATAAACGGCTTCTATATTCCTGGGGTGTAAGTTCCATGTGACGGCGGGGAACATCGGTCAGGTCATCGCAATAAAAGCACAATATAGCCGTGTCATTGTCATTCATGAACCTGAACAAGACATCGCAGATTGCTTTAAGCTTCTTAACTCCAATCGTTTCATCACCTTAAATCCGGACTAAAGTCACGTCATAGAATACAAGTGTCAGTGTAAGCGGATCGTCAGTGAACACTTGAAGGCATTCTGTATCGTAATACGAAAGGGCGACCCTTACGTGATCGCCCTTATCATTATATGTATGTCAAACGATATGTCCATACTACACTTTTACCGTAAAGACACATTCCTTCTTCTGGGTCAATCTCTTGATCTGCTGCAATTTCTTTTCTCTCAGCGAATCAAAGACCTGAATCATCCTTTGAGAAGGTTGTTTGATTGTCACGGTACAAGTCATAACTTTCTGTCTGATTATTTAAACATTCACAGCAAAGATAATACAATTTCCTCGTTGTGTACAAATTTCAAAGCACTTATTACAAACAACTGGCACGGCACAAGTACAAACCTACGTGATTGTCTGAGGTCTATTACTCCTTCGTCTTGCGGGTACGCACCTTTTTGAGCACCATGGCTGTGCGCGGCGGCAGGTAGAGCTTCAGCCATTCCACGCCATGGGGGGTGTAGAGCTCGTCGGGCTGCGTGAGGTGATCCACCTTCTCGTCGATGTTGCCGTAGCCGCCAAATGCCTTGTTGTCGGTGCTGAGCACCGTGCGGTATTTGCCGCCGGGGGCAAGGATGCCGTAGCCGTCGAACGACTTGAAGGGATTGAAGTTGAACACGAACACGTATTCGCCGCGCATGAAGGCCAGCACCTGGTCGTCGTCCTTCTCCCAGAGCTTGCGCACGGGCAGAGCCTGGAAATTGTAGATACCGCTGACCAACTCGATCATGGCGTTGTCGAAATCCTGCAGATAGATGTATTTAAGCTCATCACGGTCCACCAGATCCCACTGGCGTCGCGCATATTTATAGCTCCAGCCGTTGCCCTCGCGCGGAAAATCGATCCATTCGGGATGTCCGAACTCGT
>CAYZPI010000112.1:8468-9833 GCA_964480085.1 uncultured Bacteroides sp. | reverse complement strand
GACACATCTCAATGGGAAAAATTATTGCAATAGCCAACCAAAAAGGAGGCGTGGGCAAAACCACCACTGCCATCAATCTGGCTGCATCATTGGCTTCGTTGGGTAAGAAAGTTCTTTTAGTCGACGCTGACCCACAGGCCAACTCCACCTCCGGGTACGGCATCGACCCACGCACCATCAACAATTCCATATATGAATGTCTCGCCGACGGATGTCCCATAGAAAGCTCGTACATTGACACCTGCGTTGAAGGGCTGAAATTAGTGGGATCACGAATCGACCTCGCAGGCGCGGAGATAGAACTTATCAACAAGCAGGACCGCGAACGCATCCTATCCGGTCTGCTCAACGATGTCCGCGACAAATTCGACTACATCCTCATCGACTGTTCCCCCTCGCTCGGACTCATTACGGTTAACGCCCTCACAGCTTCCGATTCTGTGATCATACCGGTGCAGGCGGAATATTTCGCTCTCGAAGGCATCAGCAAGCTACTCAATACCATAAGGATTCTCAAGAATCGGCTGAATCCATCTCTGGAAATAGAAGGTTTTCTGCTCACCATGTACGATGCCCGTCTGCGTCTTGCCAACCAGATATATGAAGAACTGAAGGCACATTTCGGCAATATGGTGTTCGACACAGTGATACCCCGCAACATCCGACTGAGCGAAGCGCCGAGCCACGGATTGCCCGCGATTCTCTACGATGGCGAAAGCCGCGGATCGCTCAGCCACGTGTATCTCGCACAAGAACTGATAGCCAATGAACAATAATCAACACTGACTCACCTGACCTAAAAACACTATATGGCCACCCCTACAAAACGAAATGCATTAGGCCGAGGACTCGACGCCCTGATAGCAATGGACGACACCCCTGCACGCGGATCATCGGCAATAAGCGACATCGAGATATCCAAGATCTCCCCTAACCCTGACCAACCCCGACAGTCGATGGACGAAGAGGCTCTCGACGAACTGGCAGCCTCGATACGCGAGCTGGGCATAATCCAGCCCCTGTCGCTCCGTCTTGTCGGTCCGGACTCTTATCAGATTATAGCAGGCGAACGCCGTTACCGCGCATCGATAAAAGCCGGGCTCACACGGGTGCCGGCATACATACGCTCCGCCAACGATGCGGAGATCACCGAGATGGCCCTGATTGAGAACATCCAGCGCGAGGATCTCAACGCCATAGAAATAGCCTTGACATTCAAGAAATTGATTGAGCAATACAACCTCACCCAGGAAAAACTGAGCGAGCGCATAGGCAAGAAACGCGCCACCATAGCCAATTTCCTGAGGCTGCTCAAACTTCCGGCAGAAGTGCAGCTCGGACTACGCGACAAGCGCGTGGACATGG
>CAYZPI010000112.1:0-8458 GCA_964480085.1 uncultured Bacteroides sp. | reverse complement strand
CTGCAGCTGAAACTCTACAACGAAATCCTGCAAGACGGACTCTCGGTGAGGAAAGTGGAAGAACTCGCTAAGCTTTATCAGCAGGGACTGACAGATCCGTCGAAGCAAAAGAAGAAACAGGAAGAGGAGGAAACGTCACAACGCAGGTACAACCCGGGCGATTTCGATATCCTGAAACAGCATCTTTCCTCAAAGTTCCACACCTCCGTGCAATTCTCATGCGACAAGACCGGCAAGGGACGCATATCGTTTCCTTTCAAGGATGATGAAGAGCTTGAGCATCTGATCACCATATTCGAAACCATCAAATCGGGTGTATGATACAAAGACCGGGCATACATATAGCTCAGCTCAGTCGACTGCTAAAGTGTGTGTCGCGCTTGGGATGCGTCGTAATGTTGACGATGGCGCCCCGGCTGGCCGTGGCTCAGACTGCCGAAGCCATTCCTGCCACTGAAGACAAGGATTCCTCCTCCACCGAAATCGAATTGGAAAGTTTCCAAACCGAGGGCGACTCAATCGACGTCACCTCTAAAGAACTGATTCCGGTAGCAAAGCCTTTTGACAAATTCGCAGGCTACAATGAATGGGAGGAACGGGAGAATACATATAGTCCCGACCCTACGCGGGCAGTATGGATGTCGGCTTTATGTCCGGGACTCGGTCAGGTGTACAACCGGCGCTATTGGAAACTCCCCATCGTTGTGGGCGGATATCTCGGTTTAGCCTACGCGACATCATGGAACAACACGATGCTCTCCGACTATACCCGCGCTTACCGCGATATCATGGACACCGACCCTACCACAACATCCTACATGGATTTCTTCCCACCCACCGTGAATGAAAGCGACCTTGACAAGACGTGGCTCACTAAGGTGCTCCAGTCGAGACGTAACTATTTCCGTCGCAACCGTGACCTGTGCATAATATGCATGGTCGGCGTGTACCTTCTGGCAATGGTCGACGCCTACGTGGACGCATCATTGTCGCATTTCGACATATCCACCGACCTGTCAATGGATATCGCACCAGCCATACTACGAGACACCCAGAGCAAATATCCATCAGTCGGGTTGCAATGGGCATTCAATTTTTAGAAAACGCTCCTCCTAAACACCAAATACAATCCAATGAAAAAACAAATCTTCACAGCCTTACTGACAGCCATGTCGATAGTGGTACAGGCATCCCCGGCCTCGGTGAACGACCTGAAGAATACCATCACCGATAACGACATCATATATCCTGCATCATTCGATACCGACACCAAACAGCTCATGACCGACTGGTACATGCAGCGGTATGCTGTGTTGGAAGACATGCCCCGGCAGCCGCACAACGAAAACGTCAGCGACCAGGAATATATCTCAAGGCTTCAGAAGTTGCCCACTGTGATAGAAATGCCTTTCAACCAGATAGTGAAGCAATACATAGAGATGTATGCCAACCGACGCAGCGATCTGGTGGAGAAGATGCTGAGCCTGAGCCTATACTACAGCCCCATCTTCGAGGATGCCCTGGAGAGGTACGGTCTGCCCAACGAGCTGAAATATCTGCCTATCATCGAATCGGCCCTCAATCCCAATGCCGTGTCACGCGCCGGGGCGGCCGGACTCTGGCAATTCATGCCAAGCACGGCTACCGGCGAAGGACTTGAGGTGAACTCACTCATCGACGAACGCCGTGACCCGATAAAGTCTTCTGACGCTGCGGCAGTGCTTCTAAAGAAATTCTATGATATATACAAGGACTGGAATCTGGTGCTTGCGGCTTACAACTGTGGTCCGGGCAACGTGAACAAAGCAATCAAGAACTCCGGCGGCAAGACCGATTATTGGGAGATTTACCCTTATCTGCCCAAAGAGACCCGCGGCTATGTGCCCGCTTTCATTGCCGCCACATATATAATGAACAATTTCGGGCTCCACGGCATCTCTCCGGCTGTGGCTCGTGTCCCTATAGTGACTGACACGGTGCACGTCACCGAGCGTGTGCATTTCAAGCAGATATCCGATGTGATGGGACTGACGATGGAAGAGCTCCGCATCCTCAATCCGCAATACCGTCAGGATATCATCCCCGGCAACATCAAGCCCTATACATTGATTCTTCCGTCGGTGCAGGCTTACTGCTATAAAGCTAACATCGACTCAATCTTAGGTCACGACCGTAAGACTTACGCTACACGCACAGTGGCCGAACCGGCTGTTTCTACAGAACCTTCGGTGAAATATCACACGGTGAAAAGCGGGGAGACACTCAAGTCGATCGCATCGCTCTACGGTGTGACCCAGGGAAGCATCATGAGTTCCAACAGACTTAAATCTACAAAACTTAAAGCAGGAAAGAAACTGAAGATTGAGATAGCGTCGTCAGACAGTCCCTCTGTGGCAAGAGACACCACCACAACCCCTCAGACTTCCAACCGAACGGAACTGGCTGAAGTGAACACTGCCGTGGCGCCATCAAATGCTACACCTCCTGCATCGAAATCCAACTCTTCGCAAACTAAGAACAACAACAGCTCCCAGGCTACAAAGAAGCCGGCCCCTCCAGCCAAAACCACGACCTACAAGGTGAAGAAAGGCGACACACTCTATTCCATAGCCTCACGCAACGGTGTGTCAGTCGACCAATTGAAGCAAGCCAACGGACTGAAATCCGACAAGCTGTCGATCGACCAGACCTTGAAGATCCCCACAAAGGCATCGGCGTCAAAATCGTCAACCGGAAGCAAAAAGAAAAAGACAACTTCGAAGAGAAGAAGATAAAACCTTGCACCAACATCTCTCCCGCCTAAGAGCAAATTCTAAAAAATAAGATAACTTATGAAAAAACTCAACCAGACGGATCTGCCACCGGCAGAAGTAGATCCTACCGATCTGCCGGAGAACGCGTTCCGCGAACTTGGAGCTGACGAGGAGTATGTGCCTCTGATGCATCCGGCCCATGATTATCCGGAGGCCACCCCCTACTCCGTGACTATGGGTCTGATCTTGGCTGTGGTATTCAGTGCCGCCGCCGCTTATCTTGGTCTTAAAGTAGGCCAGGTGTTCGAAGCAGCCATCCCCATCGCCATCATAGCCGTGGGTCTGTCGGGAGCTCTGAAAAAGGAAAATGCCCTCGGACAGAATGTGATAATCCAGTCGATCGGAGCCTGCTCAGGTGTGATAGTGGCGGGAGCCATCTTCACGTTGCCGGCACTCTACATCCTGCAGGCTACCATACCGGGCATCACCATCAATTTCTTCCAGATATTCCTGAGCTCGCTTTTCGGAGGAGTGTTGGGCATCCTGTTCTTTATCCCCTTCCGTAAATATTTCGTGAAGGACATGCACGGCAAGTATCCTTTCCCCGAGGCTACGGCCACCACACAGGTGCTCGTGAGCGGCAACGGCAAGGGAGCCAAATCAGCAGCACAGGCCAAGCTTCTTGTCGTGGCATCGCTCATCGGTGGTATCTACGACTACATCGTGGCCACCTTCGGATGGTGGGCCGACACGATCACCACCACGGCCTACGGCTGGGGTGCCACGCTGGCAGAGAAAAGCAAATTCGTGCTGTCGTGCAACACGGGTGCGGCGGTTCTCGGTCTTGGCTATATCGTAGGCCTTAAGTACGCCTTCATCATCTTTGCCGGTTCGGCGTTCGTATGGTGGGTGCTCATTCCGATTTTCGGGGCCTATGGTTCTGCCGAGATTCAGGCCATGTCGGCAGGTGCGATTTTCTCGTCCTACGCACGCATGATAGGCATCGGCGGTATCGCCATGGCGGGCATCATCGGTATCATCAAGTCTTGGCCCATCCTCTGTCAGGCAATCGGTCTTGCCGGCAAGGAACTCAAAGGCAAAGCCTCCACCGCCAAGCCTATCCGCTGGCAGGAAGATATCTCGATGAAGCATGTGGCTTATTTCGTGTTCATCGCCTTGATAGCCGTTCTTCTATTCTTCTGGTTCGGAGTGATCCACACGTTCTGGCAGGCACTCATTGCTTGGATTGTGGTGACGGTGATAGCCTTCCTCTTCACCACAGTGGCAGCTAACGCCATCGCCATTGTGGGCAGCAACCCTGTGAGCGGCATGACACTTATGACCCTTATCATTGCTTCAGCAGTCTTTGTCTCCATAGGTCTGAGAGGAGCCGAAGGCATAGTGGCCTCGATGGTGCTCGGCGGAGTGGTCTGCACCGCCCTGTCGATGGCAGGCGGATTCGTCACCGACCTCAAGATCGGCTACTGGCTCGGATCTACTCCTAAAAAGCAGGAGTCGTGGAAATTCCTCGGCACATTGGTATCGGCTGCCACAGTGGGTGGTGTGATAATGATGCTCAACGAGGTGTATGGTTTCACCGGTGAAAACGCTCTTGCGGCACCTCAGGCCAACGCCATGGCCAACGTGATAGCACCGATGATGACCGACGGCAACGCCCCCTGGATCATGTATATCACCGGAGCCATCCTCGCCGTGCTCCTCAATTGGCTGGGAGTGCCAGCACTGGCATTCTGTCTTGGCATGTTCCTGCCCATGTCGCTCAACGCACCTCTGCTCGTGGGAGGACTCGTGGCTTGGGCTGTCGGCCGCAGCAGCAAGGATCCCGAAGTGGTGAAAGAGCGTAACGACCGTGGAACGCTCATATCTTCGGGCCTGATAGCAGGTGGCGCACTCTTCGGAGTATTCGCCGCCATCACAATCATGTGCGGAGTTGAGCCACCGACCAATGGAGAAGAATTCACTCCTCAGGTACTCGGAGTGGTGGCTTACGTTGCAATCATCGCTTATCTCTATTTCACAAGCTGCAACACTAAGAAAAGGTAACAAGATGATGAGATAATAAAGTTATAGGATTCAACTTTGGATTACGCCGTCCGCCTCCGCTTCTGTGGAGACGGACGGCTTCCTTTGCAGGCACAAGAAAAGAGGACGACAGGTTGCTGCCGCCCTCTCCACGTTTCAACTATTTATTTATGAGAGCCTTCTAATCTAGTATCACTACCCAAGTAGAAGGACGAGGGAAATTATGACGCGTATGTTACGATTCATATTACGTTATTATAACAATTCAAAATGGCCAAAAAGCGACTATGATTCATTAAAAAAATCAAAAACTATGTCAACTGTACTGCTGTATAGAGTTAAAATGTGACATAAATGTTAAAGCGCAACGACTTTTTATAATCCGCAGGTGCAGTAAATCCGACTTTTTTGCGTATTTTTGCACTCTGAAATTCACAAGATAGCAGATGATAATCGTCAAACGCCTATATACATTCATGCTTCAGCGGTTTCTTCCGCTGTTGGCCATGACATTTGTAATATGCCTTTTCATCGTGTTGATGGTATTCGTATTCCAGTACATTGATGAAATGGTAGGCAAGGGCATTTCTGTCAAGGTGATCGGAGAACTGCTGTTCTACGCCGCACTGTCGATGGTGCCGAAAGCCTTGCCTTTGGCTGTGCTTCTGGCATCACTGATGACTTTCGGCAACTTAGGAGAAAAATTTGAACTCACTGCATTGAAGGCCGCCGGCATATCACTTTACAAGATAATGAAGCCTTTGATCATTTTGATGGTCATAATAGCCATCGGCGCCTTCTATTTCCAGAACAATGTGCTGCCCATCGCCCAGACCAAGATGTGGACCCTGCTATTCTCCATGCGTCAGAAATCGCCCGAAGTGGAGATACCCGAACGCGCCTTCTACGGACAGATACCAGGCATCAACCTCTATGTAGAGAAAAAGAATCCCGAAACGGGTATGCTTTACGATATGATCATCTATGATGTGTCGAGAGGACTCGACAACTCAAGGGTGATCCTCGCCGACTCCGGCAAACTAAATTTCACGGAGGACAAGACACGCCTTTTCATGCATCTCTACCGAGGCGAGATGTTCGAGAATCTCCGCGACAACGCATTGGGAAGCTCATCCAACAAATTCCTGCCCTTCCGGCGCGAAAGCTTCACCGACAAACAGATATATCTGATGTTCGATGCCAATTTCAACCGTATCGACGAAGGAGCCATGCGCCGCCAGTATATCGGCAAGAACATTGAGGAGCTCAGGGTGGCCATCGACTCCATCGGCTCCATTGTGGACAGCATAGGCGAACGATACGGCAACGATCTCAAGACACGCCGCTATGTGGATGTGGATGGATACAAGCGCAAGGCTACAGATTCGGGCTCGGTGGAAGTGAGGATTCCACCTGTGGTAATGGTCAAGCCTCTTGATATCGATTCCATTTTTTCCGCGCCTACCCCGGCAATGAAAAAGACCTATATCACCCAGGCGTTGACTAAAGTGAAGCAGGCGAAGGACGAGACACAATTCCGTAACGCCGTGATCACCGACCAGGCGAAACTGATGCGTCGCCATGGCATAGAGCTTCACCAGAAATTCACCCTGTCGATAGCCTGTCTTGTCTTCTTCTTCATTGGTGCTCCCCTCGGGGCCATCATCAAGAAAGGCGGCATAGGCACACCGCTCGTGGTATCCGTATTCCTTTTCATAATCTATTATATCATCGACAACACCGGATTCAAGATGGCACGTGAGGGCAGGATCGATGTATGGCTTGGTACCTGGCTGAGCTCCATCGCGCTTCTTCCGTTAGGGGTATTCCTTACCTACAAGGCCGTGGGAGATTCGGCTGTGTTCAACATCGATGCCTACAAGGATTTCATGATGCGTCTTTTCGGCAAGCATCCGAAGCGTTCGCTCGAACCCAAGGAAGTAATTCTCCATGAGGTGGATACATCGGAAGCACTGGATATGCTTGCCCGCTTCACCGCTGACACAGAGAAAATGTCGGCAGCCAAGCGGTCGAGACTCGACAAACTGTTGGGCCGCCCGTCGCTTGCCGGAATCGAGGAAGAGATGAACGCCCTCATCGACTACCTGTCCAACACCCGACAGAAAATCGTGGTGGCCCTCCTTAACGAATACCCGTTCAAACTCAACTATAAAAACTTACGGGATGTTATAAATACGACCCACCAGATAACACAGAAGCTACAACCCACAGATGCCACACTTCATGGCGAGGATGAAACTGTAATAGAGGAGTAGGCTTCTGAGGAATCACAACATAGTAAATCATTTTTGACAAGCAACATTACAATGGCAGAAAAAATAAAGCTCGATTCTATAGAGGAAGCGATAAAGGAAATCGGAGAAGGAAAAATGGTGATTGTGGTCGATGATGAGGACCGCGAGAATGAAGGCGACATCATTGTGGCAGCCGAGACCATCACCCCCGAACAAGTGAATTTCATGCTCATCAACGCACGTGGGGTGCTCTGCGCTCCGCTCACCCTCTCGAGATGCCATGAACTTGACCTTATGCCTCAGGTGAAGGACAATACATCGGTGCTGGGCACTCCCTTCACCGTCACTGTCGACAAACTCGAAGGCTGCGCCACTGGCGTGTCGGCCCACGACCGGTGCGCCACCATCCGCGCCCTCGCCGACCCTGATTCCACTCCTTCCACCTTCGGACGTCCGGGACACGTCAATCCCCTCTATGCCCAGGACCAGGGAGTGCTCAAACGCGCCGGACACACTGAAGCTGCCGTGGACCTCGCACGCCTTGCAGGACTGCGCCCGGCTGCCGCCCTGATGGAAATCATGAACGAGGACGGCACCATGGCACGTCTGCCCCAACTGCGCGAACTGGCCGACAAATGGGGAATGAAACTCATATCCATCCGCGACCTGATAGAGTACCGTCTCCGCAACGAAAAGCTCGTGGAAATGGGCGTGGAGGTGGATATGCCCACAGTGTACGGCCATTTCCGCCTGATCCCCTTCCGCCAGCTGAGCAATGGATTCGAACACATAGCCCTCATCAAAGGCGATGTCACATCGCCGGAACCGGTGCTCACCCGTGTACACTCTTCATGTGCCACCGGCGATATTTTTGGCTCGGAGAGATGCGACTGCGGTCCGCAGCTTCACAAGGCTATGGAGATGGTGGAAAAAGAGGGACGCGGGGCCATCATCTATCTGAGCCAGGAAGGCAGGGGCATAGGACTGATGGATAAAATACGGGCCTACAAGCTGCAGGAAGAAGGCATGGACACGGTAGATGCCAACCTTCACCTCGGTCATAAAGCTGATGAACGCGACTATGGAGTGGGAGCCCAGATCCTCAACCTGCTTGGCATTCACAAGATGCGCCTGATGACCAACAATCCCAAGAAGCGCGTCGGACTCGAAGGCTATGGCCTGGAGATAGTGGAGAATGTGCCGATAGAGATCGAGCCCACCCCCTACAACCGGTTCTACATGCATACAAAGAAAGAGCGCATGGGTCACGACCTGCATAATTGCTAAAAAAACGCCGTATTATAAAATATTTTTCGTAACTTTGCGGAAATAATACAAAAACCAACAATAAAATACAATCAAAATGGTAAATTACAAAGATTTAGGTCTTGTGAACACCCGCGAGAT
>CAYZPI010000111.1:0-9839 GCA_964480085.1 uncultured Bacteroides sp. | reverse complement strand
CGGCGGGCTGGGTGAGGTGGTGGAGTATCCTGACGCGCCTTCCGGTCTGTGCGGCGGCTGAGAACACCGCCAGGCGGAACTGTTCGCGGCTAACGGCCTGCGAGCAGCTGAAGGTGAAGAGTATTCCGCCGGGGGCTATCTTTTCAAACGCCTTGGCGTTCAGGCGCTGATAGCCGCGCAGGGCGTTGCGCAGGGCGCTGCGGTGCTTGGCGAAGGCCGGCGGGTCGAGCACTATCAGGTCATAGTCGCCGTGGGCGGTGTTGTCGAGGAAGCGGAAAGCATCCTGGGCGAACGATTTGTGGCGCGGGTCGTCGGGATAGTTGAGGGCTATGTTGGCGTCGGTGAGAGATATGGCTTTAGCCGAACTGTCCACCGAATGCACCAGCTCTGCTCCGCCACGCATGGCATATACCGAGAAGCCGCCAGTGTAGCAGAACATGTTCAGCACCTTTCGCCCTGCGCTGTAGCGTTCGAGCAAGCTGCGGTTGTCGCGTTGGTCTATGAAGAAACCTGTCTTTTGTCCCTTGAGCCAGTCGACATGGAATTTCAGGCCGTTCTCCTCTGCGATGTCGGTAGTGTAGGATCCTATGATATAGTCGTTCACCGGGTCGAGATGAGCCTTGTATGGCAGGGTTGTCTCGCTTTTGTAGTACACGGCGTTGATGCCCGCGCCCTCTATGCGGGTGAGCTCGCGGGCTATGATGTCGCGGGCGAAATGCATGCCGGGGCTGTGGGCCTGCATTACGGCTGTGACGCCGTAGACATCCACCACCAGTCCGGGCAGGAAATCGCCTTCGCCATGCACAAGGCGGTAGGCATGGTTGGCCGAAGAACACACTCCCAAGGCCTGGCGCATCCGCCATGCCTGCAATAGCCGGGTGTGGTAGAATCCGGAGTCGATCGTCGCGTCGGCGAAATCGAGCATCCTCACGGCTATGCTGCCGATCTGGAAATGTCCCACGCCTATCACCCTGCCGTCGTGGGAGGTCACCCTCACGATATCGCCTTCTTCAATGCCGTCGGCGCCATGGGCTATGGCACCGGAGAACACCCAGGGGTGGAAGCGGTCCAGCGAGTCTTCTTTGCCGCGCTTGAGACGTATTTCTTTATAGTCTTGCATAATCTGGAAATTTACATGACTGACTTTCAGCGCAGGGCGCGTATTATGTCATTGCCGTTGGCGTAGATGAGCAGCAGGAAAAGCACGGCGAAACCAATGGTGTTGGCTACCTCCATGAATTTGTCGGAAGGCTTGCGTCCGCTCAGCATCTCCCAGATCAGGAACATTACGTATCCGCCGTCGAGGGCAGGGATGGGGATGATGTTCATGAAGGCTAGGATCACCGACAGGAATGCCGTGATCTGCCAGAAAGCATACCAATTCCATTTCTCCGGGAACAGGCCGCCGATGGCCCCGAAGCCTCCCACCTGCTGCGCGCCTTCCTTGGTGAAGAGCAGCTTGAGCGACGATACGTAGGTTGTGAGCTGGTCGATGCCCAATTGCCATCCGCGCGGGATAGCGGTGAACACATTGTATTTCACCTCCTCCACGGGGTATATGTCTGTGAGGGGGCGCAGCTGTATGCCCAGTTTGCCATTGTCGGTGAGTTGGGCGGTGAAAGTCTCCTCCTTGCCGTCGCGCACCACCTTCACATCCACAGTCTCGCCCTTATATTTCTCCAGCGCGGGGTAGAATTCGCTGAGCGAGGGGGTGGTGTCGCTGCCTACCTTCACCACACGGTCGTTCTCTGCCAGACCTGCCTCGGCAGCCGGCATGCCGCCCTGTATCTTGTCGATGAACACCGGCGAGCGGTAGCCCACGGGCGAACTCTCGGTGGACGCTATCTCCTGCAGCAGCGACTCGGGAATCGTCACCGTCACTGTGTCGCGGTGGTCGCGCAGCACGGCTACCTTGGCTCCGGGCTGCACCATATCCCACATGGTCGTACCCTGCTTTGCATCGGCTTTCATGCCGTCGATCGACAGGAGGATATCACCATTGCGGAGCCCTGCCTTCCGGAGAGGCTCTATGAAATCCATTCCCTCGTATGCATCCTGGAATGGAACCACCCTGTCGCCCCAATGGATGGCTATGCCGGTGTAGATGGCTATTGCGAGCAGGAAATTGAACATCACGCCTGCCACCATCACCATGAAGCGCTTCCACGCCGCCTTCGAGCGGAATTCCCAGGGCTGGGCGTCCGAACCAAGATCTTTCGCCGACTTGGTCTCGTCGACCATGCCGGCGATGTCGCAATAGCCTCCGAGCGGCAGCCATCCTATGCCGTACATGGTGGCGGCCCAGCTCGGGCGTCCCTTCTTGTTCACGGGAGAATGTTTCTTGGTCCTGAAAGTGACGAGGGCTTTCTCCTCTTCCTCACTGGAGCCTCCGGGGAGTGTCTTCCCGGCTTTGGTCCAGGCTATCAGCTCCAGCTTGCCTTTGTCGGGATAATATTTGAGAAGAGAGAACCCGGGATTGAAGAACAGATAGAACCTGTTCACTTTGATCCCGAACAGACGGGCGAAGATATAATGGCCGAACTCATGGATCGTCACCAGCAGGAGCAGGGCGACAATGAGCTGCAGGGCCTTCATCATGAATGTTTCCAAGTGTTTATAAGATTTATAAGATTTATAAGATTTATAAGATCTTGACACCTAAGCCCTCAATCACTGATTCAGCGGTCGAGCGGGCGGAGATGTTGCTCTGCACGTAGTCCTCGTATGTGGGGGAGGCGATAAAGGGCTCGCGCATGAGGGTGGCGGCTATCACATCGTAGATGTCGACGTAGCGGATGCGGCCCGCAAGGAAGGCTGCCACCGCCACCTCGTTGGCGGCGTTGATGACGCATGCCACGTTGCCTCCCTTTTCGAGAGCCATGTAGGCGAAGCCCAGGCAGGGGAATTTCTCCGGGTCGGGTTCCATGAATGTGAGCGAGCGCATCTTGTCGAGTGTGAGCGGTGGAAGGGCGTAGTCCTCGCGCGAAGCCTCGCCCAAGGCGTATGCTATCGGCAGACGCATGTCGGGGGTGCCGAGCTGGGCCTTGATGGCCCCGTCGACGTATTCCACCATCGAATGGATGATCGACTGTGGATGCACCACCGCCGTGATCCTCTCCGGCTCCATACCGAACAGCCAGCGTGCCTCGATGATTTCGAAAGCCTTGTTGAGCATCGTCGCCGAGTCGATGGTGATCTTTGCTCCCATGTTCCAGTTGGGATGCTTCAATGCGTCGGCCACTGTGGCTTTCTCGATCTGCTCACGTGTCCATTGGCGGAACGGGCCGCCTGAGGCCGTGATTATAAGGCGTCGCACCTTCGCGCGATCTTCGCCCTGAAGGCATTGGAACACAGCCGAATGTTCGGAGTCGACGGGATAGATCTTTGACGGCGACTGCTCCAGAAGGCGTGTCACCAGTTCGCCGGCCACGACGAGGGTCTCCTTGTTGGCCAGGGCGATATCCTTGCCTGCCTTGATGGCGGCGATCGTAGGGGCCAGTCCGCTGTAGCCCACTGTGGCGGTGAGCACCATGTCGACATCGTCGGCCGTGCAGGCCTCCTGCATCGCCTCGGGGCCGGCGGCAGTGGCGATTCCTTCCGGGGCAAGGGCGGCGCTGAGCTCGGCGTATCTTGATTCATCGGCTATCACGGCCAGCCGCGGACGGTGGCGCAGGGCTGCGTCGACAAGTCCCTTCACATTCGAGCCGGCGGTGAGCACCGTGGCCTTGTATCGGCCGTCCGAGCGCCCGATGATGTCGAGAGTCTGGCTTCCGATAGAACCGGTGGCTCCCAACACCGTTATATTTTTTGTAGGTACCATGATTACAATGCGTATATTATCGTGCAAAGGTACGATTTTTCCATCTAATTGCAAAATTTTGGCTTTAGGCTTTAGGTTTTCAGGTTCCGGGTGTCGTGGATGAAAATTTTTACAGGGTATAAATTGTTATGATTCATTAAGAAATATGAATAAGCATGACATTTTGTGGTAAAATTATTTTGTCAAATTCAAAATGATTATTACCTTTGCAAAATATTAAGGCTTTAATAACTAAAAAAATCTAAATTCTATCGACTATTCAGCTATTTAAGACATCACGGTTCCGGAATCACACATTTTCAATAGTGTGCATATAAAACAACCTATCATTTTCTATGGCAAGACTGTTTGACCGCCACATATTATTACCTTTATTCCTATCTATACTGACACCTGCGGTGTCGGCGCAGACTGCCATGCCGTTATCCGGACGAAACACCAATTCCTTACTGAATCGACTTGACCTGGAGGTCACCGCAGGCTCCAATGGCCTGGGCCTTAACCTCTCAACGTCACTCAATGATATGGTGCGTGTGCGCGCGGGCGTAAGCTATTTCCCTCGCACCAACGTGCCACTCACTTTTGACCTCATGCAATACGGCGGCACAGATGACGCCAACGAAGAACTTTCCGACCAGCGGTTCGACAAGCTGTCGTCGATGATGGAGAGCTTCATCGGGGTGAAGATCGATCGTCAGGTCGACATGAACGCGCATGCCACGCTCACCGATTTCCGCCTGCTCTTCGATGTCTATCCCTTCGCCGGCAACAAACACTGGTATGCCTCGGCGGGATTCTACTGGGGATCAAAGCGGGTGGGGCATATCGAGAATGCTATCCACGAGGCTCCCTCCCTTATGGGTGTACTCATATATGATAATATGTACGACTACTTCATGAACAACGAATTTTACGACAAACCCTTCTACGGCGACGCTTATCTCGACCCGGAGGTGGGAATGGAGATGAGGGACAAATTCGAACGCTACGGACGCCTGGGCGCCCATGTGGGCGATTTCGTGGAGGGCTCGCCGATGTACAAGGAAGGCCAGACCGTGCCATACCTGCTCAAACCTGACGGAAACGGCACTATACGTGCCGACATGTACGTCAACAGTTTCAAGCCCTACCTGGGCATAGGTTATGAAGCCTGTGTGTCAGGGGACGGCCGATGGAAAGTGGGTTTCGATGCAGGAGCGCTGTTCTGGGGCAAGCCGAAGATCTACACCCACGAGCGATACATATATTATGAAGACGGTACCGTAAGCTATGGTACTATAACCGATCCTGACTTCAAGGGCTTCATCGGCCCGGAAGTTGACCTTGCCACCGATGTAGACGACATCAGCGGAAAAGCCGGCACCTACTGCCGGATCGCGAAAGCCATCCATGTGTTTCCGGTTTTAAATTTTAAAATATCCTATAAACTATTTTAACACCAAATTTGTTAAAAATACTGATTGCCCGAAAAAGAACGTTTATTTGTAGAAAAGAATTGCCAAACAATCATTTGAATTATTAACTAAATTACTAATTAATATCAAAAGAGATGAACAAAAAATTCATTAATCTTCTCCTTGCCTCTGTGCTTACGGCTGGTTCGGTGCAGGTCTTTACTTCTTGTAAGGACAACGAAGCTGATTTCCAGGCGCAGTACAAGTACGACTATGAGAGTCTCGAAGGAAAAATTCAGGCTAATACAGATCTGATCGCATCTGTTAAGAGCTCATTGGAAGCTTCTATCGCTGCACTTCGGAACGACCTCAATAGCACCAAGGCCACTCTTGAGCAGCAAATCAAGGACCTCAACAAGTCCCTCACTGAGAAAATCGAAGCCCAGGGCCTGAGAATCGACCAGCTGGATAAGAAGTTGGCTGACTACATCATCAAAAATGATGCAGAACTCCAGAATCTCCAGCAGCAGATCACCAACAATTTCAACAAGATCACCAATCTTGAGACTGACCTCACACTCCTTCAGAACAAAGTGGCAAATCTTGAGGCCGCACAGGCTGTACTCGAAGGCAGGGTAGACACCCTCGACGCTCTCGCAGCCGGTCTGCGTGTTGATCTGGACGCCCTTACAGCTACAGTCACCGACCAGGGTGGACGTCTGCTTATCGTTGAGAACACTCTTGCCGACGTACAGAGCGCCCTCGGTCAGCTCACCACTGATTTCAACGACTACAAGGGAACTACCGACGGTCGTCTCGAAGCTCTTGAATCATTCAAGAACACTTGGGAGACCCTCCTTCCCGAGATCCAGCAGAACGCCATCGATGCTCTCAACAAGGCTAACGCCAACGAGGCAAGCATCAACACTATCAACAACACTATCAAGGAGCTCCAGGATAAGGATACCGAACTCGAAGGTAAATACAACGCTCAGCAGCTCCTTATCGACGAGATCCAGGAGAAGCTGAAGGATTTCGTCACCAACGAGACTTTCAACGAGGCTATCGAAGAACTCAAGGCTAAGGATGCCGAACTCGAGGCACTGGCAATGGCCAACTACCGCAAGTCAATCGGCTACACCAACCTGATGATCGAGCAGGTGCTTGAGCAAATGAGGAACAACAACAACCATCTCCAGGGCCAGATTGATGACATCAACAATGAGATCATCGACATCAAGCTGTTCCAGGCCGGTCTTGAGACTCAGATCAACAAGAACGCTCAGGATATCACAAATCTGCAGAACGATATCACAAGAGTGGACGGTGAGCTGAATACTCTTCAGAACGCCATCAACGCTGTGAACAACCGTATCGACGCTATCGACGGCCGCATCACAAGCATCGTGCTCCAGGGCACTGAGGACAGGGTGTTCGGTTCGCTCCGTCTCCCCATCGGCATCCAGTCGAACCTCCTTATCTCCTATTTCGGTGAGTCTATCGAAGGAGTAAGCTTCCCGCTCGTAGGTGAGGCCGCAGGTTCGTACAACGGCAAAGAGAGCAACGCCCTTACACAAGCTGAGGCCGACAAACTCGGTGTGAAGCCCGAGAAGATCCAGGGTCTCTACATGCCCGAAGCAGGCGACGGTAACGGTTCGCTCGGTTATGTTTACGCTACCATCAACCCCTCGTCGGTTAACGTTCAGGACTCCAAGTTCGAGTACAACCTCGTTAACAGCCGTGGCGAGAAGGTGGTTGAGCCAATGCGTTTCGTTCCCTCCGACAAGGAGCTCACATTCGGTTACAGCCGTGCCGGCAACGACAATGGCTTCTACGTAGCTGAGGCTTCCGTGAAGGTTGACGAGGCTTCCCTCAACAAGATTCGCTTCCATTTCAACGACGGTCTGAAAGAGACAGTGAAGGACATCCTCAAGGCTCCCCGCGCTAACGCCAACAAGGAGACTGTGGTAAGACTCGCCAACGCTCTTTACGATCAGGTCAACGGATTCCTCCCAGCTATCGGTGTAGAGGCAAGCTGGTACGATGATAAGAACGGTCAGATGAAGGTTACATCCAACTACGGTATCGCTACTGCAGTGGTTAATCCTCTCTCGTTCGCATTCCTCTATGACTACAAGCCCGGACATCACATCCCGCACATCATGCCCGCTATCGACAAGATCAAGGATAAGTTCAACGTGGCTTTCGACGAGATCAAGGATAAGCTCACAATCACACTTTACGATCCCAACAAGCCCTTCACAATCGAATGGGAAGATAGGACTTGGATTTCTCTGCCTAAGCTGGAAATCGAAGGCATCTCAGGTAACGTTCAGAACCCCCCGGTTGTAATTCCCACAATTGAAGTAGACGGTACAATCTACGAAGGCGAGCCTATAATAATAGATATCGCAACCGATGTAAATTCTACAATTGATAACCTTGTGAGCAGCATCAACGGACAGCTTGCTTCTATTAATACAAGCCTTGGTGGTGTTAACACCGACCTCAACGAAGCTATCGGAGGAATGGTAAGTGATATTGCAGGCAACGTGAACGAGCTTCTCTCCGGCATGCAGACAACAGTGGACGACACCGTAAATGGTCTCCTTGCTGATATCGAGAACAAGGTGAACGGTGCACTGAACAGCAGCACTCTCAATCGTCTTGTAGGCCGCCTCGATGGTATCATCAACCGTCTCAATGGCATCATGGACAACCTGAACTACTATCTGCAGCCCGTGCTCCTCTACAACAACCACGGCGACTACGGTATGGTTTCTTCTTCCAAGGCTATGCCTTCGGTTGTGGTACTTGCAAACGGTGGTAACGCCATCACCCTGAAGCCCACCACTTACACCTACGAGACTGTAGTACCTACATTCAAGAAGTATGTGGCTGTGACCAAGGTATGGAAGAACGGCGACAAGAACGAGAACAACGTAATCGATGTATACGATGAAGCCAACAACCTCACCGGCAGCAACCTCGGCATGAACAAGGTGTTCAACGGCAACGACCGTCAGATCATCCTCAAGCTCCAGAAGGGTTACACCTACGAGATCATGTACCAGGCACTCGACTACAGCGGCTACGTATCCGGACGCAAATACTACATCTGTGTAAAATAACAAATCCATTCTGAATATCTAATAGAATAAGACAATGAATTTTAAGAAATTAATTCTTGCTTCTGCACTCTCACTGGGCACCCTTACGGGTTTTGCCCAGGAAGCAGGAGAAGTCATAGAATACGACTTCAATCCCACAGCTTATCTTCAGCTTCAGGTGGGTGGTCAGGAGACAATCGGTGAGCTCCACTTCGGCGACCTTCTTTCGCCCAATGCACAGATCGCCGTCGGATACCAGTGGAATCCTCTCTTCGGTGCCCGCTTGGCTATCAATGCATGGCAGAGTAAAGCCGGCATGTACTTAGGTAATGATGAGCTCAAGTGGAAGTGGAACTATGTTGCACCCAACATCGACCTTACCTTCAACCTCACCAACGCTTTCGGTGGCTACAATCCCACCCGTCTCGTTGACGTGAACCTTATCGCCGGTGTAGGTGCCAACATCGCCATGAAGAACGATGAGGCCAACAATATCAACAAGGCTCACCTCTACAAGGATGGCAGCAACATGCTGCAGAACATCTGGGACGGCACCAAGTGCTTCTTCCCCACATTCCGTATCGGTGGTGCAGTTGATTTCCGTCTCACCGACAACTGGAAACTCGGTCTTGAGTTCACAGCCAACACCCTCAGCGACAAGTACAACTCGAAGAAGGCTGCCAATACCGACTGGTACCTCAACGGACTCGTTGGCGTGAAGTACAGCTTCGGTAAGCCCTACACCGCCCGCGTGGTGCCCGTGGTAGCTCCCGTGAAGGAGATCATCCGCGAGACTGTTTACCGCGACACAGTGATCGTACAGCCCGCTCCCGCCGTACAGGTTGTTGAGACCATCACCCCCGTCCAGGCTTTCGAGCGCAACGTATTCTTCAAGATCAACCAGTCGATCATCCGTCCCGCCGAAATGACAAAGGTACAGGAGATCGCCGACTACATGAAGAATCACCCCAACTCGATGGTTCACATCACCGGTTATGCTGACAAGGGCACAGGTACACTCGCCATCAACCTCCGTCTCGCTCGCGAGCGTGCAAATGCGGTTGTAAAGGCTCTTACCACCAAGTACGGCATCAGCGGTGACCGCATCACCTCTTCGAGCATGACCGACGAGCTGTTCCAGCCGTTCGATACCCCCGAACAGAACCGTGTTGCTATCTGCGTGGTTGAATAATATCACCACGAAAAGATATCCCAACGAAGGGGCCTCCGACAGGAGGTCCCTTTTTTACGTCTAATTATGGAAAAAAAAGTTAACACATACAATATTTGTCGGGAATTATTGTTAAATTTGCATGGGATGTAAGCTTCTTGCCGAAAGGGTGGATCGGACTCTCCTCCAATAGCCGCCGACACCCGGGCAAGCGGGATGCACCCGTGCCATGCCACGATAAATAAAAAAACGACATAAATGACAAGTAGATGGAATTACACTCCTCCTACAATCAACAATCAAGACACAGAAGATGAGCTAATTAGACGTTTTGCAAAATGCCC
>CAYZPI010000110.1:0-10302 GCA_964480085.1 uncultured Bacteroides sp. | reverse complement strand
CGCGGTGGATCATGTCGATGATATCGCCCTCATGGTTGCTCTGCGCCCATTCCAGCTCCACCATGCCATCATATTTGTCGGTGAGCCGATTGGCTATGCTCTCCAGGGTGTCGGTACCGTAGATGCCCGGTTCGCGCTTGCCGAGCAGGTTGAGGTTCGGACCGTTGATGATGAGTATCTTCTTCATTTCTTCAGTTCTACCTTGTGGGTTGGGGGAAGCTGCTCGTTGCGGCGCTCGACGGAATCGACCACGGTATGGGCAAGGTGGATGAACGACTGTGCCGACAGGGTGTCGCCTAATGCTATCGGCGTGCCTTCGTCGCTGTGTCTGCCCACGGCTGCCACGAGAGGAATCTCTGCTAACAGTTCCACTCCCAGTTCCTTTGCCAGACGGCTGGCGCCGCCTTCGCCGAAGATGTAGTAGCGTTCGTCGGGATGCTTCTCAGGTGTGAACCACGCCATGTTCTCCACGATGCCGAGCACAGGCACGTTCACTTTCTCGCCAGTGAACATTGCTATGCCACGCCTTGCATCGGCGAGGGCTACTTCCTGCGGGGTGCTGACGATCACCACGCCTGTGATGCCGAGCGTCTGCACCAGAGTGAGATGGATATCGCTTGTGCCGGGGGGCATGTCGATGAGGAAATAGTCGAGTTCGCCCCAGTCGGCCTCCTCGATGAGCTGGTTGAGTGCGCGCGAGGCCATGGCGCCGCGCCACACGACTGCGCTGTTCTTGTCGACGAGGAATCCTATCGACAGCACCTTCACGCCATATTTCTCAAGAGGGAGGATCATGTCCTTGCCATCGACGTTGTGCATGTATAGCTGCGCCTCCTCGACTCCGAACATTGTGGGCACCGACGGACCGAAGATATCGGCGTCGAGGAGCCCCACCTTGTAGCCCTCCCGCGCCAATGCCACAGCGAGGTTGGCGGCAACGGTGGACTTGCCCACGCCTCCTTTTCCGGATGAGATGCCGATGATGTTCTTCACTCCCGGCAGCGGATTGGCCTTTGGCGCGGGAGCGGCCTGACGCGTCTTCACGTCGATGGTCACCTCCACATCCTTGCCGGCGTGGGTCTTGATGGCCGATTCAGCCGATTTCACCAGTGATTTCATGAAGGGATCGGTCGGACGATCGAATATGAGGGAGAAGCGTACCGTGCGTCCGTCGATGCGCAGGTCATCCTCCACCATGCCCAGCTCCACGATGCTTTTGCCGTTGCCGGGATAACGCACCGTAGCCAGCGCGTCCTGTATAAGTTTGGGATATAATTTTTCCATATTGATTTAGTTGAGTTTTGAATTTCTGTCGCGAGAGTAGCTTCGGTAACTGTCGGGCTCGATCTCGATGTCGGGTTCGGCGAGATCTGACACGGCCGGAAGGGCGAATGACAGGAGCTTGATGGTGAGGCCGCGCTGAAGCCACTGCTGCTCATAGTGGGTGCGGATCTCGGGCACGCTGTGTCGCACCTCGTCGGCGTAGAGGTCGGTGGTGTCGATGATGGGCTCGATGCCGTTCAGACGCATCATCTCGCGGGTGTACGTGTACAGGAACGGACTGTCGGTCTTCAGGTGCACCAGTCCGCCGTCGGGCATCACCTGTCGGTAGAGGCTGAGGAAACGGGTGGAGGTAAGGCGTTTGTTCACCTTTTTCATCTGAGGGTCGGGGAAAGTGATCCATATCTCGCTCACCTCGCCCGGCGCGAAGAAAGCCGGCAGCAGCTCAATCGACGTGCGCAGGAAGGCGGCATTGCGCAGCCCCTCCTCCTGCACCTGCTTGGCTCCGGTGTACATCCTCGCACCCTTGATATCGATGCCGATGAAATTCTTGTCGGGGTATAGACGTGCGAGTCCTACGGTGTATTCGCCCTTGCCGCATCCGAGTTCGAGCACGATGGGATTATCGTTGCCGAACATCTCCTGCCCCCACTTGCCACGGAGCGGGAAACCCTGCTCTTTGAGAGAAGCGAACGGATATTGGAGCACGCGGTCCATCTGCTCCATTTCAGCGAATTTTCTAAGTTTGTTTTTTCCCATGAGTGTCTTTGTCATTGAGGTGTTGCCGGTGAGGACTGTCCCTGCATCAGAGGAATCTCGATGCGGAATGTGGTGCCCTCGCCCGGAACGGAGTTCTTTACATATATCTTGCCTTTGTGGTATTCTTCGATGATGCGCTTGGCGAGCGTGAGCCCGAGTCCCCAGCCGCGTTTCTTGGTAGTGAAACCGGGGTTGAACACGGTCTTGAAATTCTTGCGCGGAATGCCTTTTCCTGTATCGGAGATGTCGATTATGGCGTTGTTGTGGTCGGATGTCGTCACTACGTCGATGCTGCCGTTGCCTCCCATTGCATCGACGGCATTCTTTATCAGGTTCTCCATCACCCATTCGAGCAGCGGAGCGCAAGCTTTCACAGGAAGGGGCACAGGGCTCATGTGCGAGCGCATCCTCACGTTGGATGATATGCGGGTCGACATATATCCCACGGCGCCCCCGGCAATGGAATTGATCTCGCTGTCCTCCATTTTCGGGATAGAGCCGATCTTCGAGAACCGTGAGGCGATCGTGCTAAGGCGCATCACGTCCTTGTTCATCTCCCCCACAGTATCCGGATCAACCCCCATGTCGGGAAGCACCTCCATCCATCCCATCAGCGAGGATATGGGCGTGCCGAGCTGGTGTGCAGTCTCCTTCGACAGTCCCACCCACACCTTGTTCTGCTCCGCCTTCTTGGTGGACAGCACTGCGAAATACACCACGGCTATGAACACCAGCATAACGATGAGCTGCACGTAAGGGAAATAGCTCAGGCGCTTGAGCAGTGTCGAGTCTTCGTAGTAGAGATGTTGGTCTCGCCCGGGGGCTATGATGATGTGTATCACATTGGAGGTGGTGGAGAGCGATGACAGCTTGTCCTTAAGGAATGCCTCGTTGCGTGGCGACAGGCTCAGGAAATTGAGCGAGTCGATGGGGTCGGGGAGAGAGAAATTGCGGTGCTGCAGGATATTGCCGTCATCATCGGTGAGCAGCACGGGGATGGTGGTGTTGCGCTCGATGATGCTCAGCAGGAAATCAATGTCGGTGTTGGAAGTCTGCGTCATCTCCGAGTCCGACATCTCCAGCGAGCCTATGTTGATTATCTCCTTGGTGGCGTCGGCCCATATCTCCATGCGGTCGCGTTCCTGGATGGCAAGGTCGTGTATCAGGTCGTTCGACACATAGAGGAATATCCCCACCACGATGGCCGCGCTGATGAGGAATATCGTCTTGCCGTACCGGCGTATGAATTCATATATCCTTGCCATACTTAACTAAGTGATAGGTGATAGTGAATAGTGAATAAGTAATTATATAAGGGACATCAAGCATCCGGGCATAACACCATTCACTTTTCACTTTTCACTCTTCACTCTTCACTCTTCACTATAACTTATTCACTATCACCTATAACTTACGAATTGTTTCCTTGATCTTGTCGGATGCTTCCTGAATCGATGTGCCGCGGTAGAGCTGATGGCCTGCCGAGTCGGTGACTATGAAATAAGGCATGTCGGGGATGGCGAGGCCTTCGATGCCTTTGCCCAGGATGCCGCCAGGAAGCCATGCCTGTGTCCATGTGGCGCTGTCGCGGTAGGTGAGCCGCTTGAAGGCGTTGGTGTCGGCGTAGAGCACGAAATCGATCACCTGCAGATGCTTTGAGGGAAAATCCTTGACTATCTTCTTCAATCCGGGCACTATGCTGTCGGATCGCTTGCTGTTCTCGTTGCTCAGTGATATGAGCGAAACTTTCTTGTCGGCGGTCCGGAACGTAAGCACGGAGTCGCTCTGCGCTTCGCGGTAATTTATCGGTTGCACTGTACCGTAGGAATCCGGGTTGGCGAAATGGCTAACCATGGTGGCGTAAGGGTCGAGCACTCCGGCAGGACGGGCCTCCATGTCGATCATCTCCATCACTTCCATTGCGTGGACCGGGTCGGAAGACGAGTCGTAGAACTCCGCGAACATCAGCGCCCCCACCGGATCGGATGGATTGGCGGTGATGTATTCCTCTATCATGCTGTTGATATCCTTGCTGTCGGCCGAGGAGAGCAGGGTGGCGTTGCTGTTGATCAGCTCCGACCAGCGTTGGTTGATCTCGTTGCCTGCCACTTTTGATGCCGATGGATTGGCACGGTCGATGGTCACGTTCATTTCGTCACCGTTCTGCACGAACATGCGGGCAAGGACATTGTACTCATTGTCGAGGATCTCCACGATGGTGGGATCAGGCGAAGAAAATTCCGCCTCGAATTTTCCTTCCCTTGCGGCCATCACACCATTGCGCACGGCATGTGCCCCGTAGTATTTTACATACAGGTTGATGTTGGCTCCGTCGGTCAGTTCGCCCTTGATCTTGAACGATGTTGGCCCGCTGCAGCTCCATATCGCGATTCCTGCCAGCATTGCGGCGATTATGCCTGTTATCTTTCGCATATTGTCATGGTTACAAGGTTATAGGCTTATAAGGTTATTATAAGGTTATAATCTTATAACCTTATAATCTCATAATCCTATAATCTTTTTTATTCAATGGGAATCACGATGAAATGGTCGCCGGACTCATTGACAATGGAGCGGTAGTAGCGCTCGTTGTAACCCGGGAACGACGGATATTCGGCCACGCCTTCTTCTGTGATGGCAAACTTGCCGTCCTTCTCCTTCTTGACGTTGCCGTCGAGGTATTTCACAAGAAGGTAATCGCCCAGGTTGCGGTAGTCGCGTGTCACCTTTCGCGCCCAGTAGTCGGTCATGTGCTGCAGCTCGTCTTGGGCGGCTGCGTAGTCCAACGTGGCAATCTCTTTCTGAGCCTGGGTCACATCGGATTCCATGGCATCCTCAAGGGATGCCTGCACCTTGCGGATGTCGGGTATCATCTGCGAGTAGCGGTTGTAGGCCTGGTTGGCCACATAGTTGTTCACCCAGAACATGGCATCCCACGAGAGGTTGACCATGTCGCCGTTGCCGTGTTCGAGCTGATAGGGTACCTTGTCGGTGCTGTTGAACACCGGGATATAGGCGCAGGTGTTGGCATCGTCCACGCCGAACCACAGTATGCCCTTCATCGCCTCGGGGCGGGCGTCGTTCATCGATGACACGAATGAGAATCCTGTCTGCTGGGTGGCTATTGCACGCTCGTGGGTGTACTCCTTGCCGTCGACCTCGAATGTAAGCGGACGCCAGCGATAGGGGCTGTCGAAAGGACCGGCGCCCACATCTTTTGTCATGTCGAGTGGTGTGCCTTCGAAATGGTCGCGCATCATCCATTTCAGGTCGTTGGCGCTAATCTTCTTGTCGGGCTTCACCCACAGGGGAAGGATCTCGCCTTTGGCTTCCATGATCCACGGGATATATTTGTCCATGCCGTCGGTGAAGCGGTTGTAGTAGCTCCACACGCGGGCGTCGCAGCCACGGAGCGCGCCCTGGTCGTACACAGCGTATGCGCGTGAGAAGTCAAAGTCCTTGTCCTTGCCGTTGAAATAGCCCTGCTTGCGGGCAAAATCGATTACATCCGGCGAGTAGAGGGTTTCCGGATCATTTAGGGGGAAGGTGTGGATGCGCGAATGGTTGGCATGGCCGCTGATGTAGCCGTCGGGCACGCGCATAGCCACCCACACGGCGCCCTTGTCGGCTTTCCCCTTGCCGATCATCTCCATGATCCACCCCTCGTTGGGGTCGGCTATGGAGAACGACTCGCCTTCCGAAGCATATCCGTAGTCCTTCACCAGATTGGTCATGATGTCAATGGCTTCGCGGGCGGTTTTGGCTCGCTGCAGGGTGATGTAGATCAGCGAACCATAGTCGATCATTCCCGAGCCTTCAAGCTCGTGACGGCCGCCCCATGTGCTCTCGCTGATAGTGAGGCCATGCTCATTCATGTTGCCGATGGTGGAGTAGGTGTGCGCCACCTCGGGAATCTCACCCAGATACTTGTTTGTATCCCAGTCGATCACCTTGCGCATCGCACCGGCGGGATGGTCGGCGGCCGGCTGGTGGTAGAGCTCGCCATATAGATTGTGGCTGTCGGCAGCGTAGGTCACCATCGAGCTTCCGTCGGCGGTAGCTCCGGGCGTCGCGATAAGGCTTGTGCACGCCAGTGCCGTAGAGGCCGCTGCAGCCAGGCATATTGACAAGAAAGCTTTCTTCATAGATCAATGTATTTAATTCCAATCTACAAAGATAAGCAATCCCCCGCAATCCTGCAAAAATTTCCTATAATCCCACCTCATTGCCGATCTATGGCTGAAAAATCTATACTATTAACTTGCAAGAGCAAGGTAGCAAAACAAGGGTCAATCAGGATTTTCCCGATTGACCCTTGTTGGTTCCAAATGTGGAATTCCGCGATGGAATCGCGGGGCTGTATCCTCTTCCTCGAATTGCTCGCTGACGAACCGGTTGGTTTTATCGCGTGTGGCGTAGTTGTGCTCGGACATGGCGTAGAGGTTGTTGCAAAAAGAATTATGCAACAACCTCTCTTGTCTTAGTACGGTTCAGCTTATCTTGCTGAGAGTAAAGTCGATCCGAAGAATGCCAGTAGAACTATGATTCCGAAAAAGGAGATTACCACACCTGCGATTGCGAGTCCGCGGGGACGTTTGAAAACACCTATTACTTATTATAAGACTGCCTTCAAAAAGTGAGAAAATCCTTGATGATGCGCAGAAGAGAGATTTCTTCTGGCCCCGCTCTTTAGTGAGCTTTTCTGGGGTGTATCACTTTTCGGAAGACCATGAACGTCATCCAAAGTTGGCGGTATGTTGTGCTTGATTATACGCTTCCTCGGCAAGACTCCGATAGCGTTCGGCTTGCCGGATATACTCCTGTGCTTGTCTTAATTCAGAGTTTGCATTATTCCGGTCTTCTCTTTCTTTGTCAAGATACGATTGGTCTCCTGTCATCTGCGCCTGGTTTCTCCAATGGTCGGCGTATGACAATGAGGTCTGCGCTTCCGATCTTGCCTTTTCAGCCATATCCATATATTGTTGGTACTTGTATTTGTAATTTTCATATTGATTCAGATAGCTTTGTATCTTGGAAGAGTTGTCTCTTTGGTTGGCAGACTGAGTAGGATAAGAGGATGACGGGGAAGCTGGGGCTGACGGGTAGGTCGATTTTGTTCCGCTTGTGGACGAACTATCACTGGAATCAAGAATCCATCCAATGCCACCTTCGTTTATACATATCGCAATGATAATGATTGCGCCAATAATTGCTCCGATCCACATATTATCCCATATCCACCATGATAAAGCCCCGAGAACAAGAGGTATGCAGCACAATTCAAATAATATGCGGATAATCACCATAACGGATACGAAGATATAGAATATTGCCACTAATGCAAGTCCTACGAGAATAATTGTCAGAATGGTACTCATTTTTTTGAAATTTGATGTTGGTCTGTATTCTTCAGTGATATTTATGTCGCCAATCCGTCAGATTTTCTGGAGGAGCTCACTCTCGATAGCACGCTCATTTTCAATTGGACTTCGGATCAGGCAGATGATATCTTTGTTTAATTATTATTGTCAGTAGTAAGTTATCGTGCGGGTTTCTTCTACTCTCTCCGTTGATTCGGTGGTAGTGGTCTTGGTGAGATATTCGCCACTGTAATCCATTACCTCTTCGTAGTCGTTGGTTATCGACTTTGAGTAGCCGATTCTCTTTGTCCAATTGCCGTGATTGTCTATGTCGGTGTATTGGTAATCGATGGTAGTCGACCAGTCTCCGTATTCATCGAAGCTGGAATAGGTCTCTTTATCCGGAAGCCTGCTGTCGCCCAAATATTCGTACGTGATATTTGCAACCATCATGCCCTCGTTAAAATAATGCGTCATCACCCTTCCCATGTCATCGAATACATATTCATCCTCAAATTCGAAGATTTCCTCGTTCGGTTCACTGATGACTTTCAATGTATCACCTGTACACTCCATGCGATACTGAATGCCATTGATCGTGAAGCGCGAAGGCGACTCGTAGATATATGTGTAATTGCAGTCGTAATATTCGTTGTCGGATATGAGACTTTCGATGTTGCCGATCTTATTGAAAACGATGGTCTGCTTGTTGGTTTCGTTCTTCACGATCTTTACCGGTCCTTGAAGCCCGTATGACTGGGCTGCTGTAAATTTCAACTTCTCACCTGCCGTATCAGATGATTCTTTCGGTGAGCATCCGGCGCATATCATGATGGCTGCGAAAGCCATGATACGGGTTAGATCCAGGGTTGTTCTGTTCGGTCTCATGTCTTTTCAGTATTGCTTTATCGTGGAGATTAGAATGATCGTTTTAGACTGAATGGCAGTTCGGTTGTTCCGTCTGCTTTGATCCATGTTCCGGAATACTCATGATCGCTAAATAATCCGATGAAAACATCTTTGACAGAGCTATCTGAATCTCCTTCGATAACGAGTTGCCCCTCGCTGTTGAACTCACCTTTGACGCTAACGGGAGCTTTCATTGATTTATAATAGTAGCTTCCGTAAAATTTTCCTTCTCCAGCGTCTGTTAGGGTCATCACGATTTCATATTTGTCATCTATTTTGCCTTCGTAACTATAGCTGTCACTGTAACTCGGGGAGGCAACCGGTTCTGCTGGAACTTGGTCTGTGTATTCCTTCGAGTAGCTTACCTCGTACGTATTCCTTTTTTTTCTGAATTCTACGTAGGTAGCCGCCTTATTGCCTTTTTCCACCGGCTCGCTGTAGAGATATACGGGTGAACCTGAACTATAGAGATCCGGTGTGCTGTAGAGGAAGAATGTCCTGTTTCCCCGGACATCGTGCATTATGAAGCCGAAGCATGTCTCAGAGGGACTTGCTCCGCTCACTTGAAGAGCGGTAGCGTTTGCCCGTGGGGTGCCGTAGTAGTCCACGGTCTCGATGCTGAGCTTGTCCGTGCTTCTTTTCAAGGCATCAAGTAAGGCCCGGCGCTGTGGATTGAACGTGAAGCCAAGTCTTATGTCTGAATCTGACAATCCGGCTTTATCCAGAGGTTGGAAATCAGAGGAATCAATCAGGTCGGCCTTGGCCATATAGCCTTTCTTAATCTTTCCGTCGCTTTTGTATGAAACCTCTACCCATGAGCCACCGGTGGCTGAGTCAGGTTCCTTATACTCGACCGCCGTGCCATAGCTCAGTTCTTCAGAAGGCTCAATACCGACACCGTCTTCTATGTAATTGAAGACAGTGCTGCGGTTGGCCAGAACATTTGCGTTAGGCTCTATATTGTCTGTGCCGGAAAGCAGCCATGCCGCCAATGCGATCACTACCGCTCCGGCTGCTATACTTCCCCATAGGAGCTGTTTTTTTCGGCGTGTGTTTTCTTCATCGTAATCTTCATCGTATTCCACTGTTGTTTCCGTCTCCGGTTCGTCCGGTATTTCTTCTGCCGGGACCTCTGTCTCCTGCCTGTATCCTTCAGCTGATACAGAAGATTCAGCCACCGGTGTACCGCAAGCCGGGCAGAAGTATGAAGCCTGTGGGAGCTTCGTGCCGCATTTATGGCAGAAATGCGCCGATCCTGAGTTGGTCAATGATAAATTCACGAACACTTCCTTAAGGCCTCCGTTCATTATCATGTACCATCCCTTTATCCTTGCGATGACATAGAAAAGGTTGAAGATGGTGAAAATGATAAATGTGAACATCATTATCACCTTGATGCTTTCAATAAGGTTCTGTGTCTGAACCATCACATTGTTTAAGGAACCATAGCCGTAACTGTCGTATCTCTTTGACTCGAGATTTGCGAAATGTGACGTCGTTGTGAAAATGATGATTAATCCTCCCAGTATCAACACCACTTGCATCCATATAAGCAGATTATAACTTATTTTTATCTCTTCAGCTCCCTTTGTGGCTTTTTCCGACCATTCAGTCTCTCTCGATAGACCCCGGTACTGATAGATCAGGAAGACAATCGCCGCCAAAGAACCACCCCATACCAGGAGCACAAGCATCACAAGTGATGACGTATCCTGAAGCAGTGCTGACCCATAATTATCCAGTAATGCAAAGAGAAGAACCAATAGTGCGGGCATGATCAACTCTGTCAGCATGATATTCCGTGCACGTCGCTCTGCGTCGGGTGACGTCTGCCCTCCCTTGAAAAGGCATATTCCCACAAGATAGGTTATATATGCCAGAAAAGAAATCACCATGCACAGCATTATCCCGGCCCCAAAGCCCGCCATTCTGTTCCAATAGGTACCTCTGGAATCCCCGACAGCAGTCGGGGATTTGTTGTAAATACAAGATT
>CAYZPI010000109.1:0-10412 GCA_964480085.1 uncultured Bacteroides sp. | reverse complement strand
AAGGACTCCCTGATTATGAGTCAGGTGCTCTAACCAACTGAGCTATGGGACCTGAAGCTTGCGCTTATTTCGGATGCAAAGTTACGCACTATTTTTTGATTGTGCAACTTTTTTGCGCAAAAATTTTCATTGTTCTCAATTATAGTGCGTAATTTTCATGCTTTCGGCTGAATATCAGAGGCTGTGGCTATCGCATGTGGATGGGAAGGCAGCGGGTGAGGTAGTCGCGGGCTGTGTCCCAGGGCACGTAGATGGCATCAGAATTGGGTATGAATGCCAGTGGCTTCTCGTTAAGGTCGAGCCGGAGATAGTAACGGCCGTTTTTCTCATTCTTCAGCAGTATGAGATGCACGTTGGCCGCCATCGGCACAATGTTGAAATCCTGCCAGTTGCGAGCAACGGTATCGAAATAGTTGGTCATGTAGTAACACCCAGGCAGGCGCATCAGCGACACAAGCGGCAGCAGTGTCTCCGCATGCCCGAAGCGCAGGAAGACATTCACACGCGTCCTCCCGTCGATGAAATCATCTGTTGCGTCGATAATGTTCTTCAGAAGGTCAGTGGCGATATCGGCCGGCACGGAGGACAGGGTAGTGGCGGTGCGTTGCAGGTATTGCCTGAGATTGAAGCATGACCATAGGCTGTTGATCTCTTCGAGAGTAAAGAACTGCGACAGATCGCACTCATACGACATCGCGCTCAGTCCTGCGAGCACATAGTATTCCGTGATGGCAAGGTTGCGCTTCTGGTCAGCGTCGCTGTATTCGTAATCTTTGCCGAGCACACGTTCTATGGCTGTCACCGGACACGTCTGCTTGAAATAGGCGTTGTAGGTGTCCGTGACCTCGGCCGATTTATAAAACTCCTTAAACTCCTCGCTCGTGTCGAACGGGCGCATCAGGTAGGAATTCTTTCGTCCGGTCGATGTGGTGAACTCTATCTTGTTGCTCAGCCTGTCGAGCTGATGTGTGAACGCATACATGCTCATCATAACACGCGGAGAGTACGACGATATTGCACTGACCACCGCATTCTCGAACACCGGACGGAACGTGTTGTACATCCTCGATGCCAGCATCCTCTGCTCGTATTCGCCCAATGAATCGAGTGCGCCCCATTTTCCTTTGCTCAGTGCCATTACATCGTCGGTGATGGCGAGAAGTTTCTTGCCAAGAGGAGTGATGGAGCCTCCGGCGGCCGCCTTGTCAAGAGCGCGTTTGAGCAATTCCGTGTTGGTCGACGATGCCGCATATCTCGCTCCATGACGGCCCACATGATTGATCATCACCGGAGTGAGTGAGTCGGGATATTCGGTAGGCTTGACATTCAGGGGGTAGGGTTGCAGCGAAGCCTGACATTCAACGAAGCTGTATGATGTGGCCATCGGATCGGCTGCCGACAGCTGCATGATTATGAAAACCACGGTTAAAAATGCGAAAATTCTCTTTGTCATGTTGGCAGTGTTTGATAATATTGCTAATTTTGGACATCCAAAGTTAATGAAAAGATGCAATCTGAGCAAATAATTATCGACCTTATTACCGATGGGCATTTCGAAGAGGCCATTTCCGCCCTCGACAGAAATATCGAGGAGGACTCCGCCAATCCCCGGTGGTGGTACCTCAGGGGCAAGGCTTACTGGCGCACGGAGCGCTATGCCGCCGCTATCTCCGATTATGAGGAGTCAGCCCATCTGGATCCTCACTCCGAAGGAGCCCAGGCCCTGGAGTTCGCGCGCGACATAATGAACTTTTACAATACAGATTTGTTGAATCCATAGACAGAATTTTATTGTAAAAATAATGCGTATGGAACACATAGCCAGAAACCTCACCGAACTCATCGGCAACACACCTCTTCTCGAACTCACATCCTACGACCGCGCCGAAGGCGTCGATGCCCATATCGTGGTAAAAATCGAGGCTTTCAATCCGGGCGGCAGTGTCAAGGACCGTGTGGCCTTCAATATGATTGTTGAAGCCGAGAAAAGCGGGCTCCTCAAGCCGGGTGCCACAATCATCGAACCCACCAGCGGCAACACGGGCATCGGTCTCGCCCTCGTAGGCACGGCCCGTGGATACAAGGTGATACTGACCATGCCTGACACCATGAGCATAGAGCGACGCCAGCTCCTGGCTGCATTTGGAGCGGAAATCGTCCTCACGCCGGGTTCGGAAGGTATGCCGGGCGCCATCTTCAAGGCAGAGAGGCTGCGCGACGTGACCCCCGGGGCCGTAATCCTGCAGCAGTTTGATAATCCTGCCAATCCCAAGGCACACGTCCTCACCACCGGCCCGGAGATATGGCGTGATACTGATGGCAAGGTGGATATCTTTGTGGCAGGCGTGGGTACAGGCGGTACGGTGAGCGGAGTAGGCGAGTTCCTGAAGGGAAAGAACCCGCATGTGAAGATTGTAGCTGTAGAACCGGCTGAATCACCCGTACTTACCGAAGGACGAAAAGGTCCGCACAAGATACAGGGTATCGGCGCAGGATTCGAACCCGCGAACTTCCACCGGGATACCGTCGATGAAATAGTTACGGTGACGGGTGACGACGCCATGGCCACATCCCGCAAGCTTGCTGCCACCGAAGGTCTTCTGGTGGGCGTATCATCGGGCGCCGCCGTCGCGGCAGCGACAGCCATTGCCCGTCGTCCGGAGAACAAAGGCAAGATGATTGTGGCTCTGCTCCCCGACACGGGCGAACGCTATCTGTCCACATCATTGTTCGAAAAATAATCTCCGCATTTATTCAATATGCAGGGCAGGGGGGCATTCTCAAATGTCCCCCCATTTCTTCTTCCGCCGCAGGAAATAGTCGACGAGGATGTTGCGGTGAGTGTCGCTGCGCACGTCCAGCAGGTCCACTGTAGGATGGGCGGTGTATTGTCCGCGCATCTTCCTGAAATCATTGTGAGCCCGCAATATAGCGTTGGCGTTCTTGAAATCAAGTGACACCACATATTTCGCCCAGGCCACCGTGTCAAGCAATCTCCTCACCAGCAATTTCCTGCCACGTGTCTTGTCGGGCAGATTCTTGTGCAACATCAGCAGATTGTTGCGGAAATTCAGATACGTCTTCCTCGGATTCGAAGCCGGCAGCGATCCGCCGCCCAAATGGTAGACCACGCTCCAGGGCACCACCGCTATGTCGTAGCCCTCCGACAGCATCCGCCAGCACAGGTCGATCTCCTCCATGTGGGCGAAGAAATTCTCGTCGAGGCCTCCCACCGTGCGGTAAAGCTCCGTGCGCACCATCAGTGCAGCACCCGTGGCCCAGAACACGCTCATGGCATCGTCATACTGCCCATGGTCAATCTCGCAAGTGTCGAAGATGCGTCCCCGGCAGTAGGTGTAGCCGTTCCTGTCGATGAAGCCCCCGCATGCCCCGGCGTATTCAAATTTCTCAGGCTCTTTGTAACTCAGTATCTTAGGCTGGCATGCCCCGGTGCGTGGATGCTCCTCCATATAGCCGTAGAGCGCGTCGAGCCATCCACGGGCGGGAGCCACATCGGAATTGAGAAGCACCGTGTATTTGTCGGAAATCTTAGCAACCGCATGATTGTACCCGCCGGCAAAACCGTAGTTCTCATCGAACCTCATCAATTCCACCTGCGGAAACTCCTTCTGCACCACCTCCACCGAATCATCCGTGCTGCCGTTGTCAGCCACAATTATCCGCCCGATCTCCGGATTGGTGTTCTCAATCACCTTAGGCAGGAACTCCCTGAGCAGTTTGGCCCCGTTCCAGTTCAAAATCACTACAGCCACCCGTCCCATCTCACTATTCACTGTTACCTATTCACTATTCACTATTCACTATAACTTATAACTTCCCCAAAACTCCAGAGTCTCCTCGTCGAGACGCTCAAGCCGCACATCCACAATCGTATTGTCGGCATGAGCCGGAGCCTCTACATTCACCCTCAGATAATTGTCGGTGAATCCAGCCAGGATCCCCTCCTGTCTGGTATGCTCCAGCAGCACGGGCCGCACGGTGCCGGTGTACAGGCGCGAGAACTCAGTGAGCTTTTGATCGCTTATCTTCAGCATTATATGGTCGCGTGCGCGCTTCTCGCCCTGATCCACCGTATAGTCGATGTCGAGGGCTTTGGTGCCGGGACGTTCGCTGTAGGGAAACACGTGCAGCCTTGAAATGGGCAGTCCCTCCACGAAACGTCGCGACTGCTCGAACAGCTCCGGAGTCTCGCCCCGAGCCCCCACTATCAGGTCAACGCCTATGAACGCGTCCGGGATCACCTCCCTTATCCGCTCTATCTTGTGGCGGAAGAGCGCAGTGTCATAGTGCCTGTGCATCAGCCTTAGCACCTCGTCGCTGCCGCACTGAAGCGGAATGTGGAAATGGGGCATGAAAGCCCTCGATCCCGCGCACCATTCTATTATTTCATCGGTGAGCAGATTGGGTTCTATCGACGATATGCGGTAACGTTCGATGCCTTCCACCTGGTCGAGGGCTTTTATCAGGTCCAGGAACGTGTCGGTGCGTCCTTTGCCAAAATCGCCGATGTTCACGCCCGTTATCACAATCTCCTTGCCACCTTCGGCGGCAGCCCGGGCGGCTTGTTCCACGAGCCGGTCGATGGTGCCGCTGCGGCTGCGTCCGCGGGCCTTGGGTATGGTGCAGTACGTGCACCAGTAGTCGCATCCGTCCTGCACCTTCAGGAAAAAGCGTGTACGGTCGCCACGTGAGCACGAAGGCTGGAATTCGGTGAAATCCTTGGTAGGCTCCACTTCCATTATCTTCGTGCGCGATGCCTTCCACCTCTCTATGCATTCGGCCAGCTGCAGCTTCTGGTTGCTGCCCGCCACAATCTCCACGCCCTCTATCCGTGCCACTTCCTCGCTCTTGAGCTGTGCATAGCAGCCCGTCACCACGATAGCAGCCTGCGGATAGCGCTTGTGGAGCGATCGGATGGTCTGCCGGCATTTCTTGTCGGCAAGTTCGGTCACCGAGCATGTGTTCACAACTATCACGTCGGGCACATCGCCTTTGCCGGCGCGAGTGATGCCATGTTCTTCCATTAGCCGTGCCACTGTGGAGGTCTCGGCGAAATTGAGCTTGCACCCGAACGTGTGGTACAAGGCTTTATGCGTGGAAAATGTGGTGTTGTCAATCATATTTGCAAAATTACAAAAATAATTCGTAACTTTATGCTCCAAAATCAATCATTATGGATCACGTGCCATTCTATACAATCCAGTTGCCCAAAGTAGCCGATCCACGCGGCAACCTGTCGTTCATTCAGGGAGGCGGCAAGCTTCCTTTCGAGATAGCCCGTGCCTACTGGATCTACGGTGTGCCGGGCGGAAGGTTCCGCCACGGCCGTGCCCTGCGTGCCACCTCGGAACTTATCGTGGCGCTCAGCGGCAGTTTCGATGTTGTCCTTGATGCCGGCGACGGCAATCGATGCACCGTACATCTCTGCCGAGGTTACTGTGGACTCGTGGTCGGGCCGATGGTATGGCGAGAGATCGAGAATTTCTCCACCAATTCCGTGGCCCTCGTCCTCGCATCATCCACATTCAGCGAGGACGATTATTTACGCAGCTATGAGGAATTCTCTGATATTAAGAATGGCACCGCCGTCACCCCACAGGAGATTTTATCAAATCCCGCCTCCTCAGCTCCCTTAGAAGATCTTTGCATAAGCACCGGGATTTCAGATACGGACGCCCACGCCACGTCTACCCTCGGTGATTGCGGAATCATCGACCTTCCACACTTTTTCGACCCAAACGGCGACCTCACTGTGGTAGAGAACACCCGAAAATTCCCTTTCCATCTCAGGCGGGTGTTCTATCTCTACGATGTCCCTGCCGATTCCGAGCGGGGAGGCCACTCCCATCATAAGGCCCGGGAACTCATCGTGGCTGTCAGCGGCAGCTTCGATGTCACCCTACATGACGGCCACGGGCGCCGGACGTTCCATCTCGACCGTCCCTACAAGGCGCTCTATATCCCGTCAGGCGTATGGCGCACGCTCGGCAAGTTCTCATCAGGATCAGTATGCCTGGTGCTCACTTCCGAGAAATACGATGAAGCCGACTATGTCCGTTCGTTCACCGATTTCATGCGCCTCACCGCCGACAAGTCGGCTCCCGTCAGGCATTATCCCTTCCTCGACCTTGCCGTGTGCAACGCCCCGTATATCTCCGAACTGCGCGACGCTGCCCTCTCTGTCATCGACAGCGGCAGATACATAGGGGGTGGGGAAGTCGCCGCCCTTGAACGCGACCTCTCTGCCATCACGGGAGCTCCTTTTGCCGTGGGAGTTAGCAACGGTCTTGATGCCCTCAGGCTCATATTCAGGGCATATATCGAGCTCGGCCGCCTTCGTCCCGGCGATGAGGTGATCGTGCCGGCCAACACCTATATCGCCTCAGTCCTGGCCGTCACTGACTGCGGACTCAAGCCCGTCTTTGTCGAGCCTTCCCCCGCCACCCTCAATCTCGACAGCCGTCTTGTTGAGGCTGCCATCACTCCGCGGACACGTGCGGTGCTCCCCGTCCATCTTTATGGCCGCGCATGCTGGGATGACACCCTTGCCTCTGTGGCGCGTCGCCACGACCTCATCGTGGTGGAGGACAATGCCCAGGCTATAGGGGCGGAGGCTCATGCCGACGGTCTTTTCGGAAGCCGTTCCACCGGAGGATTGGGGCATGCCGCCGCCTTCAGTTTTTATCCAACGAAAAATGTCGGTGCGCTCGGTGATGCCGGGGCTGTCACCACCTTCGACGAGGAGCTCGCCAATGTGGTCCGCGCCCTTGCCAATTACGGCAGCGACCGCCGTTACCACAATATCTACGCCGGCCTTAACTGCCGCCTCGACCCCATCCAGGCCGCCATGATTCGTGTCAAGCTCCGCCATATCGACGATGAGACCGACCATCGCCGTCTCCTCGCCGCCATCTATTCTGCTGAGATTGTCAATCCAAAGGTGACACTCCCGCTCCGCGACGAGCCCGACACCTCCGTATGGCATCAATATGTGGTGCGCGTAGCCGACCGTGATGCATTCCGCCGCTACTTGCTCGACCACGGCGTGGAGACCGATGTCCATTATGCCGTCCCTCCACATCTCCAGCCCTGCTATGCCCGCTATGCCACGCTCCATCTCCCCGTCACGTGCGCCATAGCCGACACAGTGGTAAGCCTACCCATCAGCCGCTGCACCACTGCCTCCGATGCCCGCGCCATCGCTGCCATCATCAATGGCTATGAATGACTGGGAGGAGGGGCGCCCTCGTCCCTCCATCACCCGGATGGAATTTATCATTAGGCATATCGAAAATCAAGCACGAAGCACCCAATTTTTCATTTTTCATTATTAATTTTTCATTGGGGATAGCTAATATTTAGCGCAAAGTGCTAAATATTAGCTATCCCCATGATATTGGCGAAAACCCCGATAGCCGTAACGCTCGCTCCGGCTCCATAGCCCTTAATCTGCATCGGATACTCCTTATAACATTCTGTCGAGATCAGCACGATATTGTTCGACCCCTCCAGATTGTAGAACGGATGGCTGCTGTCCACCGCCTGAAGCGCCACTCTGCCCTTGCCGTTCTCCATCGTCGCCACGAATCTCCATTTCTTACCTTCCTCGGCGAGCTCCTTTCTCCTGCGTTCGAATTCAGCGTCAAGCTCCGGAAGCTTAGCCCAGAAATCGTCGAGACTGCCATCGAAATATTCCTGAGGCAATATCATCTCCCTCTCCACATCCTCGGCCTCGATCTTATAGCCCGATTCGCGGGTGAGTATCACCAGCTTGCGCACCACATCCGTTCCGCTCAGGTCGATTCTTGGGTCAGGCTCGCTGAAACCCTGTTCCTTGGCTCTCCTCACTGTCTCAGAGAACGGCACATCCTCCGAAAGCTCGTTGAAGATGAAATTAAGCGTTCCGCTCAGCACCGCCTCTATCTTCAGTATCTTGTCGCCCGAATTTCTCAGGTCGTTTATCGTGCCGATTATAGGCAATCCCGCACCCACATTGGTCTCGTAGCGGAACTTCACCCCCTTCGTAAGGGCCGTCTCCTTCAGCCTGAGATAGTTTGCGTAGTCCGAAGAGGCGGCTATCTTGTTGGCTGCCACTATCGACACATTATGCTCCAGCAGTTCCTGGTAGATTTTCGCCACATCCGCGCTCGCGGTGCAGTCCACCATCACGCTGTTGAAAATGTTCATTGCCGTTATCTCGTCGAGCAGCCGCCGTGTGTCGGTCTCCGGTGCCTTGGCGAGCAGCTCCCTGTAATGCTCAAGGTCGATGCCTTCGCGGTCGAATATCGCCTGGTGGCTGTTGGCTATTCCCACCACATTCAGTTTCAGGCGCCTGGTGCGCTTCAGCTCCTCTGATTGCGAGCGTATGCGCTCCAGCAGCTTTCCGCCTACCACGCCCACACCGCACACGAATATGTTGAGCACCGTGTATTCCGACAGGAAGAACGAGTCGTGGAGCACGTTGAGCGATTTACGCAGATGCCGCCTGTCCACCACCACCGATATGTTGGTCTCCGCCGAACCCTGCGCGCAGGCTATCACGCTTATGCCGCTTCTCCCCAGTGTGCCGAATAGCTTCCCGGCGATGCCCGGCCTGTGCTTCATGTTCTCGCCTACGATCGCCACTGTCGCCACTCCCGTCTGCGCGCGCATCGGGTTCATCGCGCCTGTGGCTATCTCCTTGGCAAATTCTTCGTTCAGCACCCTCACTGCCTCTGCCGCGTCGGTATCCTTCACGCCTATTGATGTCGAGTTCTCCGACGATGCCTGGCTCACCAAGAACACCGATATGCCGTTGTCCGCCAACACGGTGAATATCCTCCGGTTCACGCCTATCACTCCCACCATCGACAGTCCGGTCACGGTTATCAGCGTCGTGTCGCTGATGCTCGATATGCCTTTTATCGGTTTGTTGTCGTTGGCTATCTCAGCTTTTATTATCGTCCCCTCACATTCGGGGTTGAAAGTGTTCTTTATTAATATAGGAATACCCTTCACGCACACCGGGTATATCGTAGGAGGATAAATCACCTTCGCCCCGAAGGTACACAGCTCTGAAGCCTCGGCGTAGCTGAGCTGGGGGATGCGGTAGGCGTTGGGTATCACCTTCGGGTCGGCGGTCATGAAGCCGTCTACGTCTGTCCATATCTCCAGCACCTCTGCATCCAGAGCCGCCGCTATCAGGGCCGCCGTGTAGTCGCTTCCTCCTCGTCCCAGGTTGGTGGTCTCGCCCGTGGTCTTGTCGCGGCTGATGAATCCCGCCACCACGGCTATCTTCCGTTCCCTTGCGAAGGCCTCCTTTATCAGGGCTTCCGTCAATTCGCTGTCCGGCACATGCTTGCCGTTCTTGTGCTCGGTCTTTATCATTTCCTGGGCATCCATCCATTCCGCCCCCTTTATCAGAGATGCCACGATGCACGAGCTCAGCCGCTCGCCGTAGCTCACTATCGCGTCGCGTGTCTTCTCGCTCAGGTCGTGTATGAGGAACACGCCATAGTAGAGGCTTTTCAACTGTTCCATCAGTCCGTCCACCGTCCTTATCAGGTCGATGCGTTTCTGTGGATTCTTTATTATGATGTCGATCATCTGATGATGTCTTTCCACCATCTCGTCGATCTCCTCGCGGTAGCTCCTGTCGCCCTCGACTGCCATCCGCGCCGTCTCCAGCAATTTGTCCGTGATGCCGCCCAGCGCACTCACCACCACCACTACAGGCTGCTTCTTAGCCTCCTTCTCCGCAATTTGTTTCAAGCACAAAATACTCTTTACGGAACCTACGGATGTCCCGCCGAATTTCAGAACCTTCATCTTCTTAAAAATTATAATTTCCAGCCCCGGCACCCGGCTACAAATCCAGGAAAACCCAAAGCCGCTGCAAAATTACAAAAATAATTCAAAGCCACCTACAATCTCAAAAACCATTTATCAAATACCGCACGGTAGCCTCTTCACCCTTCACCCTTAATTTTTTATTTTTCGTTTTTCGTTTTTCATTAATTTAACATCCCTGTCCCCGTATTTGGCACACCACTGTCCTTATCTTTGCAAAAACAAAATCACTCACCCTCAAAAAATGAAAAAAATGGACATGCACATAATCCTGTCCCCCCGCGTGATCAACACCATCAACGCCCTTCCCGACGCCGACCGTATTGCCGTGGCCAATGCGCTCACCGGCGAATTCATCCTCGGCACAGGGACCCCCACCGACCTGACTCCCCTCCAGACCCTCGCCATGGCCGTAATCCGCCAATATGTGCGCCACGACTCCGCAAAAATCCATCCATGAAAGAAATTCCGACTTAAAGGGGATGTTCCGGCCTGTTTCTAAAAATGCACGAATACTTGATAAGTGAAATAAGGCAAACCACAATATCTCTTCCTAAGAGATA
>CAYZPI010000108.1:0-10698 GCA_964480085.1 uncultured Bacteroides sp. | reverse complement strand
CGAAGCAGCCCGACTGGGACAAGTTCGAGGATTTCCTCAAGGGCGAGGTGCGCTACGCATCTGTGATGAAGCAGTATCCGGCAGAAGCCGCCGAGCTCTTCGCCGGCGCAAAGGCCAACGCACAGTGGCGCTACAACAACTACAAGCGTCTGGCCCAGCAGCAGTGGGGCGTGGATCCCGAGGTGAAAGCCATCGAGAAGGCTAATGAACAGTGAACAATGAAAAATGAACAGTGAACAATTGCCATTCGGTTGGCAGTGACATCATTCACTTTTCACTATTAACTATAATCCCGGGCGGAGTTTCCGTCCGGGATTTTTTTGTTTCGGGATATATCAGGATTTTTTACTACTTTTGTGGATGTAATAAATTCTACGACGATGAAAAAATTCTTTTCTCTTCTGGTGATGGTGGCAGTGGCGCTGTGCGGCGTGGCGCAGAGCCGGATTCTCACCGACACAGTGTACAGCGACATACTCGGTGCAAAACGTGCCTACACCGTATATCTGCCGCCGAGTTTCGACAAGGAGCCATCCAGACAATATCCCGTGCTCTACCTGCTCCACGGCCTGTGGGGCTGCAACGAGGACTGGGCGAAGCAGTCGAAGCTCAAGGGCATAGCCGACCAGCTGATCCGGTCGGGAGAGGCCGACGAGATGATCATAGTCACTCCCGATGCCGACGAGGGCTCGGGTAAAGACATGCAATGCGGATATTTCAATATGCCGGGCTGGGCTTACGAGGATTTCTTCTTCCAGGAATTCGTGCCATATATCGAGAAGACCTACCGTGGAGTGGGCAACAAGCAGCACCGCGCCATAGCCGGACTGTCGATGGGCGGAGGAGGCACCACGGGCTATGCCCAGCATCATCCGGAGATGTTCGTGGCAGCCTACCCCATGAGTGCATTGATGCAGCCGAGCAGGGTGATACGCCCGAAGAAGGCAAACGATAAATATGAGATACTGAACAAGTCGGTGGAGGAGAACGACCATGTGCGGTTCGTGGAGAATGCCGACGAAGCCACCGCACGTGCCTTAAGCACAGTGGCGTGGATGGTGGACTGCGGCGACGACGACTCGCTGCTCGACGGCAACACGGCCTTCCACCGGGCGATGCGCTCGAAGGGCATACCCTGCGAGCTGCGTGTGCGCGACGGCATCCACGACTGGGTGTTCTGGAACAGCGCGCTCTACACCTGCCTGCCCTTCGTAAGCCGGAATTTCAAATGAGGTTTGGATGGATCGGATGAATCGGAATATGTCGCGATAAAACGAGATTTATCCCGATTCATCCCGATACATCTCGATAACTCCCACCGCATCAAAAAAAATTAACGACCATGCAAAATTTCATCAATGACATATCAGCTTTTATCCCGGCGGAGAGGATATACACCGACGAGCTGCGCCGCCTGGTGTGGGGCACCGACGCTGGATTCTACCGGAGAGTGCCGAAGGTGGTGGTACGCGCCTACGATGAGGAGGAGGTACGCGGCATCCTCAAAGTCGCATCAATCCACTGTGTGCCCGTGACTTTCCGCGCCGCAGGAACGAGCCTGTCGGGACAGGCTGTCACCGACTCGGTGCTGGTAGTGGCCACCACCGGATGGGAGCACTACACCGTAGCCCCTGACGCATCTACCATTACCCTGCAGCCGGGCATCAGAGGCGAGAGGGTCAACCAGATACTGCGGCCGACGGGACGTCTGTTCTCTCCCGACCCGGCATCGAAGAATTCGTCGATGGTGGGTGGAATCGTGATGAACAACGCCTCCGGCATGAACTGCGGCACCCACGCCAATTCCGACAAGATACTCCGCTCAATGCGCATTATACTCGCCGACGGCACCGTGATCGACACCGCCCACCGCACCGAGAGCCCGCGCGAACGAAAGCTGCTGCGCTGCATCGCACATATCCGCGATGAGATACGCGCCGACAAGGCCCTGACCGAACGCATCCTCCGCAAATACGAGATCAAGAACGTGACGGGTCTGAATCTGCGTCCTTTCGTGGCTTACGATGACCCGATGGAGATTCTCGCCCACGTGATGGTGGGATCGGAGGGCACACTTGGATTCATGAGCGAGGTAACCGTGGCCACCACACCGCTGCTCACCGAGACCGCCTCGGCCATGGCTTATTTCACCGACATGCGCACGGCTTGCGAGGCGGTGGTGGACCTGAAGAAGAATGCCCCGGAGGTATACAGCTGCGAACTGCTCGACCGCAAGTCGCTCGAATCTGTCCACGACACCACAGGCCCCGGCCTCACCGCCCTGCTAATCGAGACACGCGCCAACGACAAGGACACACTGGATAAGAACATCGCCGCCATCGTGACGATACTCCGGAAATATCCTCTCTACAAGCCTGTGAGATTCACCGCCGACCCGGCTGAAACAGCCGCGATGTGGAAGATCCGCTCGGGGATATTCCCGGCAGTGGGCGGCACACGTCCGCCGGGCACCACCTCGCTCATCGAGGACATCGCGTTCCATATCGACGACCTTCCGCAGGCCACTGTCGATCTTGCCGCCCTTATCGAAGAGTGCGGCTACGACGACGCCTGCATCTACGGCCACGCATTCGACGGCAACTATCATTTCGTGATAGCCCAGGCATTCGACTCTACTGAGGAGGTGGAGAAATACGACAACCTGATCAAGAAAATCGTAGAGCTGGTGGTGGACAAGTACGATGGCTCGCTCAAGGCCGAGCATGGCACCGGACGCAACATGGCGCCCTTCGTGGAGAAAGAATGGGGGGAGAAGGCCTTCAGGATGATGAAACTGCTCAAACTTGCCTTCGACCCTGACAACCTGCTCAACCCCGGGGTGATATTCAACGACAACCCAAAATGCTACATCGAAGGGTTCAAGCCCCTGACTCCGGTAGATCCTGCAGTGGACAAATGTATAGAATGCGGATTCTGTGAACCCAACTGTGTGAGCTGCGGCCTGACATTCTCCGCCCGACAGCGAATCGTGGCTCAGCGTGAGATAGCACGCCTGCGCATCACCGGCGAGGATGACGCACTGCTTGCCGCCCTTGTGAAAGGATACAAATATCCGGGCGAGGAGACATGTGCCGGTGACGGTCTGTGCAGCACATCCTGCCCCATGGGCATCAATACCGGCGACCTCACCCACAAGCTCCGCGAGGCCAACCTGCCGCCCGGCTCCGCAGGCTACAAGGTGGGTCGGTGGGCAGCCGACCATCTTGCGGGCGTGGAAAGCGGGCTGCGCCTTACCCTCGATGTCGCCAACGTGGCCCATAAGGTGATAGGCGACAAGGGTGTGACCTACCTCGGCAAAGTCCTGCATAAGGCGGGATTGCCGCTGTGGACTCCATCGCTGCCGAAGGCATTCAGGATGAAGGAGATGGCTCCGGTGCCATCTGAGAGGAAGGTTGTTTATTTCCCATCTTGCATCAACCAGACCATGGGGGTTACTTCCTCCCACGGTGATGGAGGGGCGGGGACACCCTCCCTCCCAGTCAAGCCGCTTGTGGATACGATGGTGGAGCTGTGCACCCGTGCAGGATACGAGGTGATTTTCCCAGAAGGGATGAAAGGGCTGTGCTGCGGCATGACGTGGGAAAGCAAGGGCATGCCCGATATCGCCGACGCCAAGACCGCCGAACTGGAGAAGGCCCTGTGGAAGGCATCGGAGGAAGGCCGCTGGCCCGTGATGTGCGACCAGAGCCCGTGCCTGCACCGCATGCGCCAACATATCAAGAGCATGAGGCTCTACGAACCGGCGGAGTTCATAGCAGATTTCCTTGCTCCGCATCTGGAATTTCATCCGGTGGATACACCTGTGGCAGTGCACGTGACATGCTCGACACGGCTTATGGGTCTCGCCGACAAAATAATAGGTTTGGCACGGCGATGCAGCACGAACGTGCTGGTGCCCGAACAGGTGGGATGCTGCGGTTTCGCCGGCGACAAAGGGTTCTTCTATCCCGAACTCAATGCCTGGGGGCTACGCCACCTGCGCAGCCAGATAGAGGCGGCGGGCGTGAAGAACGGCTACTCCAACTCGCGCACCTGCGAGATCGGGCTTACCACCAATTCAGGCGTGCCATACCAGTCGATAGCCTATCTGGTGGACCTTGCCACCTCATAGTAGCCTCACGCAGAGCAGAGGACTCGCAGAGTTATTAAAGCACGAGCACAGGAGAAACTCAATGATTAGTTTTCTCCTGTGCTCTTGTCAAAATAATTTTTTCTGCGAGTCCTCCGCTGCCCTGCGTGAGATGGTTCAGTCGGCATCGCCGAGGGCGATGTAGTGCTGGTAGGGATGGTCGCATCCGGGGCACTTTGTCGGGGGCTCGGTGCCCACATACTGGTAGCCGCAAACAAGGCACTGCCATGTGACAGGCTCTGCGCGTTTCCACAGGGTGCCATCCTCAATCATCTTCATGAATTTCTCGAAACGGTCGCGGTGATGAGCCTCGACAGTGGCGATGGCACGGAAATGCTCAGCTATTTCGGGGAAACCTTCCTCATCGGCCACCTTGGCGGCAGCTGTGTAGGAATCCACGCCCTCACGCTCCTCTTCTGCTATGGCTGTCTTGAGGTTAGAGACGGTATCGCCGATCACACCCGAGTCGGTGGCGATGGGCACCTCCACCATTCCTCCTTCAAGGAATCCGAAGAACACTTTGCCATGATGCAGCTCATTGGCGGCCGTGTCATTGAAAATCTGCTCTACAGGATAATATCCTTCTTTGTTAGCTTTCTTAGCATAATAGGTGTAGCGTGAATAAGCTGCTGATTCTGCGATGTAGGATGCAAGGAGATTTTTCTCGGTGCGTGTGCCTTTGATACTTTTAGCCATGATTGTATTGTTTTTTATTGATTTTGTTTTGCTTTTGTACTTATAACACACCGCACGGGAAAAAGGTTCGTGGCCGGCTTTTTTTTCGAGATCTTGCTTGAACGACGGGGATTCGTCTCGCTGAAGCGAGACGCCTGGACAAAAAATCCTTATCGGGCAAAAGCTCTTTCTTTCAGCGGATCACGCGGATGTTCTTTTCCGGGGAGGTGATGATGAGGGTGTCGGTGTAATAGGTGGCGGCATCGTCATTATCCGCACATTCGGAGGTAATAATTACGCTGTAACCACCGTCGGAGGCATCGATCACTGTGATACCCTGCTGAACAGGTGTAGCCTCTTCCGTATTGACATCTTCAATATATAAATCGTCGGAGTTCACTGTCGTGTCCGTGTACCATTCGGGATGCATGGCGCGGTATTCATCCATGGGGATACGTTTTGCATAAAGGTATATGCCTATGGCAAGCTCGATGACAAAGATCAGTCCCACAAGTCCTAAAAGTATGTATGTGGTCTTTTTCATTTTGTGGTTGTTTGATTTGTGTTTGAATAATAATTGGAATATAGTTGATGAAGACGGTCGGTGGAGACGCCTATGGTGCGCAGGCGTTCGAAAAAATACCGTAGCTCATCGTCGAAGAATGTCTTCTGACGCAACCGGGCGATATGCTCAAGGGCATCAGGAGTGATGAAATAGCCCACCCCACGCTTGTTGAAGATCACGCCTTTCGACGACAGATACTCGAATGAGCGCATCACAGTGTTGAAATTCACCTGCATTATGCCGGCATATTCCCTCACCGAGGGGATACGGCCTTCCGGGCGGAGCGTCCCGGCGGTGACTTCGTCGCAGATACGGTCGGCGATCTGCAGGTAGATGGGTTTTGACTTATCTATGAATCCCATAGGCAGAACTACCAACGTTGCACAATCTCTATCTCGCGGTAGCGGAAATACGCCACCACATAATTCACCACAGCCACAAAGATGGTGAAGCCGAGGAATACATTCTCGGGGTGGACCAGTTCTCTGTCAAATATCGTTCCGACAGCATAGTACATACCCTCCTCATAGAATATCTTGGTAAGGAGCCCGCACCATAAGGAATTGAGGAATGAGATGATGGCAAGCGCGAAAAGCGTCTTGACAAGCGCATTCTTAGGCCAGATGCTCGAACCTAACACACCAAACGACTGGGCAAAGAGGAAAAACGCAATACCAACTTTCCACTCCACATCAGTGAAATCAAACAGCCGCGTACCAATGAGATGAATATTTTCGGAATCCGGGAAGCGGATGGAGAGCACGAGACAACGGATGGCATCCACCAGTTCGCAACCCCCGACAATCACCAGAAGGGTGATCGGTCCGAGGATAATCCAGCGGGTGAGGTATTTCTCAAGCTGCGAGGCGGGCAACATAAGCGAGAAGATGCGTCCGTTCTTGTCGCTGAGATCGCCGAACGTGATCGAGGCGGCATGGATGCACACAGCAAAGATGGCAAACCAGAACCAACCTATCTCCAGCCCCCACATGGGGTCGAGACCAAAGCTATAATATCGGTAAGCGTGGTCAGTATTGGCGTAATCGCCGCTGAAAAGTCCGGTCAGCAGCATGACGAACAGTAGCACGAGGAGGATGGCTCCAATGAAGGTGAAATATTTTCTCCATCCGGTCTTCACCTGATAGGTGAAGAATTTGCCAAAACGGGCTATATCAAAGATATCAGTATTCATATTTTTAGTTTTGTAGGGACGTGCCATTAAAAATCATTCATTGAATATGGCTTTCACTACCTCGGGACGGGTGGTGGTGAAATTGAAGAGGGATTCGAGATTGAGGAGTGTCTCGCGGGAATCGGGGTTGATGTTGACCACGGAGGTGCCCTGGATGGAGGGCATGGCGTAGAGCGAAGCTTCAATCAGAGCGGGGTCGTTGGTTATGTCAAAGGCCAGTTTCTCCTGTATCCTGCTCACCGACTCGTTGAGGAGCACTCCGCTGTTCTCCATTATCACCACATGGTCGAGCAGCAGGTTGATGTCCTGCACCTGATGGGTGGAGATGATGATGGAGCGTTCGTCGGTCATGCCCGAGGCGACGAATCCGCGGAAGGCAGCCTTGGCCGGGATGTCAAGACCGTTGGTTGGCTCGTCCATCAGCAGAAGCGGAGTGTTGGCGGCAAGTGCAAAACTCATGAACACCTTCTTGAGCTGTCCCATCGACAGTCGGCCAAGATGCACGTCAGTGGGCATAAGGAAGGTTTCAAGATAACGGTTCATGTCATCCAAGGAGAATTTCGGGTAGAACGGCGATACCGTGGCGACATATTCCTTGAGAGTCACCTTGGGCAGATCCACCACTTCAGGCACTATAAAGATGTCGGATAGAGTGCGCGGAAGCCGCTTGCGGGTGTCGATGCCGAAAAGCTCCACACTGCCCGTCTTAGGGGTCAGCAATCCGGCTATTAAATAGAGAAATGTCGATTTACCCACACCATTCTTACCGAGCAGACCATACACGCCTCCAGGCTGAATAGAAAGCGAGATCCCGCTCAACACGGGATTCCGCTTTCCGGGGTATGAAAAAGTAAGCTGTCTTATTTCAAGCATAGTATAATAGTTTAATAGTACACCGCAAAGGTAGGTACTATTTTTCATTCCACCAAATTTTTTTTGAAAAAAATCACGCAAAGCAGCAGAGGACACGCAGAGAACTTATCATGCGAATATTTAACACACTGTATATCAATATAACCTACAAAATAAACCTAATATCAATTCCTCCGCGAGTCCTCTGCTCCTCTGCGTGAGATTTTTTCAGTTGCGGCGGTTCTCGACGTCGTCGTTCGAGATCGAGGCGGCGGTCTTCTTCACCTGCACGTTGAGCGAACCGAAACGATAGCCTATGCGGATGCCCACGACGTTGGCGGAGTTGTAGTTGTAATGGCGGCTGTAGCCGGTCTGGCCATTGTTGTGTGGCGTCGATTCATATATTGACGGACTCTTTCCGAACGGCCGGTTTATTGAAAGCGACACCGAAAGACGGTTCTCCTTCAGGAACGAACGCTGAAGGTCAAGTCCGTAACGCAGATTGTTCTCCACAGAGAATTTTGCAGTGCTGTACAGCCCCGGTGTCGACTGATACAGGGAGGCGTAAGGAGTGAGCGTAAGCTTCCACGGCAACTGCTGGCGGATACGCAAATATCCGTATCCACCCCACCCCGATGCATTGATATCGAGCGACGGATTGGCGGAATATCCATAATTAATATTGGCATTGAGCATCACCGATGTCTTGTCACCGACAGAATAATTGGCCCACGCTGCGATATTGAACCAACGGTTCTTGCCCTCGTTGGCATAGCCCGACCTCAGGATGTCACCATCGATAAGCTCCTGCACGGCTATTATCGAATTATTGATGAAGCTGTAGGATGTGCTCAGGTCGAGGCTCAGCTTACGGCCGACAAGGCTGTAGTTGAGGTTGAGCGACTGATGGTGGGCCGACACCAGGTCGGGGTTACCCGAGGATATGGATGTAGGACTGGACACCACAGCCGGATTGAGCTGACTTATGCCCGGACGGTTGATGCGGGTGGAATATGACAGCTTGAGGGTATTGGCATCGTTGATATCGTAAGAAAGGGCGGCATTTGGCACCCAGTCGTTGAGATTGGAGGCGAAAGGCTCCCCCGAGCCGTCGAGGAACTTGGCCGACAGTCGGGAATACTCATACCGCAGTCCGGCACGCGCACCGAACCTGCGCCATTTCAGGCGATAGTCGAAATATGCCGCGAACACCTGGGTGATATGCCGGAAATCGGAATGGCTTTTGTCGTAGCTGAAATATTCCTGATCGTTGACCGAATGATTTCCACGGTGTATGTATTTGAGTCCCACATCGAACTTATTGGCATCGTTGATGGGGCGCGTCCAGTCAAATTGTCCGGTCTGCTCCAGGAACCTGAGGGTGAAATCATTTGACGTGCCGGTGTAGGGCACGGGCAGGTTGACCGCGTCCTCGTACATCGACACGGAGTTCTGGCTCTGTCCGGTGGAGGAGATCAGGTAGGAAAGAGTCAGTGTCTCTCCCTTGAGCCGGGTGGACCTCTGATAATTGATGCCCCCATCAAAATCAATATAGCTGTTGCCGGAAGGATTATCCACCCCATTGACAGCGTATGAGTAGATCATGTCTCCGTCGGGACCCCACATCGATATCTCCGACCGGTCGAATGTCTTCATACCATACGTGTATCCGCTGAACTCAGCCGAGATAAGATTGAGCGAGTCAATCTCCAGACTGCCCTCCAATCCGAAATAGCCCATGTTGCCACGCCAATTACCTGACGATTCGGAGACGAGCCTGTTGCCTGACCCATCATAAACTACATCACTCTCCGAGCGGAACCTGTTGGCCCGCTTCGCGTAGTTTTCATAACCGCTCCATAACGAAAGGCTCACCTTGTCGATCTGCGAAGAAAGCCATATCGAAGGTGTCGGGAAATTATCGGTGGAGCTATACCGGAGATTGGCGCTTCCCATCACACCCTTGACCATGGTGTTCTCCATGGTCACGATATTCAGTATGGCGGTGGTGCCCTCCGCATCCTCGCGCGAACCGGGATCGGTGATCACCTCTATCTTTTTGATCATCGAAGCGGGAAGGGCCTTGAAAAGCTCTTTGGCGTTGCGTGAGAATGAATTGTTGGGTCGGCCGTTCTTGTATATCTTGAAATCGGTGGATCCCTTTATCTTTATGGTTCCGTCGGGATCCACGCTCACGAGCGGCACCTTCTTGAGAATCTCGTCGAGCTGCGATGTCTTTGAATCCTCATCGGCCTGGACATCATAGCCTATACGGTCGATCTCCTTCGACACGAGCGGACGGAGAGCCGTCACTGTCACCACATCGAGAAGACCGGTACGGTCGGAAAGCACCACCTTGCCGAGATCGGTGGTGGGAGTCTTACCGCCTACGGCAATATCCCGCTTGTATCCCGACTTTCCGAGTGAGGAGATATCCACCTGATAGGTTCCTGGTTGCGAAAGCTGTATATCGAAGAGTCCACGGTCGTCGGTCAGCGCGCTCGCGCTTATCTTCACCGTATCCGGCAGGAGAAAAAGCCTTACGGTGGCGAACTCCTCGGGAGCGCCAACCGAATCACACACAAAGCCCTTCACATTGAAGGCACCGGCAACAAACACGGATGCCATAGACATAAGGGCCAAAACCAGCCCCGTTTTAAAAAGATCTTTCATAAACAAACAGCAAGTATGACATATTCAAGTTTCGCAAGCTCAACTTGAGTGACATATTATAAGACACGCTCATCCCTACATAGATTACACAGCCACCCACAATTTTCGATTATTTAACATCCGCCGGACATTTTCACGCTTATCTCCTCTGAATGAAATATTTTTTGCGGATTGGGATATTTTCTGTAACTTTGTAGCTACAAATTCACTGCGAAATGACCGACAATCCCGAAGATATCCAACCACAGGAGGAGAAGCCACAGAAAACCTTCACTCCCTACACCTCCGACCTCGACTCGGTGCGCAACCAGCTCAGAGGCATGTACCAGAGCTGGTTTCTGGACTACGCATCCTACGTGATCCTGGAGCGTGCCGTGCCGCATATCGATGACGGACTAAAGCCCGTGCAGCGCCGCATACTCCACTCCATGAAGACATTGGATGACGGACGCTTCAACAAAGTGGCAAATATCGTGGGCAACACCATGCAATACCATCCCCATGGCGACGCGTCGATCAACGACGCCTTAGTGCAACTGGGACAGAAGGACCTGCTGGTGCGCACCCAGGGCAACTGGGGCAACATACTCA
>CAYZPI010000107.1:0-10700 GCA_964480085.1 uncultured Bacteroides sp. | reverse complement strand
CGAATCGGGTAAGGGAACTATATTTTTGCTTTTATCTTAAATGAAAGAGCCGTGCTCTTTCCCTAATATAAATATGTATACATCAAGTTTCGCAAGCTCAGCTTGAAGGTTATCACTTCGCCGGTGATGAGTTTATAAGATTATGATCAGGGATGATAGTACTGACCTTTCCTGAGAGTGGCTTTGCCATACTGCACCGCATGCTTCGGACAGGAGTGATAGCATGCAAGGCACGAGCAGCAATCGGCACCCCATTGAGGATGGCGGGCACTGTCGAGGGCAATGTTTTTCAGCGGGCAACGGCTCACACAGATTCCGCAGCCTATACAGGAGTCGGTAGCATGCCATTTGGCAGGAAAAACGCCCCACCGCTTGAAAAGCGGGTACACAATGCGGCTCTTAAGCCAGGGCATCGCTCCACGGGTGACGTCCAACGCACTTCTACCTTCCTTTATGCCTGCTGCAATGTCAGCAATCCTTTTTGGAGCCGCCGACAACTTTTCATACTCAAGGTCTTTCGGATCCACATCAAAACCGGGCAGCAGCACATAATCATTGGGCATTATTACACTCCACACCGATTGTGGCACCACACCATGTCGTCTCAGGGCTGTCGCCATCATCTCGGGGGCAAGTGCCACCTCGTCGCCGCAAGTCATCACCACCCACACAGGGATATGCTTTTGCCTGACCTCTTCCCAAAATTCCTCACCGAAACGATCGATAAAATCGATTACAAGCGGAGGCACACCCCATGAATACACCGGGAAGACAAAACCAACCGTCGCACCTTCCACCCTCTCCTGAAGAGGATTTGTCAGAGGAATGAATGTAACCTTCTCTTGCAGGGAATCGCCCAACGCTTCGGCAACCGCCCGTGAATTGCCTGTACCTGAAAAATAATATATCATATCTTAAATATCGCATGGCTGATCGCCCCGAAAAATACAAATGTGATTATTTTTATATTTTGCAAACTTTATAGCAAAAATAAGTGCCTGGGATGATGTTGTCATCATCGTAATAAAGCAAGCCAAGCTTCCCGAACCTAAATGTATTTCTAAAATTCATATTTATCAATTCATTGTACGCCAATCGATATGATTCATAGTCTGCCCCTCCTATTGCAAATGTCATGTGGAAGATGTAATCATTATCATGCTCTGCAGGACACGGGCCAAACGCCCAATACAGCTGATCATTGAGCATTTTCTGAGCATCTACAAGTTGCTGAGTTGTTTTCACCCGCAAGCTAAGACATCCTGAGTCTACTCCACCCAATACATTTGAAGGGAAAATATCAATGTCGGTAAATTCTATGTCAAAGGGACTGATTTTCTTAACATATTCATCAAACAAAGTCTCCATCCTCTTAAGGTCCGGTATCACAAACGGCTGCTTCAAGGATACATGCTGAGGTAGTCTCGCCATCTCAAATCCCATTCTTCCATATCTATGAGCCTCAAGCATAAACTTTCTTCCGAAATTTTCTGCATCATCATCCGCTATCAAAACGATTGTCGCTTTCATCTTAATTGAGTTTAAATAATAAGTAAAATTTACATTGACCTTAGTCCATACTGAGTAACCCTTTTCAAGTCGTTAAAAAAAACAGTCAGCATAGAAAGATGGTATATCTGTGCTTCTGCTTGCTGATACGATAACGGGTGCTTGTGCCTTGACTATACGCCCATCAATCATCAAGTCTGTATGTTTCCAAGTTGCCATTATCCAATAGTTCATTAAAATATCCAGTTGAAAAGTACGCTGCAATATATATCCAACTGACAAGTGCAAAATTAATAAAATAATTCTAATAAGCTACGTCAATAATTGAATTTACTGAGAAATAATCGTATCTTTGCCGTATACAAACTTAAAGCTCAATATGAAAGACAACGGCGATGAATTATTCCCGGTGGTGGACGAAGCCGGGAACGTGACAGGATGCGCAACAAGAGGTGAATGTCACAACGGCAGCAAGTTGCTGCATCCGGTGGTGCACCTGCATGTGTTTGATCCAGAAGGAAGACTATTCCTGCAACACCGGCCGGAATGGAAGGACATCCAGCCCGGCAAATGGGACACGGCTGTGGGAGGACATGTGGATTTCGGAGAGAATGTGAAGATGGCCTTGCGGCGTGAAGCCCGAGAGGAGCTTGGGCTGACAGATTTCAAGCCCATGCACGTAAAGAGCTATGTGTTCGAATCCGACCGTGAGCGTGAACTCGTAAGCACATTCCGCACGACAGTGAATCCCGCCGACGTGCATCCGACCGACGAACTCGACGGAGGGCGCTGGTGGACACCGGAAGAGCTGAAGGCCTCTCCTGCCGACCTTACACCAAACCTACTGCACGAACTTTCCTTTTTATCGGTATAAGACGGTGATGGCAAAGCCGGTCCGGGGCACAACCGGAAATCATTGTTTCCGCAGGAAATTTTCGCGTGCCGCGTCGAAGAGCTCGAAATAATGCTTCATGTTGTCGAGCTCCCACCATTTGCATATATCCACTGGATAATGGTCGAGATTGTATATCTTCGCATTTTCCATTGAAAGGATAAACGGTGAATGTGAGGAGATGATGAACTGGCAGTCGCCATATCTGGCCAGATATGTGATAATGGAAGCAAGCTTCTTCTGGAACTCGCACGACATGCTGTTCTCCGGCTCATCAAGCAGGTAGAGGCCGGGCGATTCAAGCAATTCGGTAAGCTTCATCAGCGCAGTCTCGCCGTTGCTGAATCCACGCTCCATTTTCCCGACCTTGTCAAGCAAGAGACGGTTGAACGACTTGCTCCTGTTTTTCATCGGATTAGCGGCCTGACGCATCTCCACTCCCCGTCTGAACTTATCCACATTGTAGCCCGTCTCGAAATTCAAATATCTGGGCAGTTCTTCCGGATTGCGGTAATCGTCCATCAGATATCTACTCTTCTGCATTTTTCGGTCATTGTCCTGGCGCAGGTCGAGCATGGATTTGAATATGTCGTCGCTTGTGAGTACTGTGGTGATGTTCGCGAGCTCATGCCTTTCACGTTTAGACCGCTTGCCGGATACCGACTCTCTGGCAAAAGCAGGAGATGCCACATATTGACATCGCTCCACGTACTCGTCGAAATACGGTCCGGAATTATACATTGACTGCCGTCCTGCGTTCAGTTTACGGCTTATGACATTGAGTATGGTCGACTTTCCCGAGCCATTCCCGCCGTAAAGCATAGTGACAGGTTCAAAGTCCAGCGACCATAATCCCATTTCCGATGTGATGTGGAAAGGATATGGATTTTCGTCATAGAACGACCCTAAAGGCTGGTTGAAGAATAGATTGTCGTTCTCAAGGTCAGGGAATATGAATTTTTCAAGATACAGCATGATTGCAAAATTAATGATAAATTCCATATCCGGGATAATGATGCATGTTAAATCTTATTACTGAATTGACAACATTGACCTCACGAGATATACAGGGAACCACAGATAAAAGAAATGTGCGTCCGGCATCATAAGCTTCAGGACTTTTGCCAGTGCCTCTTCCTATAGTCTCAGAAAGAATTGATTTTTTATTTGTATTGATCAAATATAATTTATAATTTTGCACAGCTTCAGATTAAAGTCCTGGCTGCATAAAAGAGGTCTGTAGCCCCAACTGAAGCCTTTATGTGATAATAGAATTGACCTCTTGTAATAACCATCAATCAACAATAATGGGATTATTTGATAAAGTATTCGGTAAGGCACCTAAAGCAGAGGAACTCAATGTTCAGGAAGCTTTTGCCGGTATCGCCTTAGCTATGGCTGGAGCCGATGGAAGTATCGCTCAGTCAGAATGGGATGAAATCGTAAATTATATCCGTCGCCTTCGTCTTTACGACAATTTCTCCGGTCCGGCATTTGATAAGATGTTTGACAAGATCTTCAGAATTCTCCGTAACGAGGGTCCCGGTGCGCTCGTAGCCGCTTCCGTAAAGAGTATTCCGGAGGATCTAAAACTCACCTCATTCGCATGTGCCGTTGACATTGCCCTCGCCGACGGAGTATTGGAAGATGAGGAAAAAGACATCATCAATCAGCTGGCTCAAGCCCTGGACATACCTGAAGAGACTGCAATTCAGATCATCGAGGTCCTAATAATCAAGAACAAGGCTTAAGAATAAAATCAACAAAATGCCATGGATTCATTAATGAATCCATGGCATTTTTCTTTGCTTTTACGTTGAGCAAACAACGCATAAAAGTAAGAAAGTGATCCGGCCGGGATTCAATATTTTACACTCAACCGGGTTAATTGTCACTGTTTTATAATTCGTGTCCTACTCCTTGTCCAGGAATTGCACACGGCATGATTTCATCATTTTGCTACGATTTGACATGTTAAAAATGCTGATTTAGCCTATCACTATCCAATTTAAACACTCCATGTTACGATATTTTAATTTATTATTTAGGTATAAATTTACCATTTGCTGAATTAAAATTGCCAATAATTCGGTTTTGTTTTGTTGCGTAGGGAATTTTTGCTATATTTGCTCCAATAAATAGCATCGGACATGATACAAGAGCTGAAAATACGGAATTTCAAGTCGTTTCGTGATGAAGTGGAATTGAGTTTTGAGCCATCGGAAGATGACCGCTATAATAGCGCTGTCACTATGCCTGACGGGGTGAATCTGTTGCGTTTTGCCGTTGTGCTTGGCGCTAACGCCAGCGGTAAGTCAAATCTGCTTGACGCGTTTGAGTTCTTACGTAAATTCTGGAACACCCTCCCGTCAACTAATGATGGCGGCACTGATGCACAACCATTCTTGTTACGCGGCGATGCCTTGTCTTTCGACACGGAATTTGAATTGAAATTCTATGCCGATGGACTCCGCTATTGGTATAAACTCAAGGTAAATCCCGAAAAGGTTTGCCATGAATCACTCTTTGTATATCTTTCCAATCGCCCGACAAAGGTATTTTGTCGCGAGGATGTAGAAGGTGTCTCCAAACTTAATTTCAATCCGGTAATTGTCAAACTCTCGCAGGCAGAGGTAGATGTTATGACAATGAACTGCCTCCGCAATATGTCGTTACTTGCTACACTAAAAAAGGTAAATGTGTCGGTTGCACATCTTGACAATATGCGCCGATGGATTGATAACCGTATTCTACCTTTGCAGACTGGTTCTCAATCTGCTCTTTCCAATGATGCCAAAAAGCACATTGCCGACAGCGAGGATTTTCGTGAGTATCTACTGCAATTCGCAAAGGAAGCAGACTTTAATATTTCTGACATCAAGATACAGAAAATGGCGGCTCTGTTTGGGCATAAAGTAGAGAACTCTGAGGGTACGCAGGATTATGTTCTACCAGAAGCCTGTCAAAGTATCGGAACAAAGCGAATGGTAGAATTGGAGTCGATGATTTATGAGCAACTGAACCGACAAGCATTCTTATGTATTGATGAGATTGAAGCGTCGATGCACCCCAATTTGATGGAGTATATTCTCTCTAAATTTGTCAATACACCGGATAATCAGTCGCAGCTACTTGTTTCAACGCACTATGACCCTATACTGAAAGATATTGATGATATTTTCGGTAAAGATTCAGTATGGTTCACTGAAAAAGGGAAGGACGGCAGCTCACAACTGTTCTCACTCGTTGATTTCAAAGGGCTCAACAAACTCTCATCCATACACCGCGCATATATGAACGGTCGTTTCGGCACACTTCCCAATGTATTGTAATTATGGCAAGAAGAATCAAAGAGCGCAAGCTAAAAGATCCGTCTATTACAATCATTGGCGAGGGCGCGACCGAGCGTTTCTATTTCACGCATTTGAAACGACTCAATGGTTATAACTATGTCTGTAAGCCCCGCAACTTTGCCGAGCAGAATATTGATGATATTCAAAGACAAGTTGAACGAGTGCTTGCCGATGATGGTATTGCTGTATGTGTATTTGACGTGGACGTAACGCGCATACACCAAGCGGACAAAGCCAAATTTGATGCTATGCGCCGGCGTTATGCCAATTATCCCTCAGTCATCATCTGCGAGAGTATGCCGTCAATTGAGTTTTGGTTTCTGCTCCATTACCTCAACACAAACCGCTATTTCGCCACCTCCGATGATGTGATAACCGCTCTTCGTCGATATCTTCCCAACTTCAGCAAGCAGCAATCATATCTCTCAAAAGAAAACTGGGTTGCCACTCTGTTGGTGGATAACAAACTGACAACCGCTATAGATAATGCCTTATCTATCGGAGAAGAAGGCGAATCATACTCCAATCTCCACAGACTTTTCGCGCTACTCAATCCTTAAATTTGGACAGAAAGAAAAAAAACACTGTAACTGAACCAGTTGCAGTGTTTTGCTCCGTTTTGCCGGATAGCTTTGTGATCCGGCCGGGATTCGAACCCGGGACCCACAGCTTAGAAGGCTGTTGCTCTATCCAGCTGAGCTACCAGACCATTTCGAGGTGCAAAGTTAGGCATTTTCATTGATGTTTGCAAGCATCAATGCTAAAAAAGAATGGTATTTTTTCATAAAGGAGGTGATTCTTCGCTTTTTATTTGTAAATTTGCAATTTAAAATGAAAAATTGACCACAACGAGATGAGATATCAATGCAGTTCGAAAATCACCGGATTCATAGGGAGACAGGGATCCTTCATAATATGCGCCATGCTTCTGCTCAGCCTCCCCACCCTGATTCCGGTGCACGACGGCACACATTTCACGCTCCCCCGTTTCACGGTGGCCCTCGCACAGTCGCTCTGCATAGCCACTGTACTGGCTCTTATGGCTGACTGGATAGCAAAAAAATGGCTGAGATGGACTTTTCTCGGGTTCCTTGCCTTCCTGTTCGCCTTCAACACCGGAGTGGCCATCTCACAGGAGATGCACTTCGACCCGCGCACGCTACGTCTCATCCTACAGACGAACCCCGGGGAGACAGCCGAGTTTCTCCACACATACCTCTTCAAATGGCACACATTGGGGCTCCTCGTCACCACAGGACTGATACTTATGCTCTATGCCTACCTGCCTACCGACAGATGGATCAGGCAGATGTCGGGCAAGACCCGGATACTCACCGCAGCGACATTCATGCTGTGCGAGGCTATCTCATTAGCCGCCTTCCTGACCATGAGCATATACACCACCCCACAGATAGCCTACACAACCCTCCAGCAGGACATCTACGCATTCACCGGCCAGGAAAACCATCGGGAAACCATCAAAAAGCTAAGCCACAGCAACAGAGATGCAGTTGTGGATTCCGTGTCCTTCACCACTCCGAAGATAGTGCTGGTGATAGGCGAATCCCACACCCGCCTCCACTCCCAGGTATATGGCTACCGCATTCCCGACATGCCCAAGATGGCACAGGCTGAGCGCGACTCGCAGATAGTGGTGATGGACAGCGTGATGAGCCGCCATGCCGTGACCTTCGAGGTGATCCCCGAGATGTACTCCACCCACGACCCCTTCTCCACGACCGACTGGCGCGACTATCCGCTTGTACAGGCACTGTTCAAAAAAGCGGGCTACAAGGTGAACCTCTTCGACAACCAGGGCTCGCGCTCGCATCTGCCGGAGATAGTGGATTTCGATGTCAACTATTTCATCAATGATGATGCAATCGAGAGCGAATGTTTCTCTTACCGCAACGACACCATTTTCGAATACGACGGTGAAATTGTGGACTATTCGTTAGGAAAATGTCCTGTGTCAACCCCGGATCCCACACTGACCATCTACCATCTCACCGGACAGCATCTGAGGGCGGAGAAACGCTATCCCAAGGAGTTCGCCCGGTTCACTCCCACCGATTACGATGCCTCGAAATACAGCGAGCAACAGCGCAATGACATCGCCCACTACGACAACGCCACGCTCTATCTCGACACGGTGCTCGACAAGATTTTCGACGCCTACTCAGGCGAGGAGGCCATCGTGCTCTATATGCCCGACCACGGTGAAGAGATCCACGATTTCCGCAATTTCTACGGCCGCAAGGCGGAGTACCCTACCGGAAAAGCAGCAGAATGCCTGCTGCATGTGCCCATGATAGTGTATGCATCGCCATCGTTCAGGGAGAAGCATCCACAGACATGGCAAAACGTGCAGGGAGCGAAATCCACACCCTGGTGCAACAGCTATGTGGCGCAGCAGCTGCTTGCTCTCGCCGGAATCTCCTCACCTAGCTTCAATCCACGGCTCATGCTCTTTGAGGTAGAGTAGCATTTTTTTGCAGAAATATCAATCTCAAATACAATGACATTCACATCACTGACTTTCTTAATATTCCTGTCAGCAGTAATAATCGTCAACTACTGCTTACCTCAAAAATATCGGTGGATATTTCTGCTGCTGTCTTCATATTATTTCTATATGAACTGGCAACCCATCTATGCGATCCTGTTGTTCGCCACATCCGTAATCACCTACCTTACGGCGTTATTAATGAATCGAAAGGATGTATCACCAAAGTACAGAAAATACGTGTGCATTGTGGGCTGTCTGCTGCCGTTATTCTCACTAAGCCTGTTCAAATACTACCACTTCATCACCGATACATTCGAAGAAGCACTGACATGGCTTGGGATAGCCCTGACCTTTCCTAAAATAGAATTCCTGATGCCCCTTGGAATATCGTTCTATACTTTCTCATCCATCGGCTATATGATAGATGTCTACCGGGGCAATTATGAACCGGAAAAGAATTTCGGCATACTATGCGCTTATGTGGCTTTCTTCGCGCAAATCTCCTCCGGACCAATACCAAGGGGCAATCATCTGATACCTCAACTGAAAAGGCCTGAGAACCTGAATGCAGACAATATCATGGGAGGCCTGAGAACGATGGTATGGGGATTCTTCATGAAACTATGCGTGGCCGACAGGTTTGGAATATATATTGACATAGCTTATACCTATATCAACGAGCACAATGGCCTGACCCTGTTCATGACCTCCCTTCTGTACACCATACAGATCTACTGCGATTTCGCAGGGTACTCGCTCATAGCCATAGGTGCGGCAAAAATGCTGGGTATCAGGCTGTCGGAGAATTTCCGAAGACCTTATTTTTCCAAGAGCCTTAAAGAATTTTGGAGCAGATGGCATATCTCACTCTCCACATGGTTCAAGGATTATGTCTACATTCCCCTCGGAGGCAACCGGGTATCCAAGAAAAGGAACATTTTCAATCTGATAATAACATTTTTATTATCTGGGCTATGGCATGGAGCAGCATGGAATTTTCTTTTATGGGGAGGCCTGCATGGAGCAGGGCAAGCAGTAGAAAAGCACAATCCCATAAGGCATAAGGTACCGATCCGTCTCCCCAGCTTTGTCAAGATATGTTTTGTGTTTATTATCGTCAATTTCCTATGGGTATTCTTCCGGCTGAAAGATATTGACAATGTCGGGACCTATTTCGAAAAAATATTCACGGATCTTGCCTATCCATTCCTGGACATTACGCTGACATACGGACTATTGCCCTTTGTGCTGCTTTTTGTAAAAGAGTGGATTGACGAATATCATCCAAAAATTAAGCTGATGAGTTCGGACAACATTATCGTTTCAAATGTGGCCACCGGTCTTGTAATTTCCTTCATATTACTATTTGGAGTTTTCGATAATGGCTCATTCATATATTTTCAATTCTGATGAAACAGTTGGCAAAAATATTCATATCTCTGGCGATAATCATAATCACTGTAGTTGCAGTTGATTTGATGTTTGGTAAACTTGCCGATCATCAATTCATGGACAAGCCGGGGGCGAGACAACATTACGAACTCACAAGCCTCCGCGATGTGGACATATTGATTGTCGGTTCATCGAGAGCTCGCCGTCACTATGACACGCCCTATATTTCTGAACAATTGAACTGTAGGGCATACAATGTCGGCTACGACGGAATGGGAATCACATTCAACAAAGCAATGATAAGATCTATTTTGGACGAGACCGTACCACGGATTCTAATACTGGAAGCACTACCTTACGAACTATCTGGAGAGTTTAACGACCGCATAAAAAATCTATATCCGTATATCGCATTGAATCACAATATTTTTGATATCGCAGCAGAAATTGACCCGTTAAAAAGATATACCCTGCGGAGCAACCTTATCCGCTATAACTCATCCTTATTGGACCTAAGGGCATGGCAGAATGACCCATACGATCCTTCCACCCTCGGTTTTGGCCGCGAGGACCGCAATGGACCTGACGATTTCGATGAAGTGGTATACCCCACTCCTCAAGATGTGGATCCGATAGCGAGCCGTTGTCTTGAAGAAATATCTGAGATATGTAAGGATCGCGGTATAGATTTCATAGTGGCAATTTCACCGGAATATTTTGTCAGAAACGACCCATACCCTGTCGGTCGATTTTGTGCGGAGCATGATATCAAGTTCATTGACGATTCCAAATTGAGGTTTGACAGTTTGGATGTCCGTGAATATTTCCTTGATTACACCCACATGAATTCAAGAGGAGCCAGACTTTATACACAGTATTTCTTAAAACAATTGTCAGAGATTTCAGACACAAGTTGTCAGGATATTTTTCATAACTGGTCCGCTGAAAAGCATTGATTGTCACTTTTTTTGTTTAAAATTTCTTGCTTTTCGTGTAATATTTATGAAGGGTGATATCAAAAGTACACTTTTGGGTATTGTCCGGA
>CAYZPI010000106.1:0-10875 GCA_964480085.1 uncultured Bacteroides sp. | reverse complement strand
TGGCCTCTTCCTTAAGCTCTACGGTCATGCCGTCCTGAGCCGGTACAGTGACCGGAGAGAATCCGATGCTGGTGATCTCGAGTTTGGCTCCGGGTACGGCCATAATGGTGAAGTCACCGTCGATGCCTGTGATAACACCGGTCTTTGCGTCGGAGCCTTGCACACGCACGGCCGCACCGATGATAGGCTCACCGAAAGAGTCGACAACCACACCCTTGATCTTGACAGCCTGTTTCGACTGAGCCGAGGGAGCGGGTAGATCTGCGGCATGCACCGGGGAGATGCATAGCGGACTGCATGCAAGCGCCAAGGCTACTGCTGCCGCAAATATCCTTCGTTGTGGGATAAGTACAAAATTCATGGTTAAAAAAGAATATTTTTCAGGATTGATTTTTATTCTGATAATGACTTGGTTACTATGCTTTTACAGATATTAGAATACACACTACAACCACTGCTGCAATAAAGATCGGTTCATAAGAATTTCACATATATTAATTTAAGTATCGTTAATTTTATTCGGATGCGGGCATAATTCCGCATTTAGCGCACAAATATAGGCATTTTTTTCCAAACAGATATTCGTCTACTCCATTTTTAACACAAAAAAAAATAAAAACAAGTAATTTTTTGCGTATTTTTGTGAGCTTAAAATTTGATACAATGAGATTACCTGCTTTTATCCTCCTTTCGGCCTTGGCTCTTGCAGCTCAGGCCAAGGTTACGCCAATGTCGCTCATAGGTGACAATATGGTGCTGAAACAAAATTCCTCGCCCAAACTCAGCGGCTACGCCGCCCCGGGCGCCGACATCACCGTGGATGTGTCGTGGAACGACAAGAACTATACCGGCAAAGCCGACACCGATGGCAAATGGACCGTGAGAATCGACACCCCAACAGGAAATTTCGACCCGCAGACCATCACCATCTCCGACGGAGAGCCATTGACCATCAGCAATGTGCGTATTGGCGAGATATGGCTTGCGTCAGGGCAATCGAACATGCAGATGCCCCTGAAGGGTTTTGGCGGATGCTGCGTAAAGGACGGATTCGACGAGATTGCCAAGTCGGGACAATACGCCGACAAAGTGAGCTTCTACATGGTGCCGCTCACGCAGAGCTACACTCCCGTTGACCGTCTCGACCAGCAATGGCAAATTCCATCGCCGGAGACATCTCCGGAATTCAGCGCCGTGGCATGGCACTATGCCACACGGATGTCTGACGTGCTTGGTGTGCCGGTGGGAATAGTCAATGCAGCCTACGGAGGCGCGCGTGTGGAAAGCTGGACTCCAAGAGACATCCTGGAAACCTACGCTGACGTATCGCTCGACCCCGCCGACATAGAGCCGATGACCCATTATCTGCGTCCGCTGCTGATGTACAACGCAATGTTCAATCCCGTGAAGGACTACTCGTACAGCGGTATCATCTGGTACCAGGGATGCTCCAACGTAGGGCAACATGACACTTACCCCGACAGGCTCGCCACGATGATCACACGCTGGCGCTCCGACATAGGCGAAGGTGACATACCCTTCTACGCCGTGGAACTCGCCCCATACCTGTTTGATTCCCAGAATGGCACCGGAGGTCCACTGCTCCGCAAGGCTCAATGGGACGCCGTGACGATGGTGCCCAATGCCGACATGATCAGCATAAACGACCTTGTGGAGCCCTTCGAGCGATACAACATCCACCCCTCACGCAAAGCGGAGGTAGGGCATCGCCTGTGCGACCTCGCCCTGCACAAGACCTACGGCAAAACGCAATTCCCATGCCAGAGTCCCAAATACAAGAGTCACCGCGTGGAGGACGGATCCGTATGGGTAGCCATCGAGACCGGTCCCGACGGAATATGCCGCAACTACGACATCCGGGGATTCGAGGTGGCAGGAGCCGACAAGGTGTTCCATCCTGCCGATTCGGTGTGGCTACACTGGCAGACCAACGAAATAGTGGCATCGAGCAAGGCGGTTCCCGAGCCTGTGGCAGTTCGCTATTGCTGGAAGGATTTCCTACCAGGCACACTCTATTCCGGAAACTATCTGCCCCTGATTCCGTTCCGTTCCGACGACTGGTAAGGCAATGAGCGACAAAACTACCTGTGCCATAGCAATACCCATCTATAAGCCTACAATGGAGGCACTGGAGAAGGTTTCCTTTCTCCAGTGCCTCCGTGTGCTTGGCAACCGCGACATCTACATCTTCACCCATTCCGGAATTGACCTCAGTCAATATAAACAGATGGCTGAAAACGAAGGTGTTGAACTAAAGACCAAACTGTTTGACAAATCTTATTTCGGGAGCGTGGCAGCCTACAACCGGCTGATGCTTTACAAGCAATTCTACCTCTCCTTCGCTAATTACGTGTATCTACTCATCTATCAACTCGATGCATACGTATTCAGCGATGATCTCGACTATTGGTGCTCCCGGGGATACGACTACATCGGAGCCCCATGGTTCGACTATTTCGCCACCTCCGCCGAAGGGAGGCTTTACGCAGTGGGCAACGGCGGCCTTTCGCTGCGCCGCACGACATATTTCACTAATCTGCTCACAACCCGAAGGGGAATTTTCGGATTCCGGCATCTGCCCACCGGCGATGACAGGCTGATGACCAAGATAAAATTCATATTGGGCGGATACAACAGAATAGAAAACCTCATCGAGCGAAACACGCTCAATGAGGATCATTTCTACTGTATATTCCTGCAGACAAGCCGGTTCTCCCCCAACCTGCCTTCACCGGAAGTGGCTGCGGCTTTCGCATTCGAGCGTTCGCCCTCCTACCTCTACCACCTCATCGGCCGTCTGCCCATGGGATGCCACGCCTTCGAGAAGAACGAATACACCACCTTCTGGCGCGACAAAATCAAATGATCAGTCCTTGAGATCGATTGCTTCGAGGAGCTTGATGGCATCGACATATTTGGTGATGCCGTCGGCCACGAGCTTGGCGTCCTGCATGGCATGGACCACAGTGGCTGGACGGTTGGTGACGTCGCCACCTGCAAACACTCCCTTGCGGGTGGTCATGCCGTAGGGTACCTCACGTGTAAGCACGTATCCACGGTCATCCACCTCTATACCATCGGTGGTGGAGACGATACGCGAGGCCGGAACGGAACCGACGGCAAGCACGAGCCAGTCGAGAGGCATCTCGTACTCCTTGCCTTCAGATGATATTGTCACTGACTTAAGGCGCTTCTCGTCGAGCGGCTCAATATTCACCACGGAACTGTTCCAGAGAAATTCAACACCTTCAGCCACAGCATCGTCATACTCAGCCTTCAGTGCCGACATACTGTCCATACCACGGTGATAGATTACCTTCACCGACGACGCCCCCATACGCAAAGCCGTGCGGGCAGCATCAATGCCAGTGTTGCCGCATCCGATGATGGCAATCTTGTCGCCCTCAGAGACCACAACCTCATCGCGTCCGACACTGCCGTCCTGCAGCAGACTCACGCGGCGGAGGAACCACACTGCCTGACGCACACCATGATGATTGATACCCGGTATGTCAAGACGCTTAGGCTTGCCCGCACCGGTGCCCATAAATATGGCATCGAATCCGCGTTCGAACAGATCATCGATCGTGAGGTCGCGCCCGATGGTGGTCTTAAGATGGATAGGCACGCCAAGATTCTCAATTTTCTTGATCTCACGCGTCACCACATCCTTAGGCAGACGATATTCAGGAATGCCATATTTAAGCACACCGCCGGCCTCGGTGGACATCTCGAAAATCTCAACAGAGAAGCCACGTCGCGACAGGTCGCCGGCAATGGTAAGTCCGGCAGGACCGCTACCTATGACGGCCACACGTCCCCTGCCCTTCTCGGGAATAGACTCATGGGTGAGACCAGCCTCGCTATCGAAATCAGCGACAAAACGCTCAAGTTTACCGATATGGATAGCCTCGCCTTTCTTGGCGAGGACACAGTGGCCTTCGCACTGACGCTCATGGGCACACACACGGCCGCATACGGCCGGGAGATTACTGCGTGAGTTGATGATACGCATGGCATTACCGAAATTACCTTTGGTGACCTCGGAAATCCAATCGGGAATGTCATTGCTTATGGGGCAACCTTTCTTACATCCGGGAACCTTGCAGTGCAGACATCTCTGCGCCTCTTTGATAGCCTCGGCAAGCGTATAGCTGTCCGACACCTCTTTGAAGTTATCTAACATGGCTGAATTTTTCTAAGGATTAGTTGTTTATGATTTGGTCTGGCAAAGGTACGAAATAATTCTCTAAAATCACCAAAAACCTGCAGCCTAATACCAAAAACCTGAAACCTGGAATCTGAAACCTATATCAATTCAATACCATTTGCGGCACATTGCATTATTTGCTCCTGAGGCCAGATGCTCGCCTGCACCTCGCCGATATGGGCTTTCTGAAGCAGGAACATGCAGAGACGGCTCTGACCGATGCCCCCACCGATGGAGTAAGGCAGCTCACCGGCAAGCAGGGCCTTGTGGAAAGGCAAAGCCGCACGGTCGGTGCATCCCCGTATATCGAGCTGTCGCCGCAACGACTCGGGACTAACCCGTATGCCCATCGAGGACAATTCGAAAGCACGGTCGAGAATATTGTCGTACACGATGATATCGCCATTGAGTCCAAGATATCCTTCCTCATTCTCCGTGATCCAGTCGTCGTAGTCGGGGGCCCGACCATCATGAATCTTGCCATCGGAGAGCGGTGCGCCTATGCCCATCAAGAATATCGCCCCATATTTCTTAGCGGCTGCCGACTCACGTTCAGCGGGAGTGAGGCCTGGATATTCGTCGAGGAGCTGCTGGGTATGGATGAAGGTGATTTCTTCAGGCAGACGAGGAGTGATGTGCGGGAAACTGCGGTAGATCAGCATCTCGGTGTTACGGAAAGCCCGGTAGATTTTCCCCACCGTGTCCTTAAGATATGCGAGATTACGGTCCTCTTCACGGATGGTCTTTTCCCAGTCCCACTGGTCGACGTAAAGCGAATGGAGATTGTCAAGATCCTCATCGGCGCGTATGGCATTCATGTCGGTGTAGAGTCCGTAGCCCGGAGCTATGTCGTAGGCCTTGAGCTTGGCGCGCTTCCATTTGGCGAGGGAGTGCACCACTTCGGCTGTACGGTCGTCCAAGGATTTCACCGGAAAGGAAACCGGACGTTCCACCCCGTTGAGGTCGTCGTTCAGCCCCGTGCCCTTCATCACGAACAGCGGGGCCGTGACCCTGCGCAGACACAGCACCTCGGAAAGCTGTCGCTGGAAATCATCCTTGATAAGCTTTATGGCGACCTCGGTGGTCTCGGGTAGCAATTTCCTTTTGTATCTTTTTGGAATAATAAGAGGCATAGCAATATCGATTTTTAAGTAATGTCCGCAAAATTACGCCAAATTTTTCGCTCATACAAAAATTTGCTAAAACTTTTATGTATACAGGGCGGTTATAAGAATTATAAGATTTATAAAAACACTTAACAACTATGGGACTTATAGCACAACTTCTCCTTACCGCCCTCGCCACCTATTTCGCAGCGTGGATCACACCCGGGGTGGACATTACAAATTTCTGGTCGGCAATCGTAGTGGCAGTCGTACTCACCCTGCTCAACACTTTTGTAAAGCCTATCCTCGATTTCATATCCATACCGGTGACATTCCTCACCTTGGGACTGTTCACGCTGGTCATCAACGCCGTGATTATCCTGATAGCCGCATATTTCGTTGGATCGTTCCACGTCTCGGGATTCTGGACGGCGATGCTGTTCAGTGTCATCTTCTCGGTGATCAGCTGGATCCTCGAAGCCATCTTCGGATAATTCAACCAATAATTTACAAAAGAAGCGGGCAATTGCCCGCTTCTTTTGTGCTACTTAATCCATGTGGAACACCTCGGGGAGAGGGATGGTGACGGGTGAATTGTCTGGATTCACCTCCATGATGTCGGCCATGTAGTCCCACCATTTCTGCACGATGGGGTTGGCTCCCATGTCCTGCGATGACTCCTCGCCTTTGGTCTTCTGGCATGCGAAAAGGATGTTGGTGTCCTTGTCCCAATAAATGGAATAGTCATAGACACCACCGTCGCTGAGCATCTTCTTCAGCTCGGGCCAGATGGCGGCATGACGCTTCTCGTATTCCTTCTCAAAACCCGGCTTCAGGAACATCTTAAATGCTTCGCGTTTCATGTGACGATCATTTTGGGAGTTTGAACACACGGGAAATCTCCGTCATCTGCTCGTCGGACATACCGTCGGGCTTGAAGCCCATGCAGCATGCATCCTGATAGATGATCGCGCTCTTGGTGAGGGTGTCGATCATGTCGAAGGCCTCCATCACATCAGGACCCACGGCGAACACACCGTGCTTCTCCCACATCACCACATCGTAGTCATCGTCGATAGCCTTGATTGTGGCATCGGCGAGCTCAACAGACGAAGGCAGCATGTAGGGCACGATACCCAAGCCACGCGGGCAGAAAGCCTTTGTCTCGGGAATCATCGACCACAGGATCTTGGTGAGCACATCCTTCTTAAGGAACTCAGGATTGTGGCTCATTGCCACCAGCTCGATGGGATGGGTGTGTACGGAAGCCTTGTAGTCGGAGCCTTTGCCAATAAGATAATTGTGAACGGCGAGGTGCGAAGGCAGCTCGGATGTAGGCATCACGGGCTTGTCGGCTATGATCTCATAATGCTCGCAATCGTCGAGGATACGGATCACCGAGCCGTTGTCCATGGGCCAGCGGGCAAGGTCGCGCATGCGCCGGTTGGTGCCCTTGCAGTAGAAATAGCATCCCTTGAGGTGAGGGAGGTGCATTCCGATGGGTTTGGGTTCGGAGATTGCGGGAAGGGCGCGTATCTCGTCGGTGACGGCATCGGTGACGTTCACGGTGATGTTTCCGCCGTTGCGTTCTGCCCAGCCTTTCTGCCAGAGATATCCGGCCACCTCAGCCACATCGCCTACTTCTTTGGCGAGTTTGGCATTGTTATCTAATATGCTCATATAAGTTGCGGTAGGAATGATGAAACAATAAGTATGATAAGTCCGATCGTGAGAACGGCGATAGTGGCCTTCGAGCAGCCCTTCCACTCCTTAAGGATTATGCCCCAGACGTTGGAGAACACCACGTTGAGAGCCATAAGGATGCAGAACGACAGGGTGTAGAGAGCGCTATCCTGCGGGATAAAGCCTTTGCCCATGGCCAGACCAAAGAACTGGCTGTACCAGAGCACACCGGCCAATGCGCAGAAGATTAGATTATTGAACCACACATCGGTTTTTCTGTAGTCGCCCCAGGTGCCGTTGGCGGAGTTTTGCCAGAAGCAATAGATGGCGTTGGTGACGAAGCCACCGAATGTCACGAGAAGGGTGGCTGGAAGGGTAGCGAACATCGGGTCGCTGTCGGTGAACTTGATATCCGCGCCGAAAGCCAGACCCACATTGAAGCATCCGCTCATGAAACCTGCGAGAAGGGCTATGGCAAGACCCTTGGGAAAATTGAAATCCTTCACAGCCTCTTTCTTTGCCTCCTCGCTGAGCGATGCTGATTTCATGCCCCCGGCGATACCAATAACTGCGATACCGATGAGGGTGACAACCACTCCGATGATCACCGAAGCGGTGAGGCTCGACAAGGCATCCATCTGCGGGAAGAAGATGTTGAGCAGCACGGGGCCCATGATGGTGCCCAGGCCGGCACAGGTGCCTAACGCTATCGACTGGCCGAGAGCCACACCGAGATAGCGCATCGAAAGGCCGAAGGTAAGGCCTCCGACTCCCCAGAGCACACCAAACAGGATGGTCATCCACAGCATCGTGGAATCGGCACCCGAGAAAAGAGCCCAAAGCGACTCCCCTTCCGGAACGGCAAGGAAGGCGCCCAGGAGCGGAAACAACAGCCATGCGAAGACTCCCTGCACGATCCAGTAGCTCTCCCAGCTCCAAGACCGGATCTTGTTGATGGGAACATAGCAGCTCGACTGGCAGAAAGCTCCGATGGCTATGATCAGAAGTCCTAAGGCTATCTCCATTATCGCTTGATGGTGACCTCAGACTCGTACTTTTCGATCTCGGGGATGAAGGCGTCGCCCACAGGCACACCCTGCTCAAGGCAGTACATATCCCATACAGCAGCCCAAGGCATCGACTTGGCTTCTTCGAGAAGAGCCAGACGCTGGAAGCCGCGGCCTGCCAACTCATGCTCGCGCAAGACGGGAGTATTTTCGAGAAGGGCGTGGAGCATCGATTTCTGGGCAGCGCGCGAACCGATCACGTAGGCACCGATACGGTTGATGGATGCGTCGAAATAGTCGAGACCGAAATGCACACGGTCGAGGGCATCTGCACGGACAATTTCCTTGCAGAGGTCCATGGTGGGGTCTTCCATGATGGTCACGTGGTCGGAGTCCCAACGCACGCCGCGGGTAACATGGAGCATCAGTTCAGGCACATAGAGCAGCATAGCCGAAACCTTGTCGGCAGCCGATTCCAGAGGATGATAGTGACCTGTGTCGATGGTGTAGATTTTCTGGTTCTGCACACAGTAGCCTACAACGAATTCCAATGAGCCGCTTGTGAAGCTTTCCAGACCGATACCGAAAGTCTTCGATTCGAGACAGTCCTTCATATTGTCGTATTTCACGGCGAAGATCTCATCAAGACTCTTCTTGAACTGCTTGCGGTAGAGATAGCGGTTTACGGTGATGTCCTTCGATCCGTCGTGAACCCAGAGGTTCATGATACATGGATCGTTCTGAGCCTTACCGATTTCCTCAGCAATGGCGCGGCATGCCATAGTGTGGTCCACCCAGAACTTGCGTATGCCCTCATCAGTGCTCGACAGTGAGAGGTCGCCCGACTTGGGATGGGAGAACGACGAGGAGTTGAAATCGAGTTTGATATTGTGTTCCATAGCCCAATCGATCCAGTTCTGGAAATGCTCTACTGTGATTTGGTCGCGATCCACGAACTTGCCCTGGAAATCGCCGTAGATGGCATGGAGGTTCAGACGGTGTGTGCCCGGTATGAGCGACATGGCCTTTAGGATGTCGGCGCGGAGTTCCTCGATGTTGCGGGCGCGTCCGGGATAGTTGCCGGTGGTCTGGATACCGCCGGAGAGAGCGCCTGCCTTGGGTTCGAAGCCGATCACATCATCGGCCTGCCAGCAATGGAGAGAAAGATGGAAGTCATTCATCTGTTTGAGCACCTTGTCGGTGTCGATGCCGATTTCGGCATAGCGTTCGCGGGCTATCTCATAAGCCTTGCGGATTGTCTCTTCTTTCATAGGTAAAAAAGTTAGATTGGTTATTTTGTGATTTCAATGAATTTCTTATATGCCTCGGTCCACACCTGGGTGTCGCGTGGCGTGTAGGTGGAGAGCTCTTCAGAATCGTTGATGATACGGCGCATGGCGGCGATATCGGCACATTCGCCGGCTGCGATGGCCTGGACCGCCACATTGCCGATAGCCGTGCCTTCCGACGGACCTGCCACAACAGGGATACCGATGGCGTCGGCAGTGAACTGATTGAGCATGGCATTGCGCGCTCCCCCACCAATGACATGGAGCACCTCGATGGGATGGTCGGCAAGTTCGCGCAGATTGTCGAGCACCTGACGGTAACGCAAGGCAAGACTCTCGAATATGCAGCGGGCAAACTGACCCTGTGTCTCGGGCACCGGCTGTCCGGTACGTGCGGCGTAATCCTTTATGGCAGTGATCATCTTAACCGGATTGGCGAAGCACGGATCGTCGGGATTGATGAGAGTGCGGAAGGGTTCGGCAGCCTCGGCTCCGGCTATCAGCTCGGCATAGCCTCCGTCGGTCCACTCCTTGCGGCAACGCTCAAGGAGCCACATTCCACAGATATTCTTCAACAGACGTATGTTTCCCTCTACGCCACCTTCGTTGGTGAAATTGAGCTCGCGGCTGCGGTCGGTGATCACGGGCTCTGCAGTCTCCACGCCCATGAGGCTCCATGTACCGGAGCTTAGGTAGGCGAAATCTGGGGTGACGGCCGGAACGGCGGCGACGGCCGAAGCGGTATCATGTCCGCCGACGGCCACGACAGGCACTGCTCCAAGTCCGGTCTCTTCCTGCAGCTCAGGGGTGAGAGTACCCACCAGGTCACCGGGCATCACCAGTCGTCCAAGATGGTCGACTGTGAGACCCACTATCTTAAGCAACTCGGCATCAGGCTTACGGGTTTTGGCATTTACAATCTGTCCTGTCGAGGCGATGGTGTATTCCGTAACGGCTTCGCCGGTGAGGAGATAGCCGAGGGCATCAGGGATGAAAAGGAGCTTGTCGGCGGCTGCCAGCGCGGGGTCGGCGTTGCGTCGCATGGCGTCAAGCTGGAAGAGCGAATTGAAATTCATCACCTGGATACCGGTGATGTCATAAACCTTCTCGGCAGAGTGACGTGCGAAAAGCTGCGCGGGCGCACCTTCGGTGTGCGGGTCGCGATAGGAGCGAGGCTGACGGAGGAATGCGCCGTCGGTGCCCACCAGCACGAAATCGACACCCCATGTGTCAATACCGATGGATTTGATCGTTATTCCGCGGGAGGCAACAATCTTCAGGCCTTCCACGATATTGCGGTAGAGTTCGTAAATATCCCAGTAGTAATGTTTTCCTGCATGAATCAGATGATTCGGGAAACGGTTGAGCACCTCGGTCTCAAGCTTACCGTCGTTGATGCTTCCGAGCAGTGTACGTCCACTGGTGGCACCCAAATCGACTGCAAAATAATAGTTTTTCATATGCAATCTTAAGTAAATTTAAGGATCAATTATTAATTACGCAATAGTAGTGGTGCGATAAAAAGCTAACCACTATGATTAAAATATTAGTATTTAGTT
>CAYZPI010000105.1:0-11242 GCA_964480085.1 uncultured Bacteroides sp. | reverse complement strand
ACAGGTCGTAGGCCACCGACTCCGTGTAGCTTGCGGTGCCCTCGACCTTGACAAGTCCGAATGGGTCGGCCGTGCGTCCAGTCTCGGTGTAAAGCGCCCTGGTCAGGCGGTTCATCCCGTCGCTGTAGACCAGAGTCTGTGTGAAATCCGGCGCGGTGATCGTGGCGGGGTAGCCCGAGATCGCACGCGATGGACTGTAGCCTACCCATGTCACGAATGCCTTCAGCGGGGAGATGCCCGCAAGGGTAAGGACCACGTATTTGTCGTAGGTCATTGACCCCATGTAGCCGGATGTGCCGTGTGAAGATGTCATATGGATTATGATAAGGCTTATTGATAATATATCCTACGCTTATCGCGCTCCATTGCGTAGACGTAGCGGGCTCCTTTGACCGGTGTCCTCTCCCCGTCAGCTCCGATACGGTAGATGACACTCAGGATATGGTCATCCACCTTCCACTTGTCTATTTCCAGAACAGGTTCGTCTATTATGTCCAGCGTGTCGAGGAACAGCCAGCCGACCTTTATCATCTCCTTACGGTTTCCGTCACTGACTGTGAACCGCTTGCAGACCGCGGGCTCTCCATAGTTGATAGTATTTTCTTTATAATCTAATTTTTGCCACATCTCCTGCTCGTTCGGATAGGTTCTGACTCTGGGATTATCTACAAACGATGTTATGAATCCCTCCATGTCCTCAACATCTCCGAGATCGTATATCCAGTAATCCAGATATCGGTCATACGCTGCAGGCCAAACTTGAACAACATAACGGTCAGGGAAGACCGCAGAGTCCCGGTCTATCTTTGTCAGTTTTTCAAGGTGGACTCTAAAGCTATTGAAATCTTGTGTCACAAAATAATCGATGGAATACGGATAATACGGGATATGTATATCATGAAATACCATAGGCTCGAAGAATATATGCTTGATCTTTGGTGTACCAGATGTGTTGTCCACAACGAAATAGCAGGATGAGCCCCCACACTCCCTACTCTCATATATCTCATAATAGTTGGGATAAGTCAAAGCTTCTTTTTCACCAAATGATATCATCACGGTCGTGTCTTTGCGTTGCATATGAAAATACAGCCCAAGGGGCTCGATATACTGCCTTTCAACTCTGGGAGGAAAGCACGATACCGACATTAAAAACGACATGGCCACACAGATTAACGCCCACCTGCAACGGATCTTTTCTTCTCTTCTTGTAAAACGCCTCATAACATCCTGATCATTGTTTCATAAAAAAACCTATAAATAAGTATCCGAGGTGGGGGTAGGCCTTGCCCTCTTTGTTTATCCTCTGATTCATCCCCCATCTGTATCCATACTTTTGCGCATTCTGGGAGGATGCTCCCTCTATGGATTTCTCTCCATTCTGCATGGATTCAAGCTTGTCAAACCCTTTACGCACCATTCCCCAGGGCATACCGTTGTAACCCGTCACATATCCCGCCATCATGTTGCCTATATCACGTGCCGAGCTGTAGACCGGAAGCAGGGGAGGCCTGCACGCCTGTATGGGCATACCTCGGTAATGTCCCTTATTATCATCCTTCTTTGTTTTCGTTCCGTTCGTGACTTTGAAATCGTACGGCTGTCCGCCGTAGGCGTTCCAGGAATAGGTACAAATTCCAGGAGTATCATTCAATATGGCGTTAATGAAATTTTTTCCGCTATTGTCATTCGGATCAATTATTGCTCCTTCCATCCACGTCCCTCCATTTAAATCACTGTTATAAAAGCTTGTTTCCACAGGGGTCACGCCTATGGGTATGCCTGTCTCGGAGTCTGCGCTCTCGCACAAGAAAATTCTCAGGTCTCCGTCAAACGCGCCTCCGGTAACCCTGTAAGTGCCATTCCCGTTGTCAACAACCCGTGTGCTCATCCCCGTCGGGTCAACATACATCACCGGATTTGCCGCGCAGTAGAGGTAGGAGGATAGGTGCGGGGTCTCGTGCCGCAGGGGATCGGGCGTGATGAACCGCATCAGCGCCGGCTCGTACATCCTCGCGCCGTGGAGCGACAGGTTCAGCCCGCCGGCGGTCAGCAGCTCCTTCCCCCCGTAGCGGTAGGGGTTGTTCGCACTCCCGGGCTTGAAGTACGTGGCGGTGCTCTCGGCGAAGAGCATGCCACCGGGATAATAGTGGTTCTCCTGGACCACCTTGCCGGTAGTGGCGTCCACCACCTGACGCACGTTGCCCTGATGGTCGTGGATGTAGTGGTACGCCACCCCGCCGCTAACGTAACCCCCGGGGAAGTTCACCCTCGACAGGACGCCGCCACTGTACTCGAACGGCCCGCAGTAGCTCACCATGTCGGTGAGCCATGGATTCGGTAGAAAGACGGCGTTCGATGTGGCGGCTCCGTGAATCGAATATGGCGTGACGGAGAAGATCTTCTGGAGGTTGTAGGTGCGGTGCACCGACGCCGAAGCTCCGTCGAGAAAGTAGGTGGCACCGCTGAAGCCGCACTCCGCCGCGGAATCTTCGGCCTTCTGAAGCCGCCACCCTGAATATGAGAGCGAGATGTCGTCGCAAAAGATATGCTGTCGGGAAGATATGGACACATAGTAATAGTTGGTATTTATATTTTTGAAGATGTCACAATTCGACAAATCACACCACCTCATTCTAGTCCTCATCAAAAGTATCGTATTCGGGTTCTCTACAATATGGATAATCGAAAGGCCACATGTAGAATTTGACCATGTCGATATGAACTGAATCATTATCACATTTAAGGCGGGTCGCGCAGCCGTAGTGAATCGAGGTATCAAGGACAAGGTAGTCAGGCTTTTCGTTGATGCTCAGCATGGAATCCTTATCCCACTCGTCAATAATTTTCTGAAGCGACCCATTGATTGCAAGTCGGTCTACCGCCATCTTGTCGCCAATGAGGATGTAGTTGGTGAAGGAGTCTTGTGCACTGTTTTTTACAGACAGATCATAATACAATTCCTCTCCTGCACAGGTCATTCTCTCTAACAAATATACAGGCTCATTTCTGCTGTTGATGATTTTCTGACAGATATTTGTCAGAATACTATCACTGAACAGGAGCTTTTCTGAATAATTGAATGTATCCCTGTCTTCACGGTTCAACATTTGGATATCAGTGATTGCTCTCATAAAGGCCAGTGGACTGCCCAATGTATTCAAGGGCATTGAAAAAGAAGTATCCCTTATTTCTTTTTCCCCAATAAGAGATGGAGAAGTGCGGACGATCCTTTTTGCCGTTGTATTGAATTCATTCTCTGATCCATGTCCTTTGAACTCTTTAGAACAACTTATCATTTCAAATGATAGTAATAAACTTAGGCCTACAAAAAATAATTTATGCATAGTCAATGATTTATGTAAATGGTGAATGAAAAGAAATCCATTATAGTCTTATCAAATTTTGAAAAATTTAGATTTGTGTTCATACTATAGGCCGACTGCGGATCCGATGATTTATAATAGGATACTCGGATGGGGTCACCGTTGGTCTCCCTGTAAATATTTTCAATTATGCATGAGACCACTTCATTATGACACACTTCTTTTTCATGGGACAGCAAGTTAAGATGCTGTAAATTCATATTTGATACCAGAGAATAGAACCATTCGAATATGTGGCCAAGTTCATGTGCCAATCCTGCTTCAGGAGAACGCAAATCGGTAAAGTTGCCATTGGAATCAAGTGCCCTTCCCCCCGTTGTACATTCAGGATTGTATTCTATTTCGTAGGCCTCGATTTCTCCATCCCCATTATAAAGCTGCCCGACATTATTGACTCCATTTGTTAACATTATGCGAACTTCCTTTTCATTATCTGCAATGCTCGTGATCATTCTGTCTAAGATTGGATCAGCCTTGCGGATTTTATCAAGATCCCCGGCAACGCTCCCATCACCGGTATAAGGAGTTCCAAGACCGTCATAAAATCCCCATTGATCTTCCAACTTTCTATAATAGTAAGTTATACCGTCTATTTTCTGGGTTATCTTTTTCCCGGTCGGATCGGTGAGCATCACGGGATTCGCGGCACAGTAGAGGTAGGAGGACAGGTGCGGGGTCTTGTGGCGCAGGGGATCGGGCGTGATGAAGCGCAGCAGGGCCGGCTCGTACATCCTCGCCCCGTGGAGCGACAGGTTCAGCCCGTCGGCGCTCAGCAGCTCCTTGCCCCCGTAGCGGTAGGAGTTGTTCGCACTCCCGGGCTTGAAATACGTGGCGGTGCTCTCCCCGAACAGCATCCCCCCGGGGTAGTAGTGGTTCTCCTGGACCACCTTGCCGGTGGTGGCGTCCACAACCTGGCGCACGTTCCCCTGGTGGTCGTGGATGTAGTGGTACGCCACCCCGCCGCTAACGTAACCCCCGGGGAAGTTCACCCTCGACAGGCTGCCGCCACTGTACTCGAACGGCCCGCAGTAGCTCACCGTGTCGGTCATCGACTGCAACGTCGGGGCGCCGGGGTCGAGGCCGGACGTCAGCTGCATCAGACCGCCCAGCGGATTGAGCGTACCCATCGGATGGTAGTGCGTACGCTGCAGCAGATTGCCAGCCGCGTCGTAGACGAAACCGAAGGTGTCGCCGCCTGTCTGCACCGACTCCGGCCGGTGCAGACGGTTGTACGTCACAGCGTCGATGCCCTTGTTGGCATCGGTGAGCATGTTCCCGGCCGCGTCGTAGGTGTACTCTGCCGACTTCGACGCGCCGTCGGTGAAGTCCATCGCCCCGCTGAACCTGCAGTCCGCCGCCGCGTCGTCAGCCCTGACCAGACGGTCACCCGAGTAGGTCAGCGTGATGTCGTCGCACAGCCCGAAGCGCAACGTGCCCCTGGACGTGGAGGCCGGCACCTCGGTGATGCCGTGGCGGCGGATACGCACCGGGTTCGACCACAGGTCGTAGGCCACCGACTCCGTGTAGCTTGCGGTGCCCTCGACCTTGACAAGCCCGAGGGGATCGGTCTTGCGTCCGCTCTCCGAATACGCCGACCGCGTCAGCCGGTTCATGCCGTCGTAGGAGAAACGGTAGGAACGCTCTATGCCGTCGCTGCCTTTCCATGAGGAAACGCGGATGCTGCCGTTGCGGCAGCTGTCGGCGCTGTAGGTCAGCTTCTGCACGAAATCGGACGCGGTGATGGAGGCGATGTCGCCGCGGGTGGTGTGGGTGTAGGCCACGCTGCGCGTGCGCGGACTGCCGAACATGGTCTTCTCCAGCCGGCCGTTGGCGCGGTAGGTGTCGGCCGTGGACGTTACGGCGGAGCCGTTGAGCGTCACCGTCATCTCCGACTGCCGGTCGTGGCCGTCGTACCTGCGCCCGATGACGAGCGTGTTCACAGCCGTGCCGCCACGGTAGTGGGTGGTGGTGACGGTGAGCGGCCTGTCGGTGTTGCCCGGTGTGTCAGGTGAGAATGTGAGATACAAGTGGTCAGGCATATGAAGAGTTTATGGTTAGATGGCTCAAAGATAGGCATTGGATGACTGTACTGCAAACAGATTCGCTAAAGAGGTACATTCTGGAAGATATTTCTAATGTTCTCACTTCCTTGTCTATGTGTGCCTATCTACAATATTGCTTCCCGGTGTAATAAGGCAGATTCCGCAGCAATTCAGTTCATCACTTATAAGTGACTTTCCATTTTTGTATGTCCATCCACCGGACATAACGCACTCCGTTGACGGGGATTTTCTCCCCGTAAGCTCCAATCCGGTATATGATACTTAGAGAGAGGTCTTCATCCTGCCATTTATACATTTCCAGGACAGGGCGCTGACTTATATCCATGGTGTCGAGGAAAAGCCAGCCTCCTAGTATCAGGCTTTTCCTGTTGTCCTCCCTAACAGTCACCCTTTTGCTTTCCTTAGGTTCTCCATAGGCCGACATATTTTCACGGTAGCCCAAGGGAACACTGTCCTCTTTCATATCTGAATATTCCATATAGTTTGGTGTCTTGATAAACTGATCCATGAAAGAGTCGAGATCTCGGATATCTCCCAAATCGTGCATCCAGTACTCAATACGCTTGTCGTAAGAGGACACTTGCAAACAAACAGCATAATATTCAGGATAATCAGCAACAGGCATACTGTCCACTGTCTTGGATTGCCTTAGCCTTACGATGTATTCTGAAAAATCCTCTTTGTTCATTATAAGCCTGTCCTTTTCTAGCGAATAGGGATAGTCGGGAATATGAATATCGTAAAATATTGGTCGGGATATTAATATATTCTTTATATTTGGAAATCCAGTTGTGTTGTCAACGATAAAGTAGAATGGGAATCCAGGCATTTCATGATTTTGAAACGTCTCGACATAGTTAGGATACACAGACTCCTCTTTTTCTCCAAATGATATCACGGTCGTTGTATCCATCCTTTCTATCCGGAAATAAAGACCGAGCGGCTCTATATACTGGTTCACCTCCCTTGGGCGTAAACAAGATGCTGAAAACACTGCCATCAATACTATACAAGGCACCGGTATAAAAAAATATCTTATCAAATGTTTCATATATTGGATTCTATTGTTTGAAAATAAAATTATAGGGGAATACCCCCGAGGCCTGGTGCTTCATTTCTTTCCTTATTTTAGATAGTCCCCAGCTATGACCGAAATGTTGGGCGTTCTGTGACGATATGCCCTCGGTCGCTCTCCTGCCTTTTTGATATGACTGAAGTAAATCGAAAAAAAAGCGGACAGTTCTCCATGGCATACCGTTGTAACCCGTCACATATCCCGCCATCATATTACCGATATCACGGGCAGAACTATAGATAGGAAGCATAGGCGGTTTACATTTCTGTATAGGCATACCACGGTAGAAGGATTTTGTATCTGAGTAATCATCATTCTTAGTCGAAGTACCGTTTGATCGTTTGAAATCATACAACTTCCCACCATAGGCATTACAAGCATAACCTATATTGCCTGGAGTATCATTTACAATAGCATTAACGAAATTTATTCCGCTGTCATCATTCGGATCTATAATGGCACCTATCATCCATTTCTCTTCCCCATCAATATCGCTGTTATAGAAGCTTGTCTCCACTGGAGTCTTACCTATCAGAGTGCCTGTCTCGGAAATTGTGCCCCCGCACAAGTAAATGCCCAAGTCGCCGTCAAGTGCTCCTCCAACGACCTCATAAGTTCCATTTCCAAGCTTCCGCACTCTAGTGCTCAACCCTGTCGGGTCGGTGAGCATCACGGGATTCGCGGCGCAGTAGAGGTAGGAGGACAGGTGCGGGGTCTCGTGGCGCAGGGGATCGGGCGTGATGAACCGCAGCAGCGCCGGCTCGTACATCCTCGCCCCGTGGAGCGACAGGTTCAGCCCGCCGGCGGTCAGCAGCTCCTTCCCCCCGTAGCGGTAGGCGTTGTCCGCACTCCCGGGCTTGAAGTACGTGGCGGTACTCTCGGCGAAGAGCATGCCACCGGGGTAGTAGTGGTTCTCCTGGAACACCTTGCCGGTGGTGGCATCCACCACTTGACGCACGTTGCCCTGGTGGTCGTGGATGTAGTGGTACGCCACCCCGCCGCTAACGTAACCCCCGGGGAAGTTCACCCTCGACAGGCTGCCGCCACTGTACTCGAACGGCCCGCAGTAGCTCACCGTGTCGGTCATCGACTGCAACGTCGGGGCGCCGGGGTCGAGGCCGGACGTCAGCTGCATCAGACCGCCCAGCGGATTGAGCGTACCCATCGGATGGTAGTGCGTACGCTGCAGCAGATTGCCAGCCGCGTCGTAGACGAAACCGAAGGTGTCGCCGCCTGTCTGCACCGACTCCGGCCGGTGCAGACGGTTGTACGTCACAGCGTCAATGCCCTTGTTGGCATCGGAGGTCATGTTGCCGTTCGCGTCGTATGTGTATTCCACCGACGATGATGCCCCGTCGCTGAAATCCATGGCGCCGCTGAAGCGGCACTCCGGAGGTTGGGGCTGGTTGTATGTAAGAGGTTCGAGGTAGGTCATAGGGAGAGGGGGTTGGTTGGATTTCTGCAAAGTTAATGCCGTGGGAGTGGAAATGCAAATAAAACTGTGCGAAAAGAGTGAATAAAATTTTTCTATATCGACAGTTTAGTGTAGACTTAAAGTAGCCACCTTATCAACATCTAGATCAGGAGTCCTGATCAGACAGCAGGATTTCTGTCCATTATAACGCCCATGATAACGGTTCTCAATTGACGCGTAACAAAGATTCAAGGAAAAAATTATTACCAGCAAAATGGTCTCGAATATTACCACTGTTTTCAAACCGACTATTTTTTTTAACAAGAGATGGTTAAAAATAAGATACGGGACATAGTACATCAAAGCCTTCAGGAATACAAACATCAAACCTATCGGTTTGGAGCATATCCATGCATCGTATGCAAAATTATAGAATATGAATATAAATGCTACATACAGGAAAATATAGGCACCCGTCAACTTAAAAATCTCTTTAAGCCGAGAATTTGTCAATTTATACATACGCATTACTTTTGGAGATAAGTACCATTCGGATTCCATTTCATTATCGATCTGAATGCCGAATGGGGTGTAATCAAAATTTCACATTTCATTTTATATCCGTTGAAAACATTAACGATGCCAAAAGGCGTCGACATAGGAATAAAGGATTCTACCATAGTAGGTTTTGACACGGGGATTCCAGCTTCAATCATAGCTTGTTGGACTGCCGTCGCACAATTGTTATCAATTAAGTCATATTCGGATTTACCTGCCTTCGAAAAGCTGCTTCTCATTATTGCATCTTGCTCAGGCGAAGTAGGTATCTGGTATCCTTCCTCAAATCCAAAATGATTTTTAGATACATCTTCTTTACTGTCATCATCCCTTACGTTATAGGATGAATATAAAAATTCCTCAGGTGTATCCCATGATCCAACAGCTACATCGTTGAACTGTCGCCCTCCGGAATGTGATCCGGAAATATAGACATTATCTCCGTTAACTGAATAGTACTGCCACTTTCCATTTTCATCCTGGATCAACATCGCAAGATGCTGATGGATTAAATCCTTCCCATAATTCAACACTACGATATCTTTCCCTATCGGGTCGGTGAGCATCACGGGATGTGCAGAGCAGTAGAGGTAGGGGGTGGTCGACGTGCCTTTCATAAGGATAGAGCTCATTGGTAATGTATATCCTCCTTTCGCTTCTCCCTAATGTAGTTGTAGCGGGCCCCGTTAACGGGTATCCTTTCCCCTGTGGAATCTATCCTGTATATTATACTGAGTACATGGTCGTCCACTTTCCACTTGTCAATCTCCAGGACTGTCTCCTGCCTGATATCCATAGTGTCAATGAACAGCCATCCGGCCTTCATCATCTCTTTTCTGTTGTCTTCAGATATATTAAATCTTTTACTCACTTTTGGATTACCGTAAAGATCAACGTTTTCGGAATAACCTAATGGCATCGTAATCTTCTTCAAATCCCGGTATGGAAGGAAGCCATCCACATCTGAAAAAGATTCTATTATCGTATCCGTTCCGTCTATCTTGTCCATCGCATAAATCTCATAGTTCAATCCCTTATAGTATGATAAAGGCCACAAACATACCACGTAATAATTGGTGTCTCTCCATGCCTTGTTATCAATCATTGTAGATTTATGGGTTAGATTAACTAAATTATAGTATTTCTTAGTGATAAAATACTCAATAGAGTATGGATAATCAGGGATATGAATATCATAAAATTGCATGGTTATAAAAATAATATGTTTAACCTTCGGTGTACCGGATGTGTTATCAACAATGAAATAGAATGTAGTGCCATCGCACTCACCGCCATTTCCCATTTCAAAGTAGTTCGGTAAGACTGAGTCTTGTTCCTCACCGAATGAAAACACTATTCCTTTTCCTTCGGACGTCACACGAAAATACAGACCGAGGGGTTCTATGTATTGAGTATTTCGTACAGGACTGGGACGGGTACATGATAAATTAGACACGATTGTCAAAATCATGAAAATGCATTTGTATATCAGGAATGTAGTTCTTTCAGAATTTCTCAAGTAGCACATGTAAATAGAGTTATTAATGAATAATAAATTTACCTTCTTAGAGGATTTGATACTAATATTTATTGAACTATTGATTGGAACACATTAAATGGAAAAATGCGGGGGGTGTCATTTCTTATTTTATGTCTGATCCGGCTGCGCCCCAAGTCATATCCAAATTTCTGCGCATTCTGAGAGGACATACCTTCTCTTGATAGCCACCTGTCTCTCGAAAACCAGCTATGCTGAAGTTTTTCATTTTTCTTTTCCTCATCGTTCCTGTCCTGGTGCGACTGTAGAGCATCGAACAAGAATCGCGTTAATCCCCATGACAGGGCATTGTATCCGGCCACATATCCCGCCATCATATTACCTATATCCCTGGCTGAACAGAAAGTCTTCAATCCTGGCTTGATTGACAGCGGTATGGGCATTCCTCGATAAGGACTCCTATTATCATCCTCTTTTGTCTCTGTCCCGTTCGTAACCTTGAAATCATAAAACTTCCCTCCACGGGCATTGAAAGCATAACTGGCATTAACCGGAGTATCAAGAATAATAGAGTTAATGAAATTTGTGCCGCTATCATCACTCGGATCAATAATTGCACCCTTCATCCATGTTCCACCATTTATATCACTGTCATAGAAGCTTGTTTCCACAGGTGTCATGCCAATCAATGTACCTGTTTCAGAATATTCGTTCTCACATAGGAAGATACTCAGGTCGCCGTCAAGTGCTCCTCCGACTACCTTGTACCTACCGTCACCATTGTCCACTACCCGGGTGCTTCTCCCTGTCGGGTCGGTGAGCATCACGGGATTTGCGGCGCAGTAGAGGTAGGAGGACAGGTGCGGGGTCTTGTGGCGCAGGGGATCGGGCGTGATGAAGCGCAGCAGGGCCGGCTCGTACATCCTCGCCCCGTGGAGCGACAGGTTCAGCCCGTCGGCGCTCAGCAGCTCCTTGCCCCCGTAGCGGTAGGAGTTGTTCGCACTCCCGGGCTTGAAATACGTGGCGGTGCTCTCCCCGAACAGCATCCCCCCGGGGTAGTAGTGGTTCTCCTGGACCACCTTGCCGGTGGTGGCGTCCACAACCTGGCGCACGTTCCCCTGATGGTCGTGGATGTAGTGGTACGCCACCCCGCCGCTAACGTAACCCCCGGGGAAGTTCACCCTCGACAGGACGCCGCCACTGTACTCGAACGGCCCGCAGTAGCTCACCGTGTCGGTCATCGACTGC
>CAYZPI010000104.1:0-11300 GCA_964480085.1 uncultured Bacteroides sp. | reverse complement strand
TCTTCTCGGGCAGACCACCCACGTTGTGGTGGCTCTTGATGGTGGTGCCGGTGATCGACAGCGACTCTATGCAGTCAGGATATATGGTACCCTGTCCAAGCCATTTCACATCCTTAAGTTTGTGAGCTTCTTCATCGAACACATCAATGAAGCCCTTGCCAATGATTTTGCGCTTGCGTTCGGGGTCGGTGACACCTGCAAGCTCGCTGAAGAATTTCTTGCTGGCATCCACGCCTATCACATTCAGTCCGAGCCCCTGATAGTCACGCAGCACGTCATTGAACTCGTTCTTGCGCAGCATTCCGTGATCCACGAAGATACAGGTGAGGTTGGATCCTATGGCCTTGTTGAGCAGTACTGCCGCAACCGATGAATCGACGCCGCCACTTAGGCCGAGCACCACCTTGTCATCACCGATCTGTTCCTTGAGGGCCGCCACAGTAGTCTCGATGAACGAAGCCGCACTCCAGTCCTGCTTTCCACCACAGATGTCCACCACGAAATTGCGCAGAATCTGCGTGCCGCACTCGCTGTGGAACACCTCGGGATGGAACTGTACGCCCCATGTTCGCATTCCTTCGATACGGTAGGCCGCGATCTTCACCTTGTCGGTGGAAGCTATGATGCGGAAATCATCGGGGATGGATGTTATGGTGTCGCCGTGGCTCATCCACACCTGCGCTCCCGGTTCGATACCGTGCATCAGCGGGTCTTCATTGTCGATGGTTGTGAGATGCGCACGTCCATATTCACGACTGGCAGCCGGTTCTACCTTGCCGCCTGACACGTAAGCTATGTACTGTGCGCCATAGCAGATACCAAGCATCGGCAGACGGCAGGCGATCGACTCCAGCTCGGTCTTGAACGCCTTATCGTCGTACACCGAGAACGGGCTGCCCGACAGGATCACGCCTATCACAGAGGGATCGTCGGCCGGGAACTTGTTGTAAGGCACTATCTCGCAATACATATTGAGTTCGCGCACGCGGCGCCCGATAAGCTGGGTGGTCTGCGAGCCGAAATCGAGGATGATTATTTTTTCCTGCATAGAAATGTTATTGAAATTTATGTGCAAAAATACATAAAAATTCCCGTTTTTCGAACATCTCCCACCTCAAAAACACCTTTTACTAGATTATTTTCATTCGTTTCAGTCTACATGACGATATGTCAAAAAAATAAATTTGGAAATTCGGAAATTAAGCCGTAAATTTGCAACACAAATGCGGTAGTAGCTCAGTTGGTAGAGCATCAGCTTCCCAAGCTGAGGGTCGCGGGTTCGAGCCCCGTTTACCGCTCCAAACGAAAAACGGCTCCCGGCATGCATGCACGCACCGGGAGCCGTCACCATTTATGAAAAGCTATCGCAGGTTATGCCTTCACTTTAATCAGCATCATCTTTGAATCGGCGATGGCAGCCACGCTATGGCGCACATCCTTGCCCACAAGCATAAAGTCGCCCTTACGCAAGGTGTTAGGTTTGCCATTCACGGTGAATTCTATCGCTCCTTCAAGGGCCACCACCATCAGTTCGGCAGGTGCCACATGTTCATCGAGCTTCTGGCCCTTCTTGAAAGCCACAAGCGATACACCGCCATTCTCATTCGAGAAAATACCATTGAACTTAACTTTTTCATCATCTGCTTCTATCTGCGAAGCCAGGGGGAACACCTCTGAGAATTTGTAATCCGTTGTCAACATAATAAACTTAAATTTTGGTTTCTGTAATAATAACGGCTCCGTAGCACAGTTTGTTCGGGGCAACGCAAAAAGCCCCGGCATGTTTTTCACGTGCCGAGGCTTGAATAAAGTCCGAAATATATCTTCAGGGTATATACACTATTTCACGAACACTTTCGAGGCAAGCTTGCCCTGTGTGCGGATATATATGCCCGGGGTAAGACGGTCGGCGTCGACCTGTATGCCCTGCAGATTGTAGAATACTGACGGCAGGCTGGGATCAAACTGTCCCTCGCCGGCAATCACACTGTCCTCGATACCACCGGTCTCCGACTTCACATATCCATCGGCTGTCGAATAATAGTCGAGGGCATCCTTCTTCTGATAAACGCGCACGTAGTCGAACTCAGTGTGGTAGGTGAACGTCTCATCAGCGGCAGCCGCCCAAGAGCCATTGCCCACTGACTGGTTGCAGATGATGTAGAAGGGCTTGGAGAAAGGCCACGCATGATATTCGGAATAGTTGGAATCAGAATAACCTAAATTCTGATATGTGAAATTAAGCACACCGTCGACATAGAACTTCATGGCATCCTGATCCCATTCCAGGGCATATACATGCCACTGGTTGGATGTGACACTGGCGCTTCCTCCCTTGGCGGGCGAATTCTGATCTGGCTTGCCTAATGTGAGATTCGCCCATGCCGAATGAATGGTGTGATGGGCAATATTCTGTGTGTTGATCTGCTCCCAGATGTCAATCTCACCGGCGTTGGGCCATGTTTCGGGAGTGACAGGCATCATCCAGAAAGCCGGGAAATTACCGGTGTGGGGAGCGGTCTTTGCTCGTGCCTCGATCCAGCCACCGGTGCAATAGAACTTACCGCTCGTGTAGATCGCGCCTGAAATCATGGGATTCTTCTCCGTGGCCTTGAATTCCTCGGGAGTGGGCATGCAATAGGCCGTGTACTGACCGTCAGCCACCACATTCACCACAGGACACTCATTGCCTACAGCGATAAAACGATTCCATACCGATGAATAACGGGGATGATAGCTCCATTTCTGTGTATCAAGTTTCTTTCCGTCGAATTCATCGCTCCATACAGCCTGCCACTCGCAGTCGTCGGTGGGTTCGAAATTTCCTAAAATCAGTATATCGCCATCCACGTTGGCAGCATCAATCTTGGTTGCGACACCCACAGGCACCTCAATCTCGCTCCACTGCTTGTTGCCGCGGATGTACTGCGAGCGAGTCAGATTGTGACCATGGCGCACTACAACCGTAGAAGCTTCGTATCCGGGCAGTGTGGCCTGCGGTGTCACGAACAGCGTATTTGCTCCGTAAGCTATAGTTGCGGACAGATCGCGGCCGGGGGTACCGGTCACAAAACCGTTTTTCACATCCAGCCTTACCACACCTTCCGGATTATGGTAGTTGAAGAGGAAATCAACCGCTCCCACCTCTTCAGCCTCCATACGGGCGCGGTACACCCCGGTGGCCACAGTTGTGGGAAGCGTGAACGCCGGAAGCTGCCCGTCGGACATGCAGGTAGACAATTTCTCGCCCATCTCCTCAGAGAAAGCACCGTCCTGGTTAAGGTCGATGTAAAAGTTGACAGTAGTCGGGCCACCCTGACCAAACTTGAATGACGGGGTGACGGCATCGCCCTTCACTGCATGGAGCACCGATTTCTCATAGAAATAGTGACGCTTGGTAGAGTTAACGGCCGCTGTGGAGCTGATCATTCCGTTTGCTCCGGAGTTAATAGTAATGTTCATGAAACCCTCCGACTGCTTCTTCGTACCGGTGAGCGTGCAGGCATAATCCTCAAGGTCGTCCCCGCTCTTCTCGGCATAGCTCACGATAATCTTGACCTTACCATAGGAATATGAAGCCGGAACGTCCACTTCATTATTGACTATCAGATACGGAGGCAACGCGTTGGATTTGCGGAGCAGGTCGGGAAGGGCGAATTCCACCCCATCGGGCAGTTCCACGTCATAGCCACTCTCAATAGTGATGCCAGTGACGGAATAACCTTCGTCGGGCACGATCATAAGGCCGAAATCCTCACCGGGGGTGATGCCGGCTTCGATGATATCCACGCCGTCGTAGTCGCATACACGTCCGTGCTCTGATTCAACTTCCACACCGCTCTCCTTCTCATGGATATACACCATCACGTCGGCAATGCCGCCGCCATTCTTTATGATGGTGTTGTTGCCTTCAGCATTGCCGGGATTGCCTCCGGGATCGATGGAGCTCCAGTCGATCTTGTAGCGCATACGGTAAAGGCCTGTCGGTAGTTCAGGCATCACGAAGCTCGGCGGATAGATACCCACATTGCCATTCTCAGTGGCTGAACCCACGCTGTTGTAGCCGTCATAACTTGAATAGGCCATCACGTCGCTCCCCTCGGGAATGGCACCCTGAGGTCCGGTCACGGCATTGAACTCTCCGTCGTTGTCCCTGTCAAGATAAATGTATCCGTGCATCCAGCTGCCGGTCCAGTCAAACGACGGGATCACAGTCTCCCCCGCCACGGCGGAAAAGCAATAGTTGGTCACATCGTGGTAAAGCAGATAATCCTTGCCCTGGTTCACGGGAGCTTCCTGCACACCGTCGTTCGTAGATGTCAGCACCAGCGAGGTAATATAGCGTCCGCGGTCGGCAATTGTGGTATCATTCGGGTAATTGATCGGATATTGGTCCGCAGCATAGCCCGACAGAGGCGCCACAGCGGATATCGCCATTATTCCCGAAATAAGAATCGATTGATAATTTTTCATAGGAAATTGTATAGTTAATAGATTTTACACTCCGCACCTGATACTAAACACTTAGTATTTGGTACTTATAGATACGATAAAGGTGTGTCATATACCATAACGGCATTTGACACACCTTTATTATGTTAGGTTCCGGAAAAAGTGCAGTTCCAGAATGAATATTAGCGGATCACCTGCTTGGTCACCTTCTTGCCTGTGCGGACAATGTAGATGCCCTTGGAAGGATTGTTGACCTGCACACCCTGGAGGTTGTAGTAAACGGGAGCCTCGTTGCTGATCACATCGTCGGCCACGATGTCACCGATACCGCCTGTGCGGTCGATCTTCACAAGAGCCGGCATTTCGTTGACTACATTAAGGGCTGCCCCACCTTCGGGAGCTGCATAGCCGTTAAGTTTGCTTACGGGCACTACAGAAACCTCTTCTACATAGAAGGGAACATTGCGCTGGCAGGAAAGACCACCGGCATCCCAAAGAAGGCTCAAGTAGTAGTTGTCACCTGCGAGGTCGTTGATGAACTCAGCCACGCGCCAGCCGGGGTTGTTCCAGAAATCTTCGTTGTACTCCTCGAGCTGCTGGTAGTCGTATGTATCCTGGTCGGCATCATCCATAAGCTTCACCTTGAAGGTCTTCTGTGCCTTGTCGGCATACCATGCGTTCTCGGCTGCTGTCTGGTCAACACGGTAGATCACGCGGATACGGCAGGGAGCACCAACCTCAGGAAGGGCGAAATTGAAATTGCCGAAGCCATCCCATGCTGTGGTCTGCATACGGATAGCATAAGCACCTGCATTGAAGGGATCTTCCACAACCGGGCACCATTCATTGGCAGCTGCGGGAGTATCAAATTTCCTTCCATTGAACCATGCTGATGCCATACCAAAACCGTACTCCAATGAAGCCTGACCCTTCAGGGCATCAGCCGGATACTGCTGATAACCTTCGGAATCGCCAGCGAGTTCGAACGAGAAAGTGGGATCGATGTCATATCCGAAAGCCTCACCCTGGGCGTATACATCATAGTTACCGGAAATAGCCTGACCGAATGTCACGAGATCGGGCATAGTGTTAGTGATTGTGATTCCTTGTCCATCAGCAGGAGCGGTATAGCCAGCAATCTTGCTCAGGGGCACTACAGAAACCTCTTCAACATAGAAGGGAACGTTGCGCTGGCAGGACAGACCGCCCGCATCCCAAAGAAGGCTCAAGTAGTAGTTGTCACCTGCGAGGTCGTTGATGAAATCGGCCACGCGCCAGCCGGGGTTGTTCCAGAAATCTTCGTTATACTCCTCGAGCTGCTGGTAGTCGTATGTATCCTGGTCGGCATCATCCATAAGCTTCACCTTGAAGGTCTTCTGTGCCTTGTCGGCATACCATGCGTTCTCGGCTGCAGTCTGGTCGACACGGTAGATCACGCGGATACGGCAAGGTTCACCTACCTCGGGAAGTGCAAAATTGAAATTGCCGAAGCCATCCCATGCTGTAGTCTGCATACGGATAGCATAGCCATTCGCATTGTATGGATCAGCCACGACCGGGCACCATTCGTTAGCTTCTGCGGGGGTGGCGAACTTCCTTCCGTTGAACCATGCTGATGCCATTCCGAAGCCATACTCCATGGAAGCCTGACCCTTCAGGGCGTCGGCAGGATACTGCTGATAACCTTCGGAGTCACCTGCAAGTTCGAACGAGAACGACGGATCAATCGTATAGGCGAAAGCCTCACCTTGATTGAATGCCGTTGCCGAAGCGGAGACAGCCATGGCTGCCGCTCCGAGAGCGAGTAAAAGTTTTTTCATCTTGTAAGAAAACTATTTGAGTTAATAAATTGATTTAAGGTAATAATTTTTCACAGGGTCGCATCTTCAGATGCCTGTCGGAGAATACGACCCTGTATATGGTAAATCAACGAGTGATGTTGGGATTCTTCTCTGTCTCTGTCGGAGGATAGTCCTGATAGATAGAGCGGATACCGTTCCATGTCGGAGCCACATCCATATTCTCCTTCATGACGATATCGTAACCAAGCTCGTAGGTGTAGGCTGTCTTAACATACTTCGGACGATGGGTCACAGGGTCAGTGACGCGCTCTTCCTTGTATGAATGTGTGATCGTACCCTTCGGAACGAGTACAGCGTCCTGAGCTCCATGACGGTATTCCCATGCCTCTTTCAGGCGATCCATTCGGAACAGGTCAGAGCGACGTGTCACCAGAGCAAGAGGATAACCTGTCACCTCGTAACCATGCTCACGCCAGGCAGCCTCGGCGAGGTCGCTGTTGTCGGGAGTATAGGCATTCCCGTAGGCGCGGTCCTGTACCTGCTTCAAGGCGGCAAGGGCCTCCGACTGGTAGACACCTGCACGTGCGGCTGATTCTGCGAACCAGCACAGCAGCTCGGCATAGCGGATCACACGGTGGGTCTGGTCGATTGACATGAGGGTGATCTGAGGCAGACGGTAGTCGTAGGGGGCTGCGATCGGGTTGCCGCTTTCGTCGGCATTGACACTGAACGGCGAGAACATCGGGTGATAGACACTGACAATGTTGTTCTTGTCGCCGATGTGATACTCTTTCTCGTCGGTTGTCGCCCACCAGCTGACGCAGATATAGTTGCCGTCATTGTCCTTTAGATAGGTGTTGAGCAGAGGATCATATACGGCATCCTTGCGCGGACCTTCGGGATACTGGCTCCAGTAGTAGCGTTCGCCAAGGAAATCACCCCAGCCACCGTTGAACTGTGCGAAGCGGTGGCACAGAGAGAACTGCGAAGAATAGTTGCTCATATTGCCCGGAGTAGCTATGTAGGATATCGTCACGATCTGCTCCGAGGAGAAATTGTTACCGTAGCTGTAGACGTCCTTCCATTCAGGGTCGAGAGCGTGCTTGTATTTGCCGGATTTCACACCATCGATCACTTCCTTGGCCTTGTCGGCAGCCTTCTTGTAGTACTCAGTGCCGAGGTTGAGGGGATAGCCTGCCATGTTCATATATACGGCAGTCATCAGCGATTTCACGGCTTGCTGGGTGATCCAAAGGTTGGTGTTGCCCTTATATCCGAGGGCACGGCCTTCGTAAGAAGCCGGGAGCTCGCAAGCCTCGGCCTTCTCAAGGTCCTCGACTATCACCTTGTACACGTCGGCCTCCGAGGAGAGCGTTGTGGAGTTGTTGTCGGAAGCGTTGTGCAGGTTAAGCGGCAGCGGACCAAAAGTGCGCACAAGCTGGAAATAAGCGCAGGCACGCCAGAAATAAGCGTTACCGAGAGCAATGTTGATATTCTCCTGCGATGTCTCAGCGTTCTCAGCATTATCAATGATTGGGTTGGCTGCCTGTATCACATTGTACTGGAAAAGCCAGAGGTCGTTGATGCCCTTGTAGTCGGAAGGCACCTCGAAAGCGTCGGCCGACAGATAGGCCGATTTGTTCGAACCTACGGTGGAGGTCATGTCATCGCCCTGACAAGCAGGAATCGTGGGGTTGGAATGACGCCATGCCGTAGCCACATTATAGTAGAGGGCGTTGAGGGCCATGTCGAGGTCGTTCTCGGTCTTGAAGAAATTCTCGGGAGCAAGCTGTCCGCTGGGATCCTCCGTGAGGAAATCGCTGCAGGAAGAGAGAGATGCGCCTAAGGCAAGGGTGCCGGCAGCAAGTATTGGAAATATTAGTTTCATCGTGATTTTTCTATGGTTACATTAGAAAATAAAGCGTGCTCCAACTGTGTAAGTACGGGGGGCCGGAGCTGTACCCATGTCGACACCTTTCTGCCATTCAACGCTGCCGAACGACATGGCCGATGGATTGACACCCTTGTAGTTGGTGAGTGTGAAGAGGTTCTGCACAGATACCGAGAGACGGATATCGGCGAAGCCTGTGAAGCTGCGCTTGAAATCGTAGGCGAGCGAGAGGTTCTCGAGACGCCAGTAGTCGGCATTCTCGATCCATTTCGATGATTCGCCCGGGCAATAGTTGTTCTGATATTTCGAGGGATCAGCCATAGTCACGCCAACCTCGCTGAGCCAGCTTGCGTCAGTTACGAAGCGGGAGTTACCGGTAAGGGTGTTCATGGCGTAGCGCAGGGCGTTAAGTCGCTGTGCTCCGAACGAGCCATTGAAGAACACGTTCAAGCTCCAGTTCTTATAATTCACGGTGTTGTTCCATCCGAGAGTGAAATCTGGAGATGCCTTGCCAAGGACCGCACGGTCGTCGGCCGAGGGATTGGTAACGATCTCACCATCCTTGCTGAAATAAGTATCCTGACCATCCTCGTTGATGCCGGCCCAGTTGTAGCCGTAGAACGTACCGATGGGCTCGCCTTCCTTCACGATCAAAGCATCGTTGAGGATAGAGGCGGTGCTACCTGAGTAGATTATGGGTTCGAGGGCTGTGAGCTTCTCAATCTTATTCTTCATGTACGATCCCTGGATGGAGGATGACCAGTACCAGTCCTTAGTCTGGATGATGTTGGCGTTGATACCTATATCCACACCCGTATTGCTCACCTCACCGGCGTTCACATAGTACTGCTTGCCGCCGAGATAGTAAGGAGGTGTTGTCATGAGCAGGGCATCGGAAGTGCGCTTGTAGTACCAGTCGACGGTGAAATCGAAGCGACCGCCGAGGAAGCCCGCGTCAAGACCGAGGTCGAACTGCTTTGTGCGCTCCCACTTGAGGTTGGGGGTGGTCACGGTATCCGACCAGTAGCCCACCAACGGAGAAGTGGTTCCATAGTAAACATTCACCTTCGACATCAGGCCGAGGGTCTGGTAGGGGGAGATATCCTGGTTACCAATGATACCGAAGCTGGTGCGGAACTTAAGGTTGCTCAATGTTGGAGTCAGCGATTCCATGAACTTTTCGTTGGAGATAGTCCATGCGAAAGCGATTGAGGGGAAGCAAGACCACTTGTGGTTCTGTAGACGTGAGGAACCATCGGCACGGAACGTACCGGTGAGCATGTAGCGGTTGTCGAAATTATAGATCACGCGGGCCACAGCCGACATAAGTGACCATTTGGAGTAGCTGTTGCCGGCACCCTTGGTATTGGCGACATCCACGTTCCACCAACCTACCGACTCGGTGAGGAGGTCGGATCCGGAGATGCTCATGCCTCGGGTTGTGGCTTCGGTAGCCTCCCATACGGCTGTTGCGGTGAGGGCGTGCTTGCCCCATTCGCCGATGTAGGTAAGGTTGTTGGTGGTCTGGAGCAGCCAGCGGTTGGTGTTGCCGTTCGACATTGCGGTGGTGACACCCTCAAAGCGGGTGCTGGGTGTCATTGAGTAGGTGTAACCGTTGAAATAGTCCACACCGTTGCTGGTGGTGAAGGTAAGACCCTTGCAGATGTTGAACCTAAGGTCGAAGCGACCGTTGACGATGTCGCGCCTGCGCTCGTTCGGTGTGGTAAGTTCACCATAGGGGTTATAGCCGATGGAGTTGTATGGATCCTTGTTGTAGACCTTTGTGTCGCCCACGTACATATCCATTGTCGGCGAATAAGTGTATGCGAACCAAACGGGACCTGTGCCCATGCTGAATCCGCCGATACCGTGGGCCGTACCGTGGCTTAGGTCAACGTCGACGGTTGCCTCAAGCCAGTCAGTTATGCTCGCCTTTACGTTGGCGCGTGCCGCGAAGCGCTCGTAGGATGAATAGTCGAGGATACCTTCGTTCTTCATATAGTTGGCCGACACGTAGGTCTGCAGGCCTTCGGTGCCTTTAGTGAATACGAGCTTGTAGTTCTGGGTGCTACCGGTGCGGTAAATCTCATCGAGCCAGTCGATACCGGGGTTTTCACCTGTTAGATAAGGTTCGAGCTGATTTTCAAGACCAGCACCGCCGGGGAAATAGTCGATAAGGGCCTGGGCATACTGCTGTGTGCTCATGATGTCGGGCAGATGTGTGGCGTTGGAGACACCGTAGCTTGCGTCGAATGTGATCTGGCTCTCGCCCTTCTTGCCGCTGCGGGTGGTGATGATCACTACGCCATTGGCACCACGCGAACCATAGATTGCTGTGGAAGATGCGTCCTTGAGGATCTGCATCGATGCGATATCCTCGGGGTTTAGGCCTTCGAGACCCGACTCACGCACGAGTCCGTCAACCACGTAGAGAGGTTCGTTGGACTTGTTGATTGAGTTGGAACCGCGGATACGGATTTTCGGGGAGCTGCCGGGAATACCGTCAGATATTACATTCACACCGGAAACACGACCCTGTATAGCCTCACCGACAGAGGTGACGGGCTGGGCTGAGAACGCCTTGCTGTCGAGCACTGACACCGAACCGGCGAGGTCGGCCTTACGCACCTGACCGTAACCGATCACAACCACTTCTTCGAGGGCGGCGGCATTGTCATCAAGCACCACCTCAATAGGAGAAGTGGATTTCACATCCACGCTCTTTGGCTGGAAACCTACAGATGTGATATTCACAGTCACAGGAATCTTGGTAACCTTCAGCGAGAAATTGCCGTCGATATCCGTCGTGGTTCCAAACTTCTGATTTGCTTCTATCACACTCGCGCCGATGACCGGCTCGCCAGTGGAATCTATCACCGTTCCCGAAATAGTCTGACTTCCTTGCGCAGATACAGACATGTACGCCGGAAGCAGGGCTATTAGAAATAACAAAATGAACTTAAAATTCATGATAAATTAGATTAAAGTAACTTTTATACAAAGTTATGTAAATATTTTTTACAAAGTTATGTAAATTATTTTTACACAAGAAGTGCTTTTCGTTAATTATTGTAAAAACCATACGATAATCGCTCTTTCCCCACGGGTCTTTCATTTAAGATTAGATGGTCGTATCCGCGAGAGTCATATTTTAT
>CAYZPI010000103.1:0-11412 GCA_964480085.1 uncultured Bacteroides sp. | reverse complement strand
TTTATGTTTTTCAGCAGCTTATAAAAAGAGGCTGCGCCTATTTTGACACAGCCTCGTCTTGTAAATAATGGTTCATACGCAAAGGTCTTAAAGTGTGTTTACTTTTTTAAGTTGTTAATATTTAAATATGCGCCGTGGATCTACTCAGATATCAATAATTTTATAATATATTGATAATCATTGTAGGGACGCGCCATTGCGCGTCCGCCTGACAGACGGTAGTCGCATATTTTATGGTGGCACTAAGCGGATGCGGTATGCCGCATCCCTACAAATCAGTACTTTATGTAGTCGATAGCTGAGCGATACAAATATAATTACCGGGTGGCCGAAAGTAAAAAAATAATCGCGGGGTAACCGCGATTATTTTTTGCTATAAGAGGATTGGGATCAGTGGCGGACGGTGTGACCGTTGACGATGTAGAAGCCGTGGGGCAGTCCTTCGAGCGATGTCACCTGCTGAAGCAGCATGATGCCCTGAATGTTGTAGACATCGAATGCCTCGCCATCTGCGGTGATATCGTGAATACCGTCGAGCGGATTCACTTTCACCTTACATTCGGCCTGTGCGTTGCCGCAAGTGGCGGTGATTACCACTGTGCCTTCTGCTACGGTCTTAACAAGACCATCGGCTTCCACTGTGGCGACGGCGGGATTGGATGAGGTCCATGTTACGGTCTTGTCGGTGGTGTTGTCGGGATTCACTGTGGCTATTAGCTGATATGTCTCAGGTACGGTGATTTCCACATCGTAGGCATTGAGGGTGATGCTTTCAGCTTCTACTGCGAGAACCGTGACGGTGCACTCTGCCACGATACCATCCACCTCAGCAGAGACAGTGGCTGATCCGGGAGCTATTGCTGTGACAACACCGTTGACGCTCACCTCGGCTACGGAAATGTCGGAAGAAGACCATTTGACGCTCTTGTCGGCAACCTCAGCGGGCAAGATGGTGGCGAGGAGTGTCTCGGTATCGCCGGCATAGAGGGTGAGGGTTGTGAGGTTAAGGGAGATTGATTCAGCCTTGATTGGTGTTACGGTCAAAATGCAGGTCGCTGTAACGCTTCCGCATGTGGCGATGATGGAGGTTGTTCCTTCAGCCACGCCTGTCACCGTGCCGTTGTCATCTACAGTGGCCACGGATGGATCTGAAGATGACCATGTGACGGTCTTGTCGGTGGTGTTGTCCGGCAAAACCTTTGCGCTGATTGAAGATTGCTCACCGATGTTTATCTGCATCGTTGTAGCGCTGAGCTCAATGGAGGTAGCCTCCACTGCAGTCACGGTCACTGAGCAGACACCCTTGGCTTCACCACAGGCAGCAGTGATGACAGCCGATCCGGGAGCAACGGCTGTGACGGTGCCGTGGGCATCGACAGTAGCTACGGATGGATCTGAAGTTGACCAAGTGACGGTCTTGTCTGTGGTGTTGTCCGGGGCGACGGTAGCAGTCAGTGTTGTGGATTCGCCGGGAACGAGGTCGAGCAGAATCGAGCTAAGTTCAACGGATGTGGCCTCCACTGGGGTGACAGTTACGGCACAGGAAGCCGAGACATTTCCGCAAGAGGCGGTGACAGTAGCCGTTCCGACGGCGATGGCCCTTACTGTGCCCCATTTGTCGACGGTAGCGACCGATGGATCTGACGATGACCAAGTGACGGTCTTGTCGGTGGCGTTGTCAGGTGTTACGGTTGCCTGGATCTGATGCCAGCCACCTATGTTGATGGAGAGCGAAATATCGCTGAGTGTGATGGCTGTAGCTTCAATATTGGCTACAGTCACGGTACAGGAAGCCGAGACGTTTCCGCAAGAGGCGGTGACAGTGGCCGTTCCGGCGGCGATTGCCCTGACTGTACCCCAATTGTCGACGGTAGCGACCGATGGATTTGAAGACGTCCAGGTGACGGTCTTGTCGGTGGCGTTGTCAGGTGTTACGGTTGCCTGGACCTGATGCCAGCTTCCTATGGTGAGGGAGAGGGAAGTATCGCTGAGTGTGATGCCTGTAGCTTCAACAGTAGTGGAAATGACGGTGACGTTGCAGGAAGCCGATACATTCCCGCAAGAGGCGGTTAGAATCGCTGTTCCGGCAGAGATTGCCCTTACTGTACCCCAATTGTCGACAGTAGCGACCGATGGATTTGAAGACGTCCAGGTAACGGTCTTGTCGGTGGCGTTGTCCGGAGTCACGGTGGCCTGAATCTGGGTCCATGTGCCTTCATCGAGCGATAGTTCTGTTTGGCTTAGAGTGATTGCGGTAGCCTCGATCGGTCCTTCCTGATACTGCGACTCATGCACAAGCTTTAGCGAAGAAGGACATGAGGCCGACACCTGTACATAGAATGTGTTCTTGGGCACATCCGTGTAGTCGCCGGCAGTCATTGCCAGCGAGCCGTCGGGTGCGAGGCCGATAGTGCGCATTGTTGACTTGTTATAGGTCACGAAATTGTCGTGTTTGTACTTGTGCAAGTCGAAAAGCACACCCTTGCCTAAGTTGCCGGACGGTGTAGAACCGCTGCCACCGATGTTGAGCTTATTGTTGGCGGGGTTGTCCGACGAACATTCGATGATCACCGGTGTGAGGGCGGGAATCGTCCCTGAGATTTCCTTGTACACGGCCACCCCTTGGTTCTCATCAACTTTAGTGATGTAGTAGGCCTTCATTCCCGATGAAGCAAAAGAGAAGGGGAATGAAGCATAGAATGAGGCATAATACTTTCCTCCGGCCTGATGGGTGGGCTGCACACCGAAATAATTCTCGGTGGAATTGTCGATGGGATTGATGAACCAGTCGCGGCTCGAACCCTTGGTGGCGAGGTAGCTCTCCTCGTCGTCCATATTGCTCTTGGCATCATAGAGGTACATCACCATAGAGCCCTTTTTGCCATAAGCCATGTAGGCATTTTGCACGGTAGGACTTTTCGTGAGGTTGACATACACACCGAGAATCGAGAAGATACCTGTATTCTGAGCCTGGATATCGTACTGAGCGTCGTGCTTTTCCAGATAAAGCACGGAAGCGGGATCGGAGACAGCGCGTCCAATCCCTTTTTTGAGCACGATGGCTCCCATATCGGCTGTAGTGGCCTGTACGTTGATCGACCCGGTGTTGTCAAGGACATGGATATAGCGGTCGGATGCTGCGTTAGTCACACGATAGTAGCCATTGCTCAAGTCCTGAGAGAAGGCGCCGGTGGCGACGCTGAGGACAGACAGAAGCAATAAAAAGAGTTTTCTCATGAGATATTGAAAATTTTGAAATATTTGGCAAAGTTAGTTATAATATTTCAATCATAAAAGTTAAAAAATTGCACAATCATAAGTCATTGGCTATTGAAGGCAATGTGGAGTCAGCGCAGATGCAGATAGAAGTCGGCGGTGAGGATCCGGTAGGCTTCGGAAGGTGCCCCACAGCTACGCACATCGAGATGTGAGTCGGGCTGCGGAGTGCGGGTGCCTTTTCTTGAGAATTGCCACAGGATACGGGTGGCAGGGCGGCCCGCATTGGTGGCGACAAGGCATCTGCGCCATGTGTCCATGCGGTGCATCTCAGCCTCGAACACGATATTGTCGGCAATATCGGCGGGAGTCACCATAGCAAGGGAGCCGGAAGAGGATAGCCATCTGTCGGCCATGGCGATCACCGACAGCGGTGTGAGGGAGCCATTGGCATGGCGCGCGGTGGTGCGTTGTCGGTCAGGTGCGGTGAGGGCTCCCGTGAAGTAGGGCGGATTGCAGATGATAAGGTCGGGCGGGGAGGAGGGAAGGTAGTCTGCTGCGTCGATGCAGAAGGCGTGGCATCTCTCGGTCCATGGAGATGCCGCAAAGTTGGCTGCCGCTGCGGTGGCTGCGGCCTCGTCGAGTTCGAGGGCGATGATGTCGGCCTCCGGAGCGCGTTGTGCGATCATCAGGGAGAGAATGCCCGATCCGGCTCCTACGTCGATGACTGACCGCACACCGTAGGTATCGGTCCATGCTCCGAGCATCACGCTGTCGGTGCCCACCTTCATGGCGCAGGCGGAGTCGTCGATGGAGAATTGTTTGAAAGTGAACATAGTGGATATTTACGGAGGGAGACGGGGAAAAAATCCCGCAGGCCGGTGGGCTTGCGGGATTATCAGTTAGGATGGTTGTGGTGGGTCGGGGATTATTTCTTCTTTTTGAAAGATACCATCTTGCCATCAATCATCGCGGTCATCTTTTTGGGGAGGATCATTACATTGTTTATCACCATAGGTTCGGAAGCAAGCTGTTCAGCCATCATGGGGAGCTGCTGCTGCGAACCGGCCACCATCTGCTGTTTCATTCCGTCGACAGCGGCTGCATCATCTACGCCGATGATACGGATGTCGTCCTCGGTGATGTTGAGCTTTACGGATTCGGGGATGATTTTCAGAGTGATGGAGTCTCCTGCAACAGTGTATTCGCATTCGGCCTGCAGCTCATTGTACATGAAGAGCTTAGCGCCCTGACCCAGATCGAGGTTGGCAGTGGTGCCCTGTGTGAGGGCAGCCTTCTGTGCTCCATCGAAATCAAATGTGAGGGTGACGTCCACGGAACCGCCACCGTTGGGGTCGGCCTCGGAGATTTTGTTCGACACCCATTTGCCTGTGAGTTCGTCGGGAGTAAGGGCGAATGCATTAGTTGCGATCAGCATCAAGCCAAAGATAAGAGAAAATAGTTTTTTCATTGTAGTCAGTGTATTGATTTATCGGGCAAATTTACTAAATAATTTTGAAAACATCGCTATCTTTGCACGGAAATTCGCACCTTAATCCTAAAAACCGATGCCGATAATAAGAATCGATTCGCTCGACCATCCTGGACTCGAGCCATACAGCAGCCTGACGGAGGCTCAGCTACGCAACCGACTGCACGCAGACGCAGGAATGTTCATAGCCGAGAGTCCGAAGGTGATACGCATAGCCCTGGATGCCGGATATGAGCCGGTGTCGCTGTTGTGTGAGGAGAAGCACATCACCGGTGATGCTGCCGACATCATAGCCCGCAGCGGCGACATTCCCGTCTATACGGGCGACCGTGCCGTGCTGGCATCGCTCACGGGTTATACTCTCACCCGCGGAGTGCTTTGTGCAATGTGTCGGCGCACTTTTCCCACGCTTGAGGAGATAGCACGTGGTGCAAGCCGTATAGCTGTGATCGACGGGGTGGTTGACACCACAAATATAGGGGCCATCTTCCGCTCAGCGGCTGCTTTGGGGATAGATGCTGTGGCGCTCACTCCTACATCGTGCGACCCTCTGAACCGCAGGGCGGTGCGTGTGTCGATGGGTACGGTGTTTCTTGTGCCGTGGACATGGATCAGGCATCCTGTCGATGATCCGGAGCGTCTGGGATTCCGCACGGTGGCCATGGCTCTCACCGACCGCTCCGTGAGCATCGACGACCCTGCACTTTGCTCCGAAGAACGGCTTGCCATCATACTTGGCAACGAAGGGAACGGACTGCCCGCCTCGACAATTGAATCGGCATCTTATACAGCGCGCATCCCAATGATGCATGGTGTCGATTCGCTGAATGTGGCTGCCGCCGCTGCCGTGGCTTTCTGGCAACTTCGATAAGTAATAAGTTATAGTGAATAGTGAATAAGTGGGAATAAGTGTAAGTAATAGCGAATAACGAAAACTTATTCACTATTACTTATTCACTATTACTTATTCACTATTACCTATTCACTATTACCTATTCACTATTCACTATTACCTATTCACTATTCACTATTACCTATTCACTATTACCTATTCACTATTCACTATTACTTATGACGTGTTTGTAGGAGTGTGAGACCGAGGGCCGTGAGCACGACTGAGATTATCACGTAGGCTATGTCGGTGCCGCTGCCGATGGAGTCGACCGATGATGGGGAGTCGCTGCCGTAGTTCAGCCATTCGGCAATGACGTAGATGGTGTTGTTGAGGGTGTGGAGTATCACAGGCACCCAAATCGAGCCGGTCCAGAAGAGCATATAGCCGAAGAATGCACCAAGCAGCATCCTGGGCACGAAGCCGAAGAACTGCATGTGGAGCAGGCTGAAGAAAAAGGCTGTGGTCCAGATCGCCACATGATGGTTCACTCCGCCTACGACGAGCAGACGCTGCAGCCCGCCTCGGAAGAGGAGTTCCTCACTTAGCCCGGCGAACACCCCCACTATCAACACCGACAGGATCAGATTGCCTACAGTGTGTGGACCCATCAGACTCTCAACGGCAGCATTGGCGCTCTCTTCCATAGCCATCAGCGCATGGTGGAGGTCGGCAGGCAGCGGAACATTGGTGTTGAGCCATATCACGAAATTCATGGCGGGGATCGAGCAAAGCAGGGTGCATGCGCCAATGAGGGTGGGGTTGAGCGGCGGACGGCTGTCGATGCACATTAGTGTGGCGGGTTGACGGGTGACCATCACCGCGGTGATTACTGCGGGAGCAATGAACACCAGCACATCCTGAAGCACCGTGATGATGCGCATCGCCGGGGTTGACGCACCGAATGCCATCATCACAAGGGAGGAGAGCACTCCCACGATGAAGAAACCGATCACGAATATGCACAGGAGCAGCAGCAGGCTCTTGCCGAGGGACAGAGAGAGATTTTTCATTTTTCTTTTTTCATTGAATCATAGACAAGGCTCATCAGCGTGGGGCGGATCGATGACTTGCTGAAGGCAGGATTCTTGCGTGAGGGATCCACGCGGTTGCAAAGGAACACGAAAATCATGTCGTCCTCGGGGTCAACCCAGAAGCATGAGCCTGTGAATCCGGTGTGCCCGTAGGTGGCGGCACTTGCCTCGTCGCAGGTGGGGGAGTTTTCGGAATTGTTCATGTCGGGTTTGTCGAACCCCAAGCCTCGGCGGCTTTTGGCACTTTTCGAAGTGGTGAACAGGCGTGTTGTCTCCTCACTCAGCAGGCGTTCTCCGCCGTACACTCCGCCGTTGAGCCACATCTGGCATAGTTTGGCGATATCAGTGGCTGTGCCGAACACGCCGGCGTTGCCCTGCACTCCTCCGGAGAAGGCGGCAGTCTCGTCGTGGACAAATCCGCGCACATGTTGCCGGCGAAGGTAGGTGTCTTCCTCAGTGGCTGCTATCTGCGACAACGGAAAACGCGTGGTGGGACGATAGCAGAACGAGTAGGCGCCGAGAGGTGCCCAGATGCTGTCGGTGACGTAGCGGTCGTGTGACTGTCCGGTGAGACGCTGCTCCATATCCATCAGGATGCAGAAATTAAGGCAGGAATACACGTAATTTCGGGCAGGCTTGATTTTTGAGCGGTAGATATTGGCCATTATCGTGTCGTAGGCGGCCTTACCTACGAAGATACCGTTTGCGGCCTCGATGTCGTTGGATGCGCTTTTGGTAGCTGAGGTGATGTCGGAGCGCAGCTTGGCTGAGGAGTTGCCGAATCCTCCGCCGTTGATGGCGATGGTGTGGGCGGCATCGCGCTTGTTGGTTATCAGTTTGCCATTGTAAGTGGCAGAGTCCATCATCACATTGAACATGTTCAGTGCGGCAGGCATGCCTGTCTCATGATAGAGCAGCATGCGGGGTGTGATCTCGCGCTTACCCTCCACATTCATGTCCGACACATATTTCCAGGCGGGTGTGTCGAGGTCGAAGAGACCGGAATCGTAGGCTTTCATCACTCCGGGGAGAGTGCCCACTGTCTTCGATACCGAGGCTAAGTCGTAGAGGGTGGAAGGATCGACTTTCTCCCCTCCTTTGGTGGTGACACCATAGCAGCGGTCCACAACAATGTCGCCACCTTTTGCCACCAGCACCTGTGCGCCGGGAAAAGCCCCGCTGCGCATGGCTGCCTCCACTACAGAGTCGATTCTGGCAGTAAGGCGTCCATCCATGCCTTTAGCTACGGGAGAAGAATATCCAAGGCGAGTCTTGGCGATCTCCATGCCTTCGCCGGCTTTAGCTATGCCCTTGACGTTGACGGGCAGCTGTCCGTCGATCTCTATGCCGCCGAAGAGTCCCTTGGCGGCGGCAATACGCAGCTCGGGCGAATCATCATAGGCAAGTACCGAGACAGGGGCTGCCTCTATGGAAGCCTTGAATCTGGTGAGTTTGTACGGGTTGATAAAGAAGACCGGCAGGAAGGTCTTTGCCTTCTTTAGGGCGGTGAGGGAGCCCGAGGCGGCCTGTGAATCGGAATATACGGCAGCTATCACCACATCGTGGCTGAGGATCGCTGAAATCTGCTTCTGGGTCAGGGTGCCTTCCTTGGTGCCATACACATCCACATTGGCGTATTTGCGGCAATATTCGCTGAACCGGTTGTCGGCATCCGCTCCGATGTTCACCACGGCGAAGCTACGTGTGCCAAGCGAGGAGAGGGGCAGGATATTCCTGTTGTCGGCCATAGCCTTGTTGGGGAGGGCGGTGATCGAGGCGTCGGCGAGCTCCTGGATTAGGGAATGGGCTTCGGGAGTGTTGAGCGTCTTGTCGATGGTGGCGAGATTGATGGGTCGGAGGTGGTTGAGTCCGAGCACATATTTGTAGGCGAGCATCTTCTTGCAGCGTTCGTTGATGCTCTCCTGCGAGATCTCGCCGGAGGCAATGGCCTTCTTTATGGCGGCGATGTCGGCGGAGGCATTGCGCGGGTTGAGCAGCACGTCGGCTCCGGCCTTCAGGGCCGCCACACATACGTTGGACGACAGATTCGCACCTTCCATGCCCAGGCCGTCGGTGAATACGAGACCCTTGAATCCCATCTTGTCCTTGAGCAGTCCGGTGGTGATCTTATTCGACATCGACGATGGCACTCCGGCTTTCTCCAGCGCGGGGACGGAGAGGTGTCCCACCATCACGCCGCCGCATCCGGCTTTGATGAATTGCTTGAAGGGGTAGAGGTCGACATTCTCAAGAGTGTTGAGGTCGTGGTCGATGTTGGGCAGGGCTTTGTGGGAGTCGGTGTTGGTGTCGCCGTGCCCCGGGAAATGCTTGCTTACGGCCATTACTCCGCCGGCTTCGAGACCGAGCGAATAAGCCACGCCGAGGTTGGCCACTGTCTGCTGGTTCTCGCCGAAGGAGCGTTTGCCTATCACGGGATTGTCAGGGTTGGAGTTGACGTCGAGCACCGGGGCGAAATTCACCTGTATGCCCAGGGCCTTGCATTCGCGTGCCATCTCCTCGCCGTAGCGGTAGAGGAGCTGCGGGTCGCGTATGGCTCCGAGGGTCATGTTGTAGGGAAAGGTCGGGGCTCCCTTCACACGCATCGCCGCGCCCCATTCGCCGTCGAGCGTCATCATCAGCGGCACTTTCGAGTGCTCCTGGGCATAATTGGTCATTTCGGCGAAATCATTTATCGAGCCTTTGGAGAATAGGAATCCTCCTACGTGCAGGTCGCAGTAAGCCTTGATGTTGGCTTTTGATTTCGCGCCCTGCATTGGCGACACGTTCACCACCATAAGCTGGGCTATGCGGTCGGTGGGGGTGAGGGTGTTGTAGACGGAGTCGACCCATGCAGTGCATTGAGGCGAGTCGAGGTCGTTGTAGAGAAGGCTTTGTCCGGATGTGACGCTCACTGATGCCAGAATCGACAGCACGAGCATATAGAGATTGAGATTCATAGGATTGGGATTTGGGATGCGTTCACTGAAGTTCACGCCTTATACAAAAAAAGCTTATTCACTGTTCGCTATTCACTATTCACTATTCACTATTCACTATTACTTATTCCTTAGGGTGCATTCGGCGGTTGGATGGAGGATTGATGGTCTTGCCCTTGCCTTTGCCGGTCTTCAGGTAATCGAGCATGTCCTCGAAGAGATATTGGTGGCTTTCGCCTACGAGGGTGCCGTCGCGCAGCGGCTCCATGTAGTCACCGCCCTGGGCCAGATAGTCGATTGTGGCTATGCGGTAGGTGGCTTCCGGGTCGATGGTCTTGCCGTGAAGCTTCACTTCAGTGCATTTCTTCGTCGAAGGATCGAATATGGCTTCCACTTCGGCGCTCACGCCATTGCCTCCGGCACGGGCCATCACGTCGAAAGCCGCGAGAAGCGACTTGCCGAGGATGTCGAGCACCTGTATGCGGTTGAAGAAAGGCATGAGGGTGATCACCTGGCCTTCGGCGATGTCACCGGCGGGGAGACTGTTGCGCAGGCCGCCTTTGTTTAGGATGGCGAAATCCACATTGTCGGCAAGCTGGCGTCCGCGCAGGGCTACGAAATCGGAGGCGAAGTTGAGCAGGTCGGGGGATGCTTTGTCAAGGTATCTGGCGGTCTTTGCCACTTTGGCAGAGTTGAGGGCATTGACTTCGGTACGGTAGGGAGCGATTATCGCTTCTATAGCCGGGTCGACGCGCGAGTCGAGGCGGCTGTCGACTTTGATCAGCCGGTAGGCGGGGGTGGAGGTGATGTTGTCGAGATCGATCGTGATTTCACCTACTTGTTCGCCGCCTCTTCCGGTCTGTGCTACGAGCACGTCCCTGCCCAGTCTGTTCTTTACCAGATGAGGCACGGATGTCGGGTCGGTCGGGTCGATTTTTGTATGGCTGTGTCCGCCGATGATAATGTCGATGTCCTTCGACGATCGGGCTATTTCCGTATCCGGAGTGTAGCCGATATGAGTCAGGGCCACCACAAGGTCGGCCTGCTCGATGTTCTTTACGAACCAGGCAAGGTTGTTTGCGGCCTCGATGGCGTCGATGTATCCGAGGCCTTCCGTATTGCGGGGCGATATCATGCCTTCAGGCTGAAGGTTGACGGGTATGAAAGCTATGCGCTTGCCGTCGTAAGTGCGGATGGTGTAGGGGAGGAACAGGCCTTCGAGGGGAGTGCCGATGGTCTGGTAGTTGGCGGCAAGGAGTTCGGCGTCGGATGTGACGAGGTTGTCGGCGAGTACACTCATGCCGTTGTCGAACTCATGGTTGCCGAGGATACGGATGTCGTAGCCGAGTGCATTCATCAGTTTTTCCTCAAGTTCGCCCCGGTAGATATTGAAGAAAAGCGAGCCTTGCACCATATCGCCGGCGTCTATGAGCAGTGTGTGGGCAGGATGGGCGTTTCTCACGCTGTCTACCACCACCTTGCGGCGGTGCACGCCGCCAAGACCATTATCGGCAGGATCTATCTGCGAGTGGGTGTCGTTGGTATGGAGGATGACAAGGCTTTCGGCCGAAGCACAAAGCGCTGATGCGGCCATTAAAGTAGATATTAGGATTTTTTTCATGATCCGGTAATTTTATGCACAAAGGTACGCAAAGAAAGACAAAAGCGAAAATTTGCACGCCAGAAAAATGAAAAAAAGGATGTTGACTGGGAGGCAGGGCTAAAACGAACAGAGGCATCCATGTAAATGGATGCCTCTTGGGTGATTCGCACAGGATTCAAACCTGTAACCTTCTGATCCGTAGTCAGATGCTCTATTCAGTTGAGCTAGCGAACCAATTA
>CAYZPI010000102.1:0-11486 GCA_964480085.1 uncultured Bacteroides sp. | reverse complement strand
TTACTTTTGGTTATCATGATTAGTATTTATTGTTTGGTACCTCTAAATTACTAAAAATCATTGATGTTGCCAAAAGAATCGGCAACTTTTAAAAGCTGTCGATTCAATTTTTCTAACGCAATTCTTATCCCGAACTCGCGTTATGAGAGACTTTTTCAGTGCCCTCTCCACGGGGAGCCTTTTTTAGATGCCTGATGGAAGAATCCGTCCACATAAAAGATGGCCTAATTTCTTAGCTGATTTGGGGACGTCTAACAGAACATCATACTTATAATTTCTTTGCAACCTGCCTCAATGCGTTCGAAGCAGGTGCGATAAACGTGTTCAGTCTGAAAGTGAGGGTCGGGTAAGTCTGACGGTTCTCCGAAGCAATAATCGTTGAAACGAACAATCCGGTTCCAATGGTCGTAACGGAGCATTGTCGTCACCTTATCGCGGTGACGGGTTGTCATGACGATGATTAGGTCGGCAGAGTTAAGCATCTCCTCATTCATGGCTACAGCCTTACCGCCCATTTCATATCCATGTTCAGCAGCTATCCAGCACATGATCTCCTCACGGTCGAGACCTTCGGGGACACCTGTGCCACAAGAAGAGACTTCAACACCCACAATATTATAGTCGGCAAGCAGTTTTTTCAAGACAGCTTCAGCGGCAGCCGAACGGCTTGCATTGCCGGTGCAGACAAAAAGAATTTTCATACGATTGATTTTTTATCCCGCTCTCCATTATAAAAGGAGTCGAGGACATCGGAAAATATATCATTTGAGGAGATACAATTGAAAAGGGTCATACAGGATTCTACATTGTCAGCGTCAATATACCCAAGGATAGATTCAGCCGATTTGTTTTTAAGAGACAATAATTCTTCGGATATTTCGCGCAAGCGAGGACCAAATATCGGATGATTAAGAAAAGCCTCAGCTTCAGCTCTATCTGCGATGCCGTAGAAATGTGATCACCGGCTATGCTCAAGTCCACGAAGCTACGGCAAGATATACCATATCCAATGGCTTACCTTTCTACCATTGATTATCTCTGATTTTACAAGTTGATAGTCGGCATAGGGAGATGCTTGTGCCTCTACAAAACGCTCTATATCGGTGATTCCTCTCATCATTGTCCTTTAGAAGGGTGTATGCTTTTCCTTATATGTAGGTGTCAGTCCTGATGGATAATACCTTTCATCCCAGGTACGTTGGGTATTTCGATAGAGATGAGCGACAGCCGGGATTATACTGTCTTTCAGCGCATCCTTGTCAAGGCGATGACCTCCGGCAAAATATTTTATAATCTCGTAATACTCCAGGAACACATCTTTGCAGTTGACTGTCCTGTCATCATTGCCGAACGCACCGACAGTGATGGCAATCTCTTTTGGTGAGAGTTGGCTGAACTGCCGTTTCTCAATCCTGGCGTAGCTCTCGACTATCTCCGGAGTAATCTCAAATTCCTTTGTTCCATCCTCACGCTCCTTAAAAAAAGTGACCGTGCCCATATTCTTCTTGAATGTCTCCGACACAAAAAAAGAGGGATTAACAAGAACCTTTGGCATACCGCGAAGTTTTTGTGCCAGCATACCGCCCATGGAGGTGCCGATTACAACGTCAATCTTCTCCTCCCTGCAGATTTTTCGCAACAGGGCTACAGCTTCTTCGGCATTCACAGGAAGGTCGGGAGATACCACTTTGCAGTGGGGCAGAAGTTCGCGGAGATTCTGCGCAGTGGAGGAATTGCCTGTTGAGCGAACCCCATGCACATAGAGGATATTGCAATTCAGATAATCTCTTAAATGGGCGTAGGTGGCCCGGTGGATCTGCCGAGACACGAAGCTCTGTTCGGTGTGTGCGTCAATACGGGCGCTGTCTTCCACAAAAAGAAATGCTTCTCTGAAGATAAGCAATTGATGGAAAGCGTTGACCATGTTGAATTCAAATTCCACATAGTGGTTGAAGTTGAATGATAAACGGCAATACACCATGCCCTCCGTATCCATATAGAAAGCACCGGGAGTAGCCTGGGCCGACATTATGTTGGCCAATTCCTGAATACGGTAATCAGTCAAGTTCCCCTCTTCACGCTGCTCTGTATCAAACACACAGCAGCTCAACGCCCCGAGCATTTCCAAGTGATGGATTTCCAACTCCCAGTGGATATCGAAAAGGTCGAAGTCCAGCATTTCACTGGGCCTTACCGGTAGATCCTCCGCACCCATCTTCAAAAGACTATATGCTATTTCATCGAAAAGATTCATTGTATGGAATGAAGATATTGAGGTTTATGAATATCGGTCAATGAAAACGCCGAATATAGTATGTCGATATGAAATAAAGTGATAACACCGTTAGCATATCCGTATATCCTCATTCCCATTTTAAGCTCAATTCCTCGATCCAATTTCCGTCTCTGTCGCGTAAGCCTTCCACGACTTCCAGTTCATCAGGTTCACGCCCCCAGCCATCATAACCGGCAAGATCCTCGCGTCGTTCGCCTGTGTAGAGCTTGAAGAGTACTGCATCCTTTCCTTTATTGTAATAAGCAAACATTTTGCCTCGCTCCGGTTTCGGCTCACTAACCTTAAAACGTGGAGGCAGGGCCATCGGCACAATGAAGCCAAAATTGGGCGCATTCTTGATTACATCAAAGACGTAACCCCAAGGCAATTTCTTTTCCTGAACGATGTAACCGGAATATTTATCCAGGCTGAAAGAGCCATCTGTTTCGGCTCGGACATATTCTGCCATCCGAGCAATTTTTTCGATGCGTGTTCTATCGTCATCAGCCAATGTCGTCCGCATCTCGGCAAGATTCCGGCTCCATTCCAAGTTAAGTTCTTTCTTCATAATGTTACATGGATAAAAATCGTTTAATAAATAGAGTTGAAATGGGAGGATAATCTATCATACGGAAACCATTTGTCAAGTTGTTCGTCTGTCTTTGTCTCCATTTCCGGAGTTATGTACTTCGACATTTTCTGTACAAGGATTGCAAGGGAAGCCACCTCATCAAGCCAGCCGATGATAGGCAAACGCTTGGAGTCGAGAACGTCAATAGGCAGAATGAGATATGCCAGAGAACCGAAGATTGCCCACTTGTCTGCACGGGGTGTTTCCTTGCTCCTCAAGACGTACCACATAAGAAGTACCGGACGGGTTGCTGCACGACCGGCCTTGCGGCTCCAGTTGCAGATGCTCTCCCAGAGAACGTTGTAATTGAGATTGAAAATTGCCATAGTCTTTATATGCTTTGAAGTTTGTACATTTATAATGATGAATTTTTATCCCGGATTCTATCATGAAAACGAAAAGATCAGATGGGTGCGTTGTCTTTGAGGCATCTGTAATAGCATGAGAATTGATTGCAATTAACATATTTAGCCATTCAAAGCCATCCTCATTTACCCCAAACTGTAAAAGAAGGAGTCCGAAACTGGTCAGACTTCTTCCCTGCAATCAATACTATTGTCTGTATCTGGAAATATTTCGGCAATAACCTCTCATGACAATCCTATAAGAAGGTCCATTAACTTTTCCATTCCTTCTGTAGCGGGCAAGTGGATATGTTCAAAATCAGTGGGAGCATTTTTTAGTGCATTGGAATCAATGATGAACTTTGGTATCAGAGGATGTGACTTTTATCAACTCTCCATGCAAATGAATCACATTTGAATTTCCTGCTCGTTCATGGAGGTCATCGACATTTTGAGTAATTACCGAGACATCATGACATTTCTCCAGTCGGGCAATAAGGATATGAGCAAGATTGGTTTTGGCTTCGGCAAGAATCTTTCTCCTTCGGTTATAGAAGTCCAATACAAGTTGGTGATTCTCATAATAGCCACCTACACTTGCAAATTTTTTATAATCACATTGTACCCATAACCCATCATTGTCCCTGAAAGTAGGGATTCCACTTTCAGCACTGATTCCTGCACCACTTAATATCACAATCTTTTGTCTCATATCTTCCCATTAATATCTGGTGGAGTTGCATATCGATGAGTCATATTGTTGAGGGACTATTGTTCTTGATCATATTTTTCCCATTTTGCACCATTACCATCAGGACTACGTGAAACTCCGTATCGGTATATGTCATCTCTATCTCCAAAGACATTTCTTTCTACAAGCCGATACATAGCCTCGCACCGTGTCCTGAAATACTCGATGTATTCCCACTTACCATTACCGTTTTTCGGCTGGCGACGGATTTTGAAGAGGTAAGAATCAGTTTTGTCCACCGGTTCATCTTGACAAATTCGGATAAAAATTGCGCTGTAATTGTCGTGAGGTTTATTTGAAGCTAAACTTTCTACATCTGACAAAGGATATACGGCTGTTACATTGTCGGTTAATATATCTTTAAGATCACTCCATTTCCCATTGCCATAAACACCATCGGAACAAATTAGGATCATGTCTCCGACCTGAACCTCCATTTCCTTAATGTCAGGTTTGTAGTTGCTCCGGCCGGTAAAGAATGCCCTTGTTATAATTGGCCATCCCTCCGGTGTCAGAGCCACATGATCTACTGTCTGATAAATTATCTCATGGTTACGTATGACGTATATTCGGCTATCACCACAATGAGCTAAGAAAGCCTTGTTTCCCTCAATGGCAACCATTGCCATCGTTGTTCCCATCTCCAATCGAGACTTGTTATTGTAGGCAATCATAGTCTCATCACAAGCATCCATAACTTTTTTCTCGGAGTCCTTTCGCTTGGGATTTTTTACCCAGAAGTCACAGATGTGTTCAGACACCAATTTACTTGCGACCTCACCGTTGTCATGCCCTCCCATGCCGTCACAAAGCACGAACACAGAGCGGTTCTGTTCAGGCATCTCCCTGATGGCAATGTAATCTTCATTGTTCCTGCGAGGGCCACACTCGCTGAAACTCCCGTAATATATCTTCATAATATTTCCCTGAATTGCATTATCATTTTAGTCGTTGATTTTCTTACCTTCGCTGTTGACCATTACGCAATCACTGAAATAATCTGAAACTCTGCATTGATAGACTCCGGACTTTACACATTGGATATCAGAGTACAGAGGCGGTGTGACCGGCACGCCATTACGTGTTATCAGTCCATAGAAGTTATTGGCTGAATATTTCATCATATCGTCAACTGCTCTCTTCTGATTACCCTCATCGTCAAACTCGTTGATGTAGTAGGACATTTCGTAAACATCGTCAAAGATGAAATCGTCGAGAAGTGTGCCGTCATAGTCATAACGGCTCTGAGAATGGTCAACCGCACTTGCCACCGTAATACCATCGATGCCATGAATCCAAACGTGTTCGAATTCGATAGGCAACATAATCTGGCCATCAAGTCCGACAACCCCAGTTTTTCCTTCATTACTCACATACCACAGATTCTTGGCTCCGATTCGAATGTTATCGTATGTAGGCGATACAACCCATTCTCCCGATTTGTCAATCAGACCATATTTCTTTCCGACAGGAATTGCAGCGTATTTGCCATGATATGCGTAATTGTCATATCTCTTGTCGCGGAGGAATTTGATGTTGTTGATAGGTTTGCCGGTATAGTCGATGTAATGGATGGAGTCACCTTCGCATACGGCGGCAACATCCTCATAGAATGACCATGCCGCATCATATTTGAATGGGATGACTGTCTCCATAGTAAAGCGGTTGATATAGCCTCTTTTCCCATCCTTTGAGACAACCATAAGGCTGTCACCGCTTTCCGGAACTGCAATCCAGTCGAGACCTTTCATCATCTTTTTCTTTGTCTTCGCATCATAGATATATGAAGAAGCCTGATTACGCCCTTTGTTGTGGAACTTGTATTTTGGGCTTATGTGACTATCATAAAATTCGTATGAATAACGATTACCATGGCGTACAAATTCATCGTACCATGCAGTGGCAAGCATAGCGGTTGTTGCCACCACGCAGACGGTTATTGTCGCCCAGATAATTCTCCAGAACGGAGTCTTGTTTTTCCACGAGAATATGTTGCGGATGAACTGCCATATACCACCGAAAAAGACGGTGAGCCACATTTTGAAGGAAATGTTCTTTTTCATAATCGGTCTCTTTATTCGTCTTTTAGTTCCTGAATCAGTTTGTCTTCATCCACAACGGCTTCATACTGTTTAATGAACCGAATCTTGGTTGTAACCACGGCTTGCAACGCCAAATTCAGAAGATACTCAACATCCTCATCATCTTTATAGAAAAATTCAGATGCAATCACAAGGTCACTGTCCTCATCAAGGTAGAGTTTAACCTGCATCAGACGGTAGTTTAGCTCATTGCAAGCCTTCATTGCGAGTCTTGCCTCCCATTCATCGTCCGCGGAAAAAAAACCAGCGAGTGTCACTGCAATCGCATGGGAATCTTCTTGGAGAGAACCGATCAGGACGTAATTCATCTGATAGCGAATTGCTATCGAGTTCTCATCTTCCTGCAAAACCGGGAACTTCAACTTCTCAAGTGTCTGCTTTACTATCTCTTTACTCGTCATTGTCTTCGTTGTTTATGATTTTATGAAATTGAACTGTAGAAACCGCAAGCGCACGAATCATGTTTTCGATGACCTCAAGAGTCAGCTCCTGCTCTCCGAGAAAGTGTTGATAGTTGAGCCACACTGAATCGGAAATTATCACCGGCTGCACAAACTTCATCCTTCCGGAGAGTTTCACCATAGCCTCGAGTACCGCCACTCTGTTGACCTCGGTAATATCGAAGATTCTGGGCTTCATCAGACACACTGTGTGACTTTCCTCATCTTCGGGAATGAGCAGCATTGTCTGTTCTTCATATTCAAATCGGTATACGAAGTACTCATCAACAAACTCCGGTTGAAAACCGAGTTGGTATAGAATCTCTAAAACTTTTTCTTTTATCATATTCTTATGTTTGTTATATTCCTTACATATGTAGAGAGCGGATTTATCTACGTTTTATATCAACTGCACATTGAAAATCCGACACGACCACGCAATTTATTCTCCTTGTAGCGATGCTCCATCTTATCCTTCAGTTCCTGATAAAGACGGATGTCCTTAGGTGAGACTGACGGTATTGTGGATTTTACCACCTCCAATAATCTATCTGTAGTGAGAGGAACAGTATTCCCATCCCCATTGCGTAGAGCCTCATTGAAGCACCGGCGTGCAGTCTCCTTCACGATATAGGATATGTCTCCGCATGTATAATCGTTGGTTGCATTGCCAAGAAGTTCCAAATCTATATCGCTGTCACAAGGACGCTTTTTCAGTTCAAGAGCAAAGATCTCCTTACGTGCTACGGCATCCGGAAGCCCTACATAGAACTTTTCATCCATTCGACCGGCTCTAAGACAAGCAGAATCTATCATCTCGGGACGGTTAGTCGTGGCCAGCACATATATTCCACGTGCTGCACAATTGTTCATCTGAGTCAGAATCTCATTCACCTCATTCGCCTGATTGTTGTTGTCAGCGTCACGTTTCGGTGCAATGGCATCAAACTCATCAAAGATAAGAATCATCGGAGCATTCTTTTCAGCCTCTTTAAATGCCTCAGCAATCTTTCCCTGCGAGCCGTGAATATAAATCGATCCGAAATCCGAAGGATGGACAATCTTATACTTCAACCCCGACTCCTGGGCCGCTTTTTCAGCAACAAACGTCTTGCCACAACCCGGTGCGCCATAGAGCAGAATCCCGTTAGGAGGAGTGATGCCATACATCTTCGCCATCTGACGATTCTTGACAATATCCACAAAGTTCCGGCGAAGCACCGACTTCAAGTCAGCCATACCAGCCACATCATCCAGCCCATTGCCTTTAGGAATTTGTGAAGATGTACACATTGTCTCGTCTGCAGAGCCCTTTGCGCCCAGTCCCTTTGTGGACACAGCTGATTGAAATCCCTTCAATGGTGGGATTAGTGAAGACTCTCTTATCGTTGTTGATTTAATATCTCTCTTCTCCAGCATCAGTAGATATGTATAAAGCTTAGCCATTGTTGGAATCCGTGTTCCCGCACTTATAGTCGTAGCCTTTTGGAGTACAAGCCTGGTTGTCGTAGAGAAACTCTCTCCCACGCAGTCCCATACAGACTTGTTCCAGTCTGCAGGTTCCATCTGCGTATGTCTTTTTGTATTCTCGTCGTTCATTACTTCAGGACTCGGCATAATACAGCCATATCCATGTTGGTCGTAAACTTTGCACCCAAGCATCATAACGAGCAACAACATGCCTATAGAATACACATCCGACACTTGGTTATAGATACCATTCAGAGTCTCCGGAGCACGATACAGATTGCTCAGATGGTCATCCTTGAACGGTGGGTTTCCGTGAATCGACATTCCGGCATTTGACATGCCGACAATATACACACCCTTCAATTCATCATTGTCGTAATCGACAGTGATATTGTCGGGACAAATATTGTAATGTCCGCCTCCCTTTCTATTCTCAGACAATTCACGTAAGGCAATGGTCAACTGTTTGACTATTCCTAAAGTATCAGCGAGTGGAATTGGATCCTTATTCTCTGCCATTATTTCAGACAAGCACTTACCTTCAATATACTTTTGAGCGATCCATCCTATACGCTCATTGCCAATATTTTCAATGCCGAATCCGATGATTTTAGGAAAGCAAATGTTTTTAAGGCTGGAGCAAATCTTTATCTCCTCATTGAAATTAGCCTCCAATTTCTCTTTAGCCTCCTTGCAATCCAAATCGCGACTGAGATCATATACCACCAGAGCGACCTTATCCCCCTCAGAATCCTCCACGAGATAAATCTCCCTCTCTCCATCATGGTGGTTACTAATCTTGCGAATTAAATTGTATCCGACAAAAATAGTATGTTGTTTCAGTATAGCCATATTGAAGTAGTGTTGTTATAAAGTTGAATGTATTGTTTACGATTATATTGATTTTTGGAGCAGTAGTAATCTATCTTTGACAATAAAAAAGCGATGAATTTCTTCACCGCTCTCAAAATATTACAATTCATTCGCCACAAGATCTATTCAGGAATAAATTTTAAGATGTCAAATGGTCTCTTATATTATTACAAACATAATGTATCAAATTAAAAATTTAATCTTACATTATATCGTTCTAACACAGATAGATACTGATTCAAAATTTTAAGTTCTTCATCACATTGAGGGCATGTACCTAAACAAAGTCCTTGATAATTACATTCTTCTGCATGAATTATCAGACCATTTGAGTTCGCTATTTTATTTCGTAATTTTTTCAAAGAATTACAAATCTGTTTGCCATGATTCAATGTACGGGAAGCTTTCCACTCTTTGGACTCTGGTAATATATAATCAAATTGGTTAATATTTGTTACCCCGAATGTACTTACAAACGAATAAGCATTGTCAATATCTCTGGGCTCTGTAATCTTTGGAATATAAGGAATTCGAACGCAAATACGTTTTTCTCCTATTAGTCCAATTAACACTCTCAAATTGCTCCACACATCATTATTCGACCTACCTGTATATGATTTGTATTTGCTGTCAGATAAACATTTAATATCAACTATGAAATTATCTATTGATTTATAGCATTGCATTAGATTGGTCAAAGGAATATTTAAAGATGTCTCCAAAGTAATATTCCAATCGCTGTGGCAAAGCTCTTTAAAAACGTTTATGAATGTGGGATACAACAATGGTTCACCACCACCAAAAGTTATACCACCGCGGCTACTTCGGAAATATAAGTCATCAATCCTTACTTTATCATATAACTCACATGGAGTCATATAGTTCGATGCATCTTCATGACATTCAGGATTGAGACAATATTCACATTTAAGTGGACATCCATAAAATGCAACGAGAGTACGGATGCCAGCTCCATCACTATTAAGTCGTAGCCTGTTTATACTTAATATAGGTGCTGAAGTTATTATAGGCATATTTATCGATAAGTTAATACTCTGCCAATTAGAAATGAGCAGACAATAGCGATTTGTTTAAGTAATGCTTTCATCGGAATCTTCTTTTTCACAATAGAAACCTTCATCTTTTAATTCATTTCGAATCTGTTCCGTAAGACCTACCCATGTCTCTTTTTTGATTGCCTTTTCGAGACATTGTTGAGTAAATTCCGCACCTTTAGGGATATCATCTTTAACAACACCCATCAATTCCCGAGGAGAAGAATCTAATAAATCTTTAATTTTATCAAAAAAGCTCATATTAAAAAGAATATATAGATATATGCATATTGGCATATAAGATTATTTACTGGGTTTCGTCCCCTTCCATTTACTCAATTCAGATTTTGCTGTGGCTAAATCGTGCTTGGCGTGGTTTATATGCATCTTCTCGGTCTCCGGATAGTTGGAATTCTTTAAAAGTTCACTATGACTTCTAATCTGAGATTCAGCATATCGTATCTTTGATTCGGCAGCTGCAATTTTTGATTTTATTTCCGATTCTGTATATCCTCTAAATGATATATTCTCTGCGGAATGTTCGACATTAGTTGTATCATTTGAATCTGTCAATTCAGAAAAGCCATGGATGTGTTCTTTTGCCCATTGAGCCTCTTGTAACCAGTGATTTTGTTCTGAGCCCGGAGAGATTCGCGCTTGTTTTTCATACCACTCAACATCATGTTGGGTATAACCATGCAAAAGGATGTCAGTTTTATCCATATTAATTTCTATCCCTTCAGGGTTTAATGTGACAAGCCCTTCCATGTGATTATAAGAAGCTCTAAAGACATCCGAGTTCTCAAAGTGGCTAAGACAATCACTAAAACGAGGTGGAATTCCATTATGAATGTTCATAAAATCACGTGCAAAAGCAATTCCTTCATTAATAGCCTCTGTACGCAGAATTCCATTAGGGTGTGTTAAACTGCTTGATGTGTCACGAAGTGATTCTGCAAAAGTAGATTCATCCATACCATTTAGTCCAGCGCGAACTCCAGCCATATAGTCACAACATAACTCTTCTTGATGTGACGAGTATCCAGTTTCAATTCCTTGCAATGCTCGATGTGCACACTCATGAGTCATAACTAAATCAAAGCTATCTTTGTCAGAGATGCCCATTTCAGACATTTGCTGGCGATTATATACTAATATGTCGTCTAACTCTGTGCCAGGATTGATTGGCATAACACCCGTTGTCCAGTCCTCATGAATATCTAACGGCATTCCGATGTTAAAAAATTGGCTTGCTTCGGATACAGAATTAATAACTTCCGATTCTGATAAATTGAATCCTGAATCGCATACATTTTTGAGAGCATCGTGAAAAGATTCCCACTCACCAAAATCAAGAATGTCTTGAAAATCCATATTTATATCCATATTTATACAATGTTTTGTTTTAATGAGTGATTTTTTTCTTAAATCTATCTAGATCGATTTCTTAAATTTTTCTCAAATGGAACAAGTGTAAAATTTAATATATATAACCCGTTGGTTGAATTAAATTTCTAAAATATTTATAATGAAAAAGTTGTACAT
>CAYZPI010000101.1:0-11875 GCA_964480085.1 uncultured Bacteroides sp. | reverse complement strand
CCCACGCCTCCTTTTTGGTTGGCTATTGCAATAATTTTTCCCATTGAGATGTGTCGATTGATTATTCGTACTGCAAAGTAAAGAAAAAAAAACCGAACATGGAAAAATGTTCCACGATTTAACATTATTTTGTTCCACGAATAAAAACAAAATCGTAATTTTGCACCTCCCAACCCCAATAACCATTCATCAAACACTTACTCACTATTCACTATCACTTATCACCTAACATGGCTCCTCTTATCTTTATTACAAACGACGATGGTATCCATGCCCCGGGCCTGAAACATCTTGTCGACTGCGCCAGATCCTTTGGCGACGTCATAGTGGTGGCTCCCGACACTCCACAGTCGGGAAAATCATCTGCCATATCAGTAGAAACGCCCTTATTCATTACGGAGCACTCCACGATGGAGGGAGCCAAGGTCTACTCCGTGTCAGGCACACCGGTCGACTGCGTGAAGCTTGGCCTCAATTCCATCGCTCCGCGAAAGCCCGACCTTTTGCTCTCGGGCATCAACCACGGCTCCAATTCCGGTGTTTCCGTACTCTATTCCGGCACTATGGGAGCGGTGCTGGAAGGCTGTGTGGTGGACATACCATCCATCGGTTTCTCTCTTCTCCATCATTCCCTTAAGGCGGATTTCACGCTCTCCACCAAGTTTGTCAAGGAAATAATCAACAAGGCATTTCTGAATCCTCTGCCCCAGGGTGTGTGCCTGAATGTCAATATCCCGGCTTTGGTGGTCCCCGAGGGCATACGCACATGCCGTGCCGCCACAGGCTTCTGGACCGAGGAATACCGAGAGTACGCCACCCCCTCCGGTTCGCCGTTCTACTGGCTCACGGGTAGGTTCGTAAATTCCGAACCTGATGCCACTGATACTGATGAATACTGGCTTGGCAAGAACTATGTTTCGGTGGTGCCTGTCTCTCCTGATCTCACTGCCTCGAATGCTGTGTCTGCTATGTCGAAAATTTTTGATGAATAAAAATTGCAAAAGTTTTGCGAATACGAAAATTATTCCTACCTTTGCAGTGCCTTTGGCAATCGGGGCGTAGCGCAGTCCGGTAGCGCACCTGGTTTGGGACCAGGTGGTCGCAGGTTCGAATCCTGTCACCCCGACGCTTTATTTTATTATCTTGAAACACTAACAAAGTATCAATTATGGCTTACGTTATCACTGACTCTTGCGTAGCTTGCGGTACATGTCTTCCCGAATGTCCCGTCGACGCTATCTCTGAAGGCGCTATCTACCACATCAATCCCGATACTTGCATCGAATGTGGCACATGCGAATCTGTTTGCCCCACTGGAGCAATCCTTCCTCCCCAGTAATGCAGTAAAAAAACAAAAAAGCAGCTCCCGCCGATCAACGGTGGGAGCTGCTTTTTTTGCTACAGGCTCAGTACCCCGGCACGGAATTGCCCATATCCGATACCGCACGATGGGAGGAACGACAATGTACAACATGCCTACTATCAGAATATTGGATGAATATTATACCCTGACATCATGATATGGAAAAATGTAATCGGATTTGTATGACCAGGCGCAATTTTTACGAAAAAAATCCAAGAAAAATATTGAAAAACGCTTGCCATATTTGGATTATGTCTTAAAAATCCCTACATTTGCAATCGGCATCCTGAATGCCGGAAGTAACAGATTTCATACACAATTTCTTTCTGATATGAAGAAACATAATTTTTACGCCGGCCCATCAATTTTGAGCCAGTACACCATCAAGAATACCGCCGATGCTATTCTTGACTTTGCCGGGACAGGTCTCTCCATCCTTGAGGTGTCCCACCGCAGTAAAGAATTCCAGGCTGTCATCGACGAGGCTTCAGCCCTTGTCAAGGAGCTCCTTGAAGTGCCCGAGGGCTATTCCGTGCTCTGGCTTGGTGGCGGTGCCTCCATGCAGTTCTGCATGATTCCGTTCAACCTGTTGCGCAAGAAAGCCGCGTATATCGACACCGGCACATGGGCGCACAATGCCATCAAGGAAGCTAAGCTTTTCGGTGAGGTTGACGTCGTGGCTTCTTCTGAGGATGCCAATTACACCTATATTCCCAAAGGCTACACCGTGCCCGACGATGCCGATTATTTCCACTATACATCTAACAACACCATCTACGGCACGGAGACACGCATAGATCCCGACGTGCCCGTGCGTCTGATAGCCGATATGAGTTCTGATATCTTCTCACGCCCCGTGGATGTGGCAAAGTACGATGCCATATATGCCGGCGCACAGAAGAATCTCGCCCCGGCAGGTGTGACACTCGTCATCGTGCGTGATGATGCTCTCGGTCATGTCGACCGTCCGATCCCTACGATGCTCAATTATGCCACACATGTGAAGAAGGGATCTATGTTCAACACTCCCCCCGTGCTCCCGATCTACTCCGCACTCCAGACCCTCCGCTATTACAAGGAGCTTGGAGGCATCAAGGCTCTTGAAAAGATGGATCTGGAGAAGGCTGCCCTGCTTTACGACGCCATCGATTCGAGCAAGATGTTCGTAGGCACTGTAAAGCCGGAGGACCGCTCGATAATGAACGTATGCTTCGTGATGAAGCCCGAGTACAAGGAGCTGGAGAAGGCATTCATCGATTTCGCCACGGAGCGTGGTATGGTCGGCATCAAGGGACACCGTTCGGTGGGTGGTTTCCGCGCCTCGCTTTACAACGCCCTTCCCATCGAAAGCGTGAAGGCTCTCGTGGAGGCCATGAAGGAATTTGAGAAAAACCATTGATCATGAAGGTTCTCGTTGCAACAGAAAAACCCTTCGCTGCCGTAGCTATCGACAGTATACGCGAAGTGGTGGAGGCAGCCGGATGTGAGCTTGCCCTCCTGGAGAAATACACTGCCAAGCAGCAGCTCCTTGATGCTGTGGCTGACGCCGACGCGCTGATAGTGCGCTCCGACATAGTAGACGCCGAGGTGTTCGATGCCGCGAAAAAGCTAAGGATAGTGGTACGCGCAGGTGCCGGCTACGACAACATCGACCTTCCCCAGGCCACGATTCATGGAGTGGTGGTGGAGAATACACCGGGGCAGAACTCCAATGCCGTGGCAGAACTGGTGTTCGGTATGGCGGTGATGATGATACGCAACATGTACAACGGCACATCGGGTACCGAACTGAAGGGCAAGACTCTTGGCATACAGGCATTCGGACAGGTTGGTCGCAATGTGGCACGTATCGCCGAGGGCTTCGGAATGAAGGTGAGTGCGCTCGATCCTTATTGCAAGGAAGAGGTGATGCTGGAGGCCGGTGTCGCTCCCGTGCATTCAGTCGAGGAGCTCTATCGCGGAAATCAGTTTGTCTCAATCCATATTCCTGCTACTCCCGAGACAAAGAAATCCATTGGATATGAACTTATCACCCTCATGCCCAAGAAGGGTGTCCTCATCAACACTGCCCGCAAGGAGGTGATCGACGAGGAAGGTCTGCTTCGTGCTCTCCAGGATCGTACCGACCTTTGCTATGTGTCAGATATCAAGCCTGACAATGCCGAGAAGCTCAATGAACTATTCCCCGGCCGCGTGTTCTTTACGCCTAAGAAGATGGGTGCGCAGACAGCCGAGGCCAACATCAATGCCGGAATAGCGGCAGCCCGCCAGTCGGTGGCTTTCCTCAAGGACGGCATCGACCGTTTCCGCGTCAACTGATTTGCTACTATTGAAAAATGAAATCCCGTTGCCATCGGCAGCGGGATTTCATTTTTCAATAGGATGATGTGATTTATTACCAGATGATCACGCGCTCCTCCACGGGGCGGTACATGGCATCGCCTTCCTGGATGTCGAAGGCTGTGAAGAAGGGCTCGATATTGCGCAATGTGGCGTTTACGCGCCATTTGCCAAGCGAGTGGGGGTCAATCTTGGTGAGACGGAGTATCTCCTCGTCGCGGATGTTGGACGCCCATACATTGGCGTAGGCCAGATAGAAACGCTGGTCGGGTGTGAGTCCTTCTATCTCTTCTCCCTCGGTGTCGCCGAGCGAGTTGTGATATGCGGTGTAGGCCACCCGGAGTCCGCCCTGATCGGCAATGTTCTCACCAAGGGTGAGTTTACCGTTGGCATGGGTGTCGCCAACCACTATGATCTGGTCGAACTGTGAAGCGAGGCTGTCGGCAAGTGCCGTGAAGGCGGCGGCATCTTCAGGTGCCCACCAGTCGGAGAGATTTCCGTCCTTGTCGAACTGACGTCCCTGGTCGTCGAATCCGTGAGTCATCTCATGGCCGATCACTACACCGATAGCGCCATAGTTCACAGCGTCATCGGCTTCCGGATCAAAGAAGGGAGCCTGAAGGATTCCGGCCGGGAAGCAGATTTCGTTGGTGGTGGGATTGTAATAAGCGTTCACGGTCTGGGGAGTCATCAGCCAGCGTTCCTTGTCAACAGGTTTGCCGTAGTCGGCAAGATTGTAGTTGTTGTTGAATATGATGGCTTCCTGGATGTTCTCCCAGTAGGATTTTTCCGGATCGATGGTCAGGTCGGAATAGTCGCGCCATTTGTCGGGATAACCGATCTTCACCTTGAACGTGTTGAGCTTTTCGTGAGCCTTGGCCTTTGTGGCGTCGCTCATCCATGTCAGTGAGTCGATGTGCTCACCCAGAGCGGTCTGAAGGTTCTTCACCAGTGTCAGCATCTTTTCCTTCGATGATGCAGGGAAATATTTCTCCACATAGAGCTGTCCGAGTGCTTCACCGAGGATACCGTTGGGAACCGACATTGCCCTCTTCCAGCGCGGCTTCTGTTCCTTCACGCCTGTGGTGGCTTGAGAAAGCTTGAATTCAGCGTTGATGAAATCATCGCTAAGGTAGCTGGCAGCCGATGACAGGTAGCCTGCAGCCAGGTAATCACGCAGTGCCTGCTCGTCGGTATTGGCGATGATATCGTTCACTGTCTTGAGGAACTTAGGTTGTCCCACGATCAGGGTGTCGATCTTTTCAATACCCTGGGCCTTGAAATAATTGGTGATGTTGATGTTGGGCAGAGTGCTCTCAATCTCGGCTATCGCCATGGGATTATAAGAAGCGGCGGGATCGCGAAGCTCCACACGCGACATTGATGCCTCGGCAAGCTTTGTCTCTATGTTCATCACGTTTCCTACCATTCTCTGGGCGTCGGCCTCGGAATATCCTGCAAGTGTGGCGAGTTCACCGATATATGTCTTGTAGGCATCCCTGACTTTTTTCTCTTCATCAGAGTCCTTAAGGTAATAGTCCCTGTCGCCCAGGCCAAGTCCTCCCTGCATCAGATACATTGTGTTCATCGAAGCATTCAGCAGGTCAGCATCAACACCTGTGCCGAAGAATGCGCTTAAGCCGGGCAATGTGGCCATGAGGTAAGGGATAGAGTCCTTGCTCACTGAGTTGATGGTGGCGAGGTCTTTGGCCAGAGGCGCAGCTCCCTGCTTGTTGAGTGTCACGCTGTCCATACCCTGTGCATAGAGGTCGGCTATTTTCTGCGCGTTCGAGCCTGGAGCGGCTGTGCTGCGGTCCAGACCCATTATGAGCTCCTTGAGCTGTTCACGGTTGTTCTCGCCAAGCTGGTCGAATGTGCCGAAACGAGAGAATTCGTCGGGCAGGGGATTGTGCTTGATCCAGCCGCCGCAAGCGTACTGGTAGAAATTCTCCTTCGGAGAGGCAAGGGTATCGAGGTTAGCCTTATCGATACCATGAGATGTGCCTGCACCACTATGGGTGCTGCAGCTGTTCATTGCCATGGTGCAAATTGCAGCTGAAATGATGATGGCATTTCTTTTGATCATAAGAATGATTTTTAGTTTATCTTAATTGAGTCTCAAAAATATTCACTGTTCACTGATATTCTTCCAGCTCCTCAGAGGCCTGTTCCCAGTAGCTCATGGCTATTTCCAGATCCTTCTGGGTTTTGGCGTGAGCTGCGTAGAGTTCGTCGGATGTCTCTCCGGCTGCAAACCTCGCCTCTATGGCGGTCTTCTCCTCTTCAAGACGCGTCACCTCCGCCTCCATCTCCTCTACTCTTTTCCTAAGTCTGCGCTGTGTCTTTTCATATTCCCGCTGTTCGGCGTAGCTCCTGCGATGCTGCTCCTTTTTTTCCTCTACCGGAGGGGGAGTCCCGGTTGGTACTTTCTTTTTGGCATCATCGCGGAGCGTGGTCGAACGTTCGAGATCGGTGAGCGAGTCAAGTTTCTTTTTCTCAAGGAACTCATAGATTCCTCCGAGACATTCGCGCACCTTTCCGCCCCCAAACTCATACACCTTCTCCACAAGTCCGTCGAGAAACTGCCGGTCATGGCTCACAACGATTACCGTGCCGTTGAAATCCTTGATGGCTTGCTTGAGGATGTCCTTCGTGCGCATGTCCAGATGGTTGGTGGGCTCGTCGAGGATAAGGAGGTTCACAGGTTCGAGAAGCAGGCGTATCATGGCCAGGCGTGTCTTTTCACCGCCCGACAGCACTTTCACCTTTTTGTCCGAAGCCTCGCCTCCAAACATGAAGGCTCCAAGGATATCCCGAATCTTCAGACGTATGTCGCCTACAGCCACGCGGTCGATCGTGTCGAACACCGTGATTTCCTGATCGAGCATCTGAGCCTGGTTCTGCGCGAAATAGCCTATCTTCACGTTGTGTCCGATCTTCAGCTCGCCGGTGAAAGGTATCTCGCCCATTATGCATTTCACCAATGTGGATTTTCCTTCGCCATTCTTTCCCACGAATGCCACTTTCTCGCCTCGTTTGATAGTGAACGTGGCGTTGTCGAACACCTGATGGTCGCCGTAGGCTTTCCCTACATTGTCGGCAATGACGGGGTAGTCGCCTGAGCGGGGTGCGGGGGGGAATTTCAGGTTCAGACGGGAGTTGTCCACCTCGTCCACCTCGATTCTTTCGATTTTCGCCAGTTGTTTCATCCGGCTTTGTACCTGCACGGCTTTTGTGGCTTTGTAGCGGAATTTCTCGATGAACTCCTCGGTGTCCTGTATCTGTTTCTGTTGATTCTGGTAGGCCCGCATCTGTTGCTCTATGCGCTCCTTGCGCAGCTCCACAAAATGCGAGTAGTTCACGGCATAGTCGTAGATCTTTCCAAGGGATATCTCTATCGTGCGGTTCGTCACGTTGTCGATGAATGCACGGTCGTGGCTCACAAGCACCACTGCCTTGGCCTTGGTGATGAGGAATGTCTCCAGCCATTGGATCGATTCTATATCCAGATGGTTGGTCGGCTCGTCGAGCAGAAGCACGTCGGGATGCTGCAGCAGTATTTTTGCAAGTTCGATGCGCATGCGCCATCCACCTGAAAACTCCGATGTAGGACGGTTGAAGTCGCTGCGAAGGAATCCGAGGCCCATGAGCGTTTTCTCCATCTCCGCCTCGCTGTTCTCGCTGTTCTCCATAGCCAGTTGATCCGTCAGGGTGGTCAGGCGGTCGATCAATGCATGGTAGGATTCCGACTCATAGTCGGTACGCTCCAGCAGCTGTGCGTTCAGGTCATCGAGTCTCTGCTTCATCCTGTCGAGATGCGAGAACGCTTTCCTCACTTCCTCAATCACCGTCAGCGTGTCCGATACCTCCATCTGTTGGGGAAGGTAACCTATGGTGACATCCGCCGGAGTGGCCACAGTGCCTGATGTAGGGCTCTGCAGCCCAGCTATGATCTTGAGCATTGTGGTCTTTCCCGCTCCGTTCTTGCCCACAAGGGCAATCTTGTCACGCGGGTTTATCACATAGTTGATGTTGTCGAACAGTGGTGTGGCGTTGAACTCTACTGACAGATTGTTTACCGATATCATTTATATTTCTTGCGCTGCTTTATTGTGATTGATCCTTTGTCGGTGATGATGAAATCCACCTTTACATCGTGTGGCTCGGCATCGATTTCATCCACCACCTGGAAATCGTAGGCCATTCCGATCTTGGTGGCCTTGCTCGTGGAGAGCAGACGGTCGTAATAGCCTTTGCCACGTCCCACACGGTTGCCCTGGCGGTCGTAGGCCACACCGGGCACTATAATCAGCTCTATGTCGTGGATGTCGGTGGTCTCGTCGCCCTGAGGCTCCTCGATGTGGAACGCTCCAAGGCGCAGGGTGGTGCGGTCGTAAGGCAGGATGTCGAGATTCACCCCATTCACCCTGGGCAGGAAGAATTTTTTCCTTCCAGCCCATTTCTCGATGAACGACCGTGTGGACAATTCATCTGGCAGGGAGTGGTACATCAATATTTTCTCAGCCATCATGAACGACGCATGTCGTTCAAGTATTTCGAACGCTGCCTTGGCTGCCTGCTGCTTTTCTTCATCTGAGAGGATGCTCTTCTGAGATCGTATTCTGATACGGATGTCTTCTTTTTTCATGTCGTTTGCATTTGACGTTATGTTTCAATGTTGGATGGCCGGAAGGTCATTTCTTCCGGTTCTCAAGAGGCATTGAAGCATGTCGCAGAGCTTCCTGCACCGTATTGTCCTCGCGGTTCATAACCTCGTAATAGCCTTGTACACCAAACACACTGCGGGTTATCAATGCCTTCAATTGATTAACAATCAAGGGCGCGGAAATGTTGATGTAGTACCATCGAGCCGGTACACCATTGGCCGAGGCGTATCTCACGAAGTCGCTCAGAAGCACTTCGTCCGGCGGCAGCTTCTTCAGCAGCTGGTCAACTGTCTTGGATGTGCTGAGGTCCTGACGGTTGGAGTCGGCGTACTGGTAGGCATATTTTATTGTGAGACCGTGGTTGTTGACGTTCACGTAATATGAGGTGACGTGGGCTGTGTCGTCGGGCACGAAATAGTCGGGCATGATGCCGCCACCACCGTATACCTCGCGTCCGCCAGCCGTGTAGTATTTGTCATCGATATTGAGCTTGATCGAATCGGCGCTCAGCAGCTCACCGTTGTTGAAGCGGTTGATCAGGTCGTTGTCGTAATCCACTATTTGTCCCGGTTTGTAGTCTTTCTGGATGCAACGTCCCGATGGGGTGTAATATCGCTGTACGGTCAGGCGTATCTCGCTGGAGTCGGGCAGGAGGATAGGCTTCTGCACAAGTCCTTTGCCGAACGATCTGCGTCCTACGATCCAGCCTCGGTCGTTGTCCTGTACCGCTCCGGAGAAAATCTCCGACGCGCTCGCCGAAAGTTCGTTGAGAAGCACCACGAGTCCGTAGTTCTGGAAGGCTCCCGTGCCGTCGCTTATCAGGATGTCGTTCTGGTTGCCGTCGCGGCCCTTTGTCGATACTATGATTTTGCCGTAGGGCAGGAATTCGTTCACCATCATCACCGCGGGCTCCATGTAGCCGCCGGTGTTGTTGCGCAGGTCCACAACAAAACTTTGCGCTCCTGTTAGTCGCAGGGAGTTCAGGGCCTGTAGGAATTCCTGGTAGGTGGTGCGCCCGAAACGCGATACTTTCACATAGCCCGTGCTGTCGTTGAGCATATAGGAAGCGTCGATGGATTCCACGGGAATGTCGTCGCGTGTCACATCGAATACCAGCGGTTTCTTCGATGATGCCCTCTTTACGGTCAATGTCACTTTCGTTCCTTTCTCTCCGCGCAGCATTTTCATCACATCCTCGTCCTTTATGCCTTTGCCGGCTATATCCTGGTCGTCAACTTTGATGATGCGGTCGCCTGCGAGGATGCCCACCTTCTCCGATGGACCTCCCGAGATCACTTCCATCACGTTAAGTGTGTCATTATGTATCCTGAAGCTTATGCCGACGCCGCTGAATTTGCCGTCAAGTTCTTCATTGGCACTCGACAGGTCCTTGGCCGGTATGTAGGCAGAGTGGGGGTCGAGGTTCTCAAGCATCAGGGGGATAGTCATCTCCACAAGGCTGTCAAGATCCACTTCATCCACATAATCCTCCTGAATCATCTCGAACACCCGTTTTAGCTTGTCCTCGCTCCCGAATCCAATCCGGTTCTGGCGCCCGATGAGCCATCCCATTAATATTCCTGCTGTCAGTGTGATGGCAAACATCAACGGCATCCAATACTTTTTCATTTTAATCGTAGCTTCTTCTTAAAAATCAATCTGTTCACATTCCACTCCCGCTCTCTTCAATAGGTCGATGCCCGAAGTGATGCGGTACAAATCCCGGTACACCACTCTGCGGATGCCCGACTGTATGATGAGCTTCGCACACTCTATGCATGGCGAAGCCGTGACGTACATCGTGGCTCCTTCACTCGAATTGTTGCTCCGGGCCACCTTGGTGATTGCATTGGCTTCGGCATGAAGCACGTAAGGCTTGGTTATTCCGTTTTCGTCTTCACATACGTTCTCGAATCCGGCAGGCGTTCCGTTGTAGCCGTCGGAGATAATCATCTTGTCCTTTACGATCAAGGCCCCCACTTTCCTTCGCTCGCAATAGGAGTTTTCTGCCCAAATCGAGGTCATCCGCAGATATCTCTCATCAAGAAGCGTTTGTTTGGATGTGATTTTGTCCATGTCTTTGATTAGAATAGTCTGCAAAAGTAATCATTTTCCCCCACATTTCAAAATCCTTTCACATTCATTAATTTATAAGCGATAGGTCACCTATAGCTTACAATCAGTATGGGATTGCCGTCAATGGCTCTTGTTGCCGTAATCTTAAGCGCCCCTCCGTCTTTCACCCCCAATTTTTTCCTTACCGCATCGGCTGAAATGTCGAAATTGCGGGCCGCGACATTGATTTTCGGATAGGTTTTCTTTATGCGCTTTATCACACCCGAACTATAGGGCAATATTTCCTTTATTACAGAGATCTCACCGGGAAAATTCTCTGCAACAGTCTTTGAGGCATATAGATGTGTATTGGGATGCAGCTTATCCAGAGCGTATCTTTCGGAGAGCAGCCTGAACGGAGCTGCCTTCATCACTGCAGGATAGGGCTCGTAGAGATATTCTCCGGCTTTCGGTACAGTATAGGTGGCTTCAGCCTGGATTTCCTCTTCTCTGAAAAATGCCAACCGGCTCTCTCTTCCGTCGGATAGGAGGGTTATGGCTTCTATCTTTGGCTCAACTATCGTTTCTTCTCTGCTGCATACGGCTACGAGCTCTTTGCATTCATTCCTCGTTCCTAATGCTATGAACTCTTCTGCTGTAGGCAGCGACGATATTGTATGACTGATGTCGAGCATTGGCGACATCTTTATTATCAATCGGCGGGCAATGCGGAGAATGTCTCCTGTCATACCTGTGACATCCGGCTCGCACTGGTCGAGGGCATACACTCTCGATCCGTCTTCGGCGCGTCGCGCCGGGTCGATGAAGGCTGTGTCGTAAGTCTCACCATCGTAAGCCTTAAGAAAGGCGCGGCAATCCGCACATACCACCTCTGCATTTCCACCAAGATTCTTTTTCAAGGCTTCTGTTTTCAGCGGATTGATCTCTATGGCTGTAACATGAGAAGCTTTCTTTGCGAAATGCAGACAGTCGATGCCAAGTCCGGCGGTAAGATCTATCACGCGCTCATTTTGGGTTATCAGCGTTGTGTGGAAGCCGGCAAGAAGGTCTGAGGTCGACTGTTCGCCGGATATGATGTCTGGAAATAGGAAATGCGGATACTCACCGAGTGTCTCCAGGAGTTTTTTAGAAAACTTTTGCCGACATTCTATCTGGGTGATTGCAGCCTCAACATCGAAGGGAAGGTCATGCGCCCCATGATATTTCAACCTCAGCCGCATCACGTCACAGTTGATGTGCCCCTCCACGAATTTCCAGAAACTTTCCATAAACGCCACTTGTTCCGTACAATTAAAAAATATCGATACGCGGGCACATGATCCCACGTATCGATAGATATTATTCAGGGTTGATCAGCCTTTGATGGCGGCTACGCCGGGAAGCACCTTGCCTTCGATGGCCTCAAGAAGTGCGCCACCACCGGTGGATA
>CAYZPI010000100.1:0-12158 GCA_964480085.1 uncultured Bacteroides sp. | reverse complement strand
CCTCACGGGCGCCTACGCCGATATCACCGGCGGGAACGTCGGTGTCCGGACCGATCTGACGCCAAAGCTCTGCGATGAAAGCCTGGCAGAAACGCATCACCTCCATGTCGCTCTTGCCACGGGGCGAGAAATCAGATCCGCCTTTTGCGCCACCCATGGCGAGAGTGGTGAGCGAATTCTTGAAAGTCTGCTCGAAGGCAAGGAACTTGAGGATGGAAAGGTTCACGGAAGAGTGGAAACGGATACCGCCCTTGTACGGACCTATGGCGTTGTTGTGCTGCACACGGTAGCCCATGTTGTTGCGCACCTTGCCCTTGTCGTCGATCCAGGACACACGGAATGCGAATATACGGTCGGGGATGCACAGACGTTCGATAAGATTGTAGCGTTCGAACTCAGGATGCTCATTATATACATCCTCGATTGTAGAGATCACTTCCTCCACTGCCTGCAGATACTCAGGCTCGTTAGGAAAACGGCGGCTCAGATCCGCCAGCACTTCATTTGCTTTCATCCTTATATATTGTTAAGAAATCACCTTAGAAATTGACAAAATTTTGTTTTGACGGTGCAAAATTAATCATTTTGTATGAAAAGCACAAATAAAAATAAAAAAATGCAACAATTTTCGAAAAATCATTGCATTTTGTAAGCAAAATCGGTTTTCCGGGAGAAAGCCTACAGCCACATCCGTATTTTTTCAGGTCACTTTGATGCGGCAAATTCCGCCATCATCTTGCCCATCTTCTCGGCTATCTTGTCGTTGCAGAGATTGCCCAGACTGCCTTCGTGGGTATGGTGGGCCGCACGGTGAGGCTCGTAGGTGCCGTTCTGCACCTGCATTCCCACTGTGCGGTACGCCTCGCGGAATGGCATGCCTTCGAGTGTGAGGCGGTTGGCATCCTCCACGGTGAAGAGATAGTCGTATTTCCTATCTGAAAGGATATCAGTATTGACTATGATGTGGTCGAGCATGAACGAACACATGTCCAGACACTTGATCATCTCCGTAGTGGCAGGGAAGATGATATCCTTCAGCAGCTGAAGGTCGCGGTTATAACCGAGAGGAAGATTAGCTGTGAGCAAGGCTATCTCATTCTGTACCGACTGCAGACGGTTGCACTTGCCACGTATGATCTCGAAAACGTCAGGATTCTTCTTATGCGGCATGATGCTCGATCCGGTGGTGAACTCGTCGGGGAACGACACGAAACCGAAATTCTGACACATCCACATGCACACATCCATTGCAAAATGTCCCAACGTGGATGCTATGGCGGAAATAGCCATTGCCGCGGCGCGTTCGGTCTTGCCTCGGCTCATCTGTGCCGCCACCACATTGTAATGCAGGGTCTCGAATCCGAGCAGCTCGGTAGTGAGGGTGCGGTTGAGCGGAAACGACGAACCGTATCCGGCAGCCGAACCAAGCGGATTCTGGTTGGCGATCCTGTAGGCGGCAGCCAGGATCTGCATGTCGTCGACAAGCGACTCGGCATACGCGCCGAACCATAGACCAAACGATGAAGGCATGGCTATCTGAAGATGCGTATAGCCGGGCATAAGTACATCCTTATATTTCTCGCTCAGCGACTGGAGCTTGCCGAACAGACCATCCACCGAAGCCGCAATCTTGCGCAGCTCCTCGCGCATGAATAGCTTCAGGTCAACGAGGACCTGGTCGTTGCGCGATCGGCCCGAATGAATCTTCTTGCCCACGTCGCCCAGTTTCCGGGTGAGCATGAACTCCACCTGGGAATGCACATCCTCTATGCCCGGTTCGATGACAAATTCTCCACGCTCTATCACCCCAAGAATCTCCTGAAGTTCGGCAAGCAAGATGTCCAGTTCTTCTTTTTCAAGCAGACCTATGCTTTCGAGCATCCGGATATGGGCCATCGAACCCTCGACATCGTAGCGCGCAAGGCGCAGGTCGAGCTCACGATCCTGCCCTACAGTGAATTCCTCAATTATCTTGTCGGGTTCGAAACCCTTGCTCCAAAGTTTCATAATTAACGTTGAATTTTGAATGTTGAATTTTGAATGTGGCTTAGAGAGTCGATAAGGCGGAGGTATGTGGCGATGCCGTCGGCAATCTCGCTTTCAAGCACAAACTCATCGGCAGTATGGCTGCGCGATGATTCGCCGGGACCCATCTTTAGGGAAGGGAATGAGCTCATAAGAGCCATATCCGATGTGGTGGGCGACACGAACGGAGTCTTGCCCAATGCCACGGCAGCCCGCACAAGCGGGTGCGCCCCGTCGATCACCGATGCCCGGATACGGGTGGACCGTGGCTGAGCGTCCGACTCTATGGCCGAACGGATCAGTTCTACAGTCTCTTCATTAGTGTAAGCATCCGTGGTGCGTACATCCACCACGAATGTGCATGAATCCGGCACCACATTATGCTGTCGTCCGGCCTGAATCTGAGTGACCGAGACCTTTATGTCGCCGAGCACCGGCGACACGTTCTCAAATTTCAAGCCTCGCAGAACCTCAATATCCTGCAGGGCCTTATAGATGGCATTCACTCCCTCGTTGCGGGCGGCATGGCCTGCGACTCCATGGGCTGTACAGTCGAGCACCACCAGTCCACGCTCGGCCACTGCGGGCTGCATCGATGTAGGTTCTCCCACAAGCGCCATGTCGATCTTTATTCCCCTGCCCTCCATCTCCGGCAGAAATGCCCTCATGCCTTTCTCGCCCGAGACCTCCTCCTCAGCCGTCATGGCAAGCAGCAGATTGAACGGTAATGGCTCTCCGCGCAAAGCACAGAACACCGTGGCGAGCGACACGAGCGACGCACCGGCGTCGTTGCTTCCCAAGCCACATATCCTGCCATCGCGGCGCAGCGGCGTGAACGGGTCGAAGGTATATGCCGGAGAAGGCTTCACCGTGTCGTGATGGGAATTGAGCATCAGAGTAGGCTTGGCAGGATCATAATTGTCGGACAGCGCCCAGATATTATTGTGACACCTTCCATATTCCACGCCTTGCCCATCCAGCCATGCCGACAAAATATCCGCCGTGGCATGCTCGTCGCGCGAAAGCGACGGAGCTGCTATCAGTCTTTCAAGCAAAGCCACTGCCTTGCCTGTCATTTCTTCAATATCGTAACCAGCCACTCCCGACATTTCCCCTACCGGATTACAGTGCCACAATCGCCTGTCACATCATCGGAATGGCATATCCTGACACTGCGCACTCCGGACGCGACAGCATCCAAAGCATTGTCGATCTTCGGGATCATTCCCTTGGACACGACCCCTTCGGCGCGGAGGGAAGGATATGTCGCGGCAGTGATCTCGTCTATTACAGAGTCAGCATCGTCGACATCGCGGAGCACCCCCTTCTTCTCGAAACAGAATATCAGGTTGACATCCTCGCTGCGAGCCAGACCTTTCGCCACCGCTGAAGCCACGCTGTCGGCATTGCAGTTGAGCAGCGTGCCATTACCATCGTGCATGACAGCACAGAACACGGGCACGAGCCCCATGCGACATAAGTCTATTATCAGAGATGCATTCACTTGCTCCGGCTTGATATCGCCCACATAGCCGTAGTCGACAGGCACCGGATTACGGCGCGTGGCCGTGACGGCGCATCCGTCGGCACCGGTCAGGCCAATGGCATTGCATCCGGCAGCCTGCAGGGCGGCGACGATGCGTTTGTTGATGAGCCCGGCATACACCATAGTCACCACGTCGAGAGTGGCACGGTCGGTGATGCGACGCCCGTCGATCATCTTTGTCTCAATGCCCATCGCCGCACTCATGCGTGTGGCTTCCTTGCCACCTCCATGCACCAGCACTTTCATTCCGGGAATCCGTGCAAAGTCAGAAATGAACCTGGCGAGAGCGTCCGGATTATCCACAACGTTCCCGCCGATTTTCACTACTTTTATATCTTCGTTCATAACGATTCGAGCATACGTTTGAGTACTGTCTGTGCAGAGATCTCACGATTGGCTGCCTCGGGAATGACGATGCTGCGCTCCGATTCGATTACATCGTCGGTGACGATCATGTTACGGCGCACGGGCAGACAGTGCATGAAGAAGGCGTTGTCGGTGACTCCCATCTTGGCGGCATCGACGGTCCACGAGCGGTCGGTGTTCAGTACTTTGCCATAGTTGGGATCAGCGTATGCCGACCAGTTCTTCGCGTACACGAAATCTGCTCCTTCGAGAGCCTTGAGCTGGTCGTACTCCACACGGGCATTCCCGACGAAAGCGGGGTCGAGCTCGTAGCCATGGGGATGGGTGATCACGAAATCGTAGCCGGTGGCATTCATCCATTCGGCAAACGAATTAGGCACTGCCTGCGGAAGGGCCCGGGGATGCGGCGCCCATGTCATCACGATCTTCGGACGTTCCTTGGCCTTGAATTCCTCGATGGTGATGAGGTCGGCGAAACTCTGCAACGGATGGCGTGTGGCAGCCTCCATGCTGAACACAGGGCGACCGGAATAGCGGATGAACTGTTCGATCACCCTCTCCTCATAATCCTCGGCCTTGTCCTTCAGACCTGCAAACGAACGCACACCTATGATGTCGCAGTAGCTTCCCATCACCGGGATAGCTTCAAGGAGATGCTCTGCCTTGTCGCCGTCCATCACCACGCCGCGCTCGGTCTCAAGTTTCCACGCACCCTGGTTCACATCGAGCACCATAACGTTCATTCCGAGGTTCATGGCAGCCTTCTGTGTGCTCAGACGGGTGCGCAGACTCGAATTGAAGAAAATCATCAGCAGGGTGCGGTTCTTGCCCAGCTCGCTGAAAGCGAACCGGTCCTTCTTCACTACGGCAGCCTCCGCCACCGCCTGGCGCAGGTCGCCTATATCATTGACACATGTGAACTTTTTCATACGCTTCTATAAATCTGTCAATTTCACGTTTTCCCACACACAGGGCAGGAAGCAGCCGCACAGTCGCGGCTCCGGCACCGCCGGTGAACACCCTTTGGCCAAAAAGCAGCTTCTTGCGCATCTCCGCACCCGAGCCTTCCACATCCATGCCCACCATGAGTCCGCGTCCGCGGATGTCGGTGATGCCGGGCAGACCCTGAAGGCGCGACATCAGGTATTCGCCTACCTCGCGTGCATTCTCAACAAGATTCTCGGATTCCGTCACCTCAGCCACGGCGATTGCCGCCGCACATGCCAGGTGATTGCCACCGAATGTGGTGCCGAGCATCCCCTTCACGGCCTTGAATTCGGGCGAGATCAGCACTGCACCCACGGGAAAACCATTGGCTATGCCTTTTGCCATTGTTATAAGATCGGGACGGATTCCGGCATACTGATGGGCGAAGAACTTGCCCGTGCGACCATAGCCGGACTGTATCTCATCGAGAATCAGCATCACACCGTGGCGACGCGTCAGTTCTCGGAGCTGTCTCAGAAATTCATCCTCCGGTAGACGTATGCCCCCTACTCCCTGGATACCCTCGATGAGGACGGCGCAGAATTCGCCGGTCTGCAACTTCTCCTCCACAGCCTTGATATCGTTTAGCGGGACGAACTCCACATTGGCGGTGCGGTTGAAAGGCGATACAATCTTGGGATTATCGGTTGCGGCTACCGCACCCGATGTGCGCCCATGGAAAGCACTGCCGAAAGCCAGCACCTTTGGTTTGCCGGTATGGAACGAAGCAAGTTTTATCGCGTTCTCGTTAGCCTCCGCTCCTGAGTTGCATAGGAAAAGGCTGTAATCGTCATAACCGCTGATGCGTCCGATAAGAGTGGCAAGCTTATCCTGAAGGGAATTCTTCACGGAGTTGGAATAGAATCCGAGCCGGGCCACCTGGTCGGACACAGCCTTCACATAATGAGGATGGCAGTGGCCGATGGAGATCACCGCATGGCCTCCGTATAGGTCAAGGTACTCCGTGCCGTCGGCAGTATAGACATAGCATCCGCGTCCCTCGACGGGTTCTATGTCATATAGTGAATATACATCGAAAAGATTCATTGCATTTTTATAGGGTTATAAGCTTATAAGGTTATAGGATTATTGGGTTATAAGGTCATCGGGTTTAGGTTATAAGATTGCTTTGGACTATAGGTTTTTAGACGATTAGTCATATAAACTGATAATCTTATAACCTTATAATCTCATAACCTTCATCATTCAGCAAGCTGAATGATGAATTAGAATCCGCTCGGCTTAAGGCGCAGTCCAGTGTTTTCGGGGAGTCCGAACATCAGGTTCATGTTCTGCACGGCCTGTCCCGAGGCTCCTTTCAGGAGATTGTCGATGGCACTTATCACAAGAAGCTTGCTACCGTGCTTCTCGATGCTTATCAAAGCCTTGTTGGTATTCACCGCCTGTTTTAAATCCACGCTTTTATCCATCACGTGAGTGAACGCCGCATCCTTGTAGTACTCACGGTAGAGTGCCTTTGCCTCATCCTCACTGACAGGTGTGTCGATGTAGGTCATGGCAAAAATACCTCTCGGGAAATCGCCCCGCACCGGCACGAAATTGATATCCTTGTCGAAATCCGGCTGCAGCAAGGAGAGCGTGCGGCGTATCTCGGCAAGATGCTGATGGCCGAAAGCCTTGTACACCGACAGATTATCGTTGCGCCAACTGAAATGAGTGGTGGCACCAGGTTTCACTCCTGCACCGGTCGAACCGGTCACTGCCGTGACATGCACCTCATCATTGAGCAGTCCGGCTGCTGCGAGAGGCACGAGCGCCACCTGAATTGCAGTTGCGAAGCATCCGGGATTTGCCACAAGGTCGGCACCGGCAATACGGCTGCGGTTCACCTCCGGCAGTCCGTAGACATATCCACACGACTCGTCGCGGAAATCTTGTGCAAGGTCGATGACCTTCAGTCCCTCCGGACGCCTGTTCTCCTCCCAGAACGCTCGGCTCACGCCGTGACCCGAGCACAGGAACACCACATCGACAGCCTCCAGGTCGTAGGTGTCGGAGAAATGCAGGTCTGTGTCGCCGTACAGACCCTCATGCACTTCTGCCACCGGCTTTCCGGCATTGCTCGATGAATGCACGAATACAATGTCCGCCTCGGGATGGTTGACGAGAATGCGCAGCAGTTCGCCGGCGGTATATCCGGCGCCTCCGATGATTCCTACTTTCATTCCTTGCCGTTGCGATTCTGCACGTTATGGTATATCTTCATCTGGTTGCCAAGGATCTTGGTGAATCCCTTCACGTCGTCGGCGGTCCAGGCTTTGTTCACCTCACCGTACTCGCCGAAATCGGTCTTCATCAGGTCGTAGGGCGAATCAACACCCACGAGTGTATATGAGTACGGACGCAGGGCTATCTCCACCGTGCCGTTGACATTCTGCTGCGAACTTTCGAGGAATTTCTCCATATCGCGCATCACAGGCTCCAGATACTGCGACTCATGGAGGAACATTCCGTACCATGTGCCGATCTGGTCTTTCCAATAGAGCTGCCACTTGGTGAGGGTGTGCTTCTCAAGCATCTTGTGGGCGGCGATGATAAGGATGGGGGCAGCGGCCTCGAATCCCACGCGACCCTTGATGCCGATGATGGTGTCGCCAATGTGCATGTCACGTCCGATGCCGAATTTCGATCCTATTTCCTCCACCTTGCGGATGGCCGCGATCGGGTCGGTGTATTCCACTCCGTTCACTCCTACAAGCTCGCCTTCAGCGAATGTGAGCTTCAGTGTCTCCGGTTCGGTGGCAGTCACCTGCGAAGGATAGGCCGCTTCGGGAAGTGTCTGCTCCGAATGCAATGTCTCCTTTCCGCCGATGCTTGTGCCCCAGAGGCCCTTGTTGATGGAGTACTCCATCTTCTTGAAATCGGCCTCATAACCATGCTCCTTGAGATAGTTGATCTCATAGTCACGGGTAAGGGTCATGTCGCGTGTGGGAGTGATGATTTCAATCTCGGGAGCGAGGATCTGGAAAGTAAGGTCGAAGCGCACCTGGTCATTGCCTGCTCCTGTCGAGCCGTGGGCTATGGCGTCTGCGCCGATGCTCTTTGCATATTCTATTGTTGCAATGGCCTGGAACACACGTTCTGACGATACGCTGATGGGGTATGTGCCGTTGCGCAGCACATTGCCGGCCACCATATAGCGGATGCTCTTGTTGTAATAGTCGCGCGTCACGTCGAGGGTGGCATGCGATTTCGCGCCGAGGCGATAGGCACGTTCTTCGATGCTCTTGAGTTCATCTTCAGAGAATCCGCCTGTGTTTGCGATGGCGGTATGCACTTCGTATCCGAGCTCCTCGGAGAGATACTTCACACAGAACGATGTGTCAAGACCTCCGCTGAAAGCTAAGACAACCTTTTTCTTATTATCCATTGTACCTGGTTATTTTTTAAGGTGAAATATTCTGTTGATCTTGTTGCGCACCAACATCAGATAGGGGTTGGCGGCGGGTTTGTTCTCCTTGTCCTCAGCCGGGTCGTAGAGCATGCCTGTGCACAGGCACATCCTGCGGTTGTTGCGCTGTAGGATATCGTAGTTCTTGCATCCTTGGCATCCCTTCCAGTACTCTTCGTCCTCTGTGAGTTCGGAGAAGGTGACGGGCTTGTAGCCCATACGCGAGTTGAGCTTCATTACGGGGAGAGAGGTGGTGATGCTGAAGATCTTGGCGAAGGGAAAGCGCAGGCGGGCAAGCTCGAATGTCTTCTCCTTTATTCGTCTGGCAAGACCCAAATGCCGGTATCCGGGATCGACAATCAAGCCGGAAGTGGCCACGAAATCGCCGTGCTCCCAACTTTCGATATAGCTGAATCCCACCAGTTTGTCGCCATGCATAGCCACGACCGCCTTTCCGCCGGTCATCTTCTTGGCGATGTACTCCGGCGAACGGCGTGCGATGCCGGTGCCACGCTGTAGTGCTGACTCATAGATAAGCTGGCACACATATTCGGCATACGGCACATGCTCATCGGTGGCGTACATCACTGTTACATCATTTGTATTCATTAAGCAGGATGATGTTAATAAAAATTACTTATATAAACGCACTTAAAAACAATATCGCAAATTAGGTGCAAAGTTACAAATTATCGCATAGTTACGTATCAAATTAACAGATTTTAACCCACATTGTCTCCGAGTGCAGCCACCCAACAATCAAAAGCCCCATAACTTACTGAATACCAATGCAGTGATACGCCATGACATGTCCGCCTGACAGACGACAGTCGCATATTTTATGGCATTGCTAAGCGGACGCGGCATGCCGCATCCCTACAAATCAGCACTTTATGCTGCCTACAGATAGCTGAGTAAATTGTGAATCAACAAAGGCTTCGGCCTGTAATAGAAATGAAAATATGTAATCAAACATACTTATAAAAGAAAAGCCTTCCGATATGAAGGAATCATACCGGAAGGCAATGTTTATCGCGAGGAGTATCAGGCCTTCACCTTGAATACCTTTTCGCCTACTACCACAATGTAGATCTTATTGTTTTCCACAGGGATAGTGTGGTCATAACCATTGTAATAGAGTGTGCCTGCAGTATCGTAGAGAGATATCCGGACATCTTCTGAAGCCTTGATGTAGAGACTGCTGCCTTCAACTCGGATTGCAACGCCTTCGTCTACAATGTTCCATATTCCATCCAGAGGCTTAACCGCAACCTCGCAGGTGGCGCTGACATTGCCGCATGTAGCGGTGATGGTGGCGATGCCGGGTGCGATGGCAACGACTTTGCCCTCGGAGTCGACACTGACAACCGATGCGTCCGAGCTTGTCCAGGTCACTGTCTTGTCGGTGGTGTCATCAGGAGATACCGTGGCGGTAAGTCTGTAGCTATCGCCTACAGCAAGATCTAATGTTTCGGTGTCTAATACGATGCCATCGGCGGCGATGATGCGCTTGGCAACAGTGACAGCACAGGTGGCGCTGACATTGCCGCATGCAGCGGTGATGGTGGCGGTACCTTCGGCAACTGCAGTGACCTTGCCTGTAGCGTCAACGGTAGCTATAGCTGCGTCAGAGCTTGCCCAGATCACTGTCTTGTCGGTAGTGGTCTCAGGAAGGACCTTAGCCTCAAGCTGGAAGCTTTCGCCTATAAAGAGATCGATGGATGCGGAATTGAGGACGATAGACTCGGCACCAACCACAGGATCTTCGCCCTTCGACTCACTTATGGTGATTTTTGTGCCATCGTTGACAAAGTGCAGACGTCCGCTCGTAAGATTCATATTGTAGTGCAAGGGAGTCCAGTCATAACCTTCAGACTGGCACACCAGGAACACATCATACTCTCCCACAGGGAAATTATCACTGCTTGTTCCCATTGAGGTGAATCCATAATAAGGTTGTAATGTAGAGTAAATGGATGGTGCCACACCACCGTCTAAAGTATTCATCACCCCAATCTTATAATCCAGAGTGCCAAGCGCATACGACCAGAAGCCTCCCTGATTGTTCTCAACCGTGAACGTCACCCAGTCGGAGGTGGCGTTGTATTCCGCACTTTCTGTGCACAAAACACCATCGATACCCATACTTGGGGCGAGCGAAGAGCCCATGTCGGGACGGATGTTCACCACCGCATCCTGTTCGATCACAAAAGTTATGTCCTCACCTGGAGCAGCGGCTTCAGCAAGCGTGAAATAGCCGTCATCATAGCCACCCCAGCCCCAGTTGAAATGGAAATAACCATTGCCGTCGTAGCCGTCGAGAACGAACTCATGACCGTAATCCTCCACGCTGCGGCCACCGTACATCACGGGTAAGCCCCGGGAGATCTGCTCATGCATGAGCTTGATCCAGTCGGACTCGCTGTACCAGTCACGCATCAGGTATTGCATCGACTTGTCGTAGCTGAAATAATCTATCATACCCGCCGCCGCAATGATGGGCATGGCACCGCTGAATGAGGGAGAATAATCCATCCTGGCAGCCACGCCGCAGTCGAACATCAACTGTGCCACAGCTGCATTCTGTTCCGGCGTGCCCACCATTTCATAACTGTAGCCGCCGTCACTTTCAACCCAACCGTAATAGTCATCTATCATGTTTCCCCAGTCGTAGGTATGGCTTGAGAAATCGCTCGACACTGTCATACCGTTGACACTGTAGGAATACGATCCCGTACCGGACACCGGCCACTGATGCTTTTTCATTATCTGGGCCATGGCTGTGGCCACACAACCGGTGAGGCACTTTTCGCCATCAATCTCGGGGCACATATCGTTGAAGGGTTCGGACTGATCCCATACTGTGGATATCAGAGGCACCACCGGTGCCAATCCTTCGGGTGCCTTCTTAGGGGCTGCCTGTCGCGTTCCGAAAGCCAGGCTGCTCACACTTGCCGAGTAAGATTCGAGCAGCCATTTCATACCCGGAGCCATGTTGTCGGCAGAGAAACGGTTTGTATCAGAATATCCCAGTACAATATTACCCACGGCATCATCAGCGGCAAGCACGTAGAAACCAGGTGCACCATCGCGGTCGAACACATACACCGTTGCCTGGTTGTGGGCCTCCTGCGTGAATGCAAGACGCAGTGGAGCCGTCGACGCGCTCTTATGCTGTTCCTGTCCAAGCATCGAGAGAGCTGCTTCAGGAGTCAGATACTTTGCGCAAGCATCCGTTTCCGATAGAACACCCATCGCCAGTACCAGACAAGCGTGAGCGATAAACGAACACGTAATTCTTCTCATAATAAAACAATAATCAGCCTCATTTTAATAAGACTATTTAACATGTGCCTACATGCTCCCGATTCGGCAGGATAACAAAAAAGCGTGAGAGCCATACTTGTTGCCCGTTCCACTTTCCGAGGCTCTGGTATCGCCCATCACTGTAGAACGAGCAAACGCAGAAGCCTCACGCAGAATATGCAACATTTCCATCAGCAAGATGCTCACGCGCTCACTGATGGCGGAATCTACATATCCAAAAAGGCATCTACTGTTTGCTACAATCCTGACAGTGATTGAAATTTACCAGATTTCGGAAAGTCAAGAAAGAGCGCAGTAAACGCTAATAATTATATGTCCGCAGCCCGCCACCAAACCCGACCGGGCTTCCGCATGGCGGTCTGCACCGCAAAGATATGAATTTATTTTTAAAATATGGCAAAAACATCCACAAATTTTGATACTTCTGTCTTTATTGCAGAGGCCTACTCTCAACTGGCAACTGCAAAATTAGCGATTTGTTGGAAGAAAACCTCC
>CAYZPI010000099.1:0-12586 GCA_964480085.1 uncultured Bacteroides sp. | reverse complement strand
AATATTGGGGCTGTTCAGAACGAGGATTTTGCACTTCGTTGTTGAATCTTCAAAACTATCGCTTCTCCACTTCGGAGATTTCGGGCGGATCGAGACGGCGTGTCCGTGATGAGAAATTGAGGCCGATCTTAAAGATGCTGCGCGGGTCGCGCAGATACGGCAGTTCGTACTGCTTTTCCTCTATCTGGGAGATGGCATCGCCGGCGGAATGGTCGAATTTCAATTCGATGATGTAGATGAATTTCGGAGTCCGCACCACTAAATCTATTCTCCCGTCGGAAGTATGTACTTCTGTATCTACCTCGGTGCCGATAAGCGTGAGTAGGATATAGATGGCGTTATGGAGGTTGTTCTCATCCTCCATCTTCATTTCGTAGGGTATTGCTGCCAGGAAGATATCAAGGTCCTTGATCAGTTTTTCAGGCTTGCCCGATCGCAGATCAATGATGATGTCGTTCACGACAGAGTCCGCAGTTCCACGGCGCACTTTGACATAAAAAGGCAAAAGGTCGTCAAAGAGCGACTGACGCACCTCGAGATTCGGCACTCCGAGGGTCACATAGTCCGTATCCCTGTCATAGTTCTTTATAGTGATGTAGCCAGTCTGATAGAGCAGTGCCACCGGATTTGTGCTTCGAAGGTCGAGTCCTTCAAGAGTGCGCATGGGCACACTTGTAGTAAGAATTGTCTCTAAGTCGGCATCCACATTCTTAAGGGACTCAGCGATGACAGTCGCTCTGCCCGTGCGGCCCCAGTAATTGGAAACACCGCATTCGGCCATAGCGTTGAGTACCGACCAGGGATTATATATATCGCTACCTTCCTCTGAGAACCGATATCCGTCATAATTCTTTTTCAGCAAGCCACATGCATCATAGTAAGAAATATTTCTTTTCTCGGCAAGAGATGCTATGCCATACTGAAAATTTTCAAGGAGTTCTTTCTCAGTGATGCCACAAATATCTGAGAATTCATTGGCAAAAGTAATGTCCCTGATATTGTTGAGGTCGGAAAATACGCTGAGTTTGCTGAAACGGCTCACTCCTGTGAGGAACACGAGGCGTATATGCTCGGCCGAACTCTTGAAATTGGAATAAATTGATGCGAGTTTAGTACGGTAATGCTCGAAATTTTCCTCTTTGTTGAGATTGCCGACAAGAGGTTTGTCATATTCATCGACAAGTATCACCACCTGTCGACCCGTCTTTTCGTGTGCAGCCCGGATGATGGTCTTGAATCTCTGTGAATAGTCGGCATCCTTCACGTCCACCCCGTATTTCTCCTCCCAGACCCGGAACATATTGTCAAGCACCGGCTCAAGCATCCCCGGTTCGTCGAACCGACTGGTATTGAGGTCTAGCTTCAGCACCGGATATTCAGCCCATTCCCAGTCCGTCGAATCAATGTACAATCCCTTGAACAGCTCACGACGCCCCTCGAAGAAATACCTAAGTGTAGAAAGGAAGAGACTTTTCCCGAAACGACGTGGCCGCGCAAGGAAAATGTACTTTGCCCCATCGACAATCTTTTTTATGTAATGAGTCTTGTCAATGTAGATGAAACCCATTTCTCGCAATGATTTGAAATCCTGTTCACCGATAGGATATTTGATTGAGTAAGCCATTGTTGTTCTTCAATTGTATGGTTCAAAGCACAAAGATACGTATTCTTTGGCTCTTTTGCAAACGGAAAGAGGCGCCTTGTGGGCGCCTCTTGTGGTGTATGGGTGGAAGGGATTACTTGCGGATGTAAACCTTCTTGCCCTGGTGGATGTAGATACCTGTGTGGGTGGGTTCGAGCATGCGCATACCGTCGATCGAGTAGTAGTAGGGATCGTTGTTCTGAGCGGGCTCAGCGATCACGTCGGCGATACCTGACTCGCCACCAGCGTAGATTTCAACTCCAGCGAGGGCAGTGTCGATACGGTAGAGGGAGAACTTCACAGAGTAAACACCTGTGCCAACTGTCTCTTCACCTTCTGTTACTGTCTCTTCTGTAGCAGCGTAAACCTCAGAAACGTTGGCGAGCTCATAGAGATCATATTCGTCAGCGCTCATGCAGATGGGGTGAGCCGTGTTGCGGCCGTAGTTGTCAATCTTCTTAACAAGCACGAAATCGTTAGCCTTCAGGTTGGGCACCTTGATTTCAACAGTACCGGCCTTGGCCATACCTGCGCCATCCTCAGCATCACCCTTATTCATGGTGTTCACGATAAGACCGATACCCTCCTTAATCTGAGCGTTGAAATCATACCAGATTTCGATGCCGGGGAAGATATGCTTGTAGTATTCGTCAGCCTCAAGCTGAGAGCAGAGGATCTTGTAACGGTGGATTACGTTGACTGTGTTGTCCTCAGCAACGAAACCGAAGGGATAAACGGGAGTGTAAACGGTTTCTCCGGTTTCGGGATCCTCTGTAGCGGAATTGCCATCATAGTAGAACATACCGCGGCGGCCTGTCCAGTTGGTTTCACCGCTTGTGCCCGACGAGTTGAGGTCCTCTTCCTGAGCGAAGCCGAGACTCTTGATGTAGTCACCGGTCATGTGTACGAAGTCAAGCTTGCTTGTCTGATTGTACTCAGTGTCATTGTAAATCTCAACATCTGTCGAAGCGAAACCGAAAGCAGCAGATGTAAGAGTCAGCACACCTTCTTCGTTAAAGGTAAGCTTTGAGCCGTTGGTGAGGGGTTCATCACCTGCGGTGATGTTGCCGCTGGCATCCTTGTACGACCAGTACATGAAGATTGTGGGAAGCAGGGGCACGTCAGAATTGTCAACCGACAGAGAATAAGTCTTTGTATAGCCGTTGGCAACGCTTACGATAGTAGCTGTGGCAGCGGGGAGAGCGTAAGGTTTGCAGTCAACCTCTGTAACAACCTCCTCTGAAGTAGCCTCACCGGATGTTGTCCAAGCCTTCAGAGTACCGGATGTGGTGGTCTCATACAGATAGATGCCATCGCAATCTTCCCATTCAGCCTCAATTGCTGCACCGTCAGTACCGATTACATGAAGTGTCTCGCCTTCACCGAAGCTGATGGAGTAAGCACGGAGGTTGAGGTTCTCTTCATCATCAAGCGTCTTGCCGATGCGGGAGAGAGCCACGATGGGAGCTGCTGCATAATCATGCTCTGAGTAGCATGTAATCTTGATATTGTCGATCTGGTACTGTGTCTGGTAGCGTGCGGCCATCAAGTGCATGCCTTCAGCATACATGGAAACCTCCACTTCGCTCTCTTCGTAACCGGTAATATTTCCCTCTTCGTCCTTTATTTCTTTACCATAGAGGGTGTAGGAGGCGGGAACATTGTAGGTTCCGGAAGTGAGGTCATCACCTGAATTGAGATTTGTGATGGTGTAATCTACAGTACGGTCCTCAATATTCACATGAAGATTTACTCCATAGAAAGTAGCAACATCGATGGTAACTACATCCGTGGAGTCGCCATTGACTGCGCACTGCATCTGTCCATCAGCAGCAGCTGCAATCTGAGTAAGGTCTATGAGGTAGTTGTTCACACGTGTCATGCTCGAAGGAGTCCAGCGCTCACGGTAGGGCTGGTTGACAAGCGCATCATAGTTGGTATAGATGGTGATGGCGCTGTTTGCCTGGTTGTTGGGCAAGGTCGGCATGCTGAACTCGAAGGTCACATCATAAGCACCATCTTCGATAATGGGAGTACCGTTCTCGTCAGTGTAGATTTCAGCACCCCACTTAGTGCCGGCCGAGCGACCATTGTTCTGGCCCAGCGAGAAGAGAAGCATCTTACCGTTGTCGTCAGCGGGAAGCGTCAGTTCGCCACCACCGCATGTCCATCCGGCATCCTCAGGATTGGCAGCTGCCTCGAAGGGCTGCGAGTAGAGGATGCGAGTTGCTGCAGATGCTGTGAGCGACAGCGCTGCGGCAGCTACTAAAAAGGAAAATTTCTTCATAAGAAAATTTTGGATTGGTTAATAAAAAGGATTAATTTGATTTCATATAATATATCCCGTAGATCCGCAGTGGGCGGACCCACGAGATATTTGTTCATAATTATTCCCATCCGGGATTTTGGGTGAGTGCTCCCGATTTAAGTATATCGGACTGCGGAATCGGGAACAAGTTCATGAAATCACCTGCCCATGTACGCTTGGTGATATAAGAGGGATTTGTGACAGGTGAATAGTGGAACGTACCATCGGCATTCTGGGTAATTTCCATCACCTTGATATTCTCAAAATACTCCTTGCCCTTCTTCCAACGGCGCACATCGAAGAAACGGTGACCTTCGAAAGCCAACTCTACGAAACGCTCGTTCTGATAGCGTTTCCAAAACGCGTCATAGTCAAGACCGGTAGCGATGTTGGGCTGTCCGGCACGCTTACGCACGAGGTTGATGGCGTCAGCCGCCGACAGGTTGTACTCACCCTTGTCATATCCGTTGCCGGTGTAGTTGAGCATAGCCTCGGCATAATCGAGATACACCTGTCCGAGACGGAAAAGTATCCAGTTGTGGAAAGCTGAAGTAGCGGAGTTACCTGAGATCACCGTGGTACGGTTCAGATATTTCTTGAGATAATAACCGGTGGGTGTGCCGTATGTGACAGAACGGCTGTTCTCGCCTCCATACCAGAGCTCGAGAGCATCCTTAGGAAGGGCATCCGGCCATTTCTCCCCGTTGACAGCCACTGTGGCGGAAAGGCGTGAGTCACGGTTGGCGTATGGATTCTGTGGATCGTAAGAGGGATCCTCGTCAATGGGCAGACCATTTTTTGTCTCGTAGGCGCTCACAAGGTTCTCTGTCGGGCAGTTGCCACCCTGACCGTTGGCCATACCGATGGGGAAATTACGCTTTTCGAAAGCATTGTCGGCAGCATTGCGGCGGGCGAATATCACCTCCTTCATTGCCTCGGAATCCTTCCAGGAAGACTCAGTAAAAAGAGAACTGTAGTCCTTGGCCAGACGCATGCCACGCTTGTTGCAAGTGTCGATACATTCCTTGGCGCGCAGGGCAGCTTCGTGCCAGAGCTCCTTATCATTGTTGGCGTTGAAAAGCGGGCTGGCATGATAAAGGGCTGCACGCGCACGCAGAGCCAATGCGCCGAGATTGTTGACACGGCCATTCTCATCCTCAAGACTTATGTAAGCGCCTGCATAATCCTTGATTATCGAATCCTTCACGATCTTGCATTCATCATCGATGAACTTGAATATCTCATCCACAGAGGACTTAGGCATATTGTTAGCTTCGTCGGCGTCAAGACTCTCGGTAATCAAGGGCACTTCGCCATATTGGCGCACCAGCAGGAAATAGAAATAGGCACGCATGAAACGGCATTCCCACTGATAGTTCTTGTACTTGATCATGTTGCCCTTATAGTACTTGTCAAGCACATAATCCTCGAATTTCAGGTCGTTGAACTGATCGAGCATCATATTGCAGTAAGCTATACCGTCGAGGCATGTGGTCCATACGCTTGAATTGGCATTCACGGCACTCCAGCTTCCGTTGTAGAAGCTCTCGATCTGGTTGCCCTGATGAGAGTACACCGCCTCATCGGTTGCGGAGCAAAGGGAGGCACCACCGTACATCTGACCCAAGTCGTAGTCAAGGTCGCGGTAGATGTGGGTCATGAAATTACCCACATTTCCGAAGGTGCTTTCGATGAACTCCTTATCGTTTATTTTAATTTCGTGGTAATCCATCTGGTCGGAGCAAGATGCCATCGCCAAGCCCGACAGTGCCACACCACAAATCAAATATTTCAGTTTCATAATGGATTAGTTATGTTTATTGTAGATAACCGAATTTTTAGAATGTAAGACGTGCACCTACAGCAATCTCACGCGACAGCGGAGTGTTGACGCCCATACATTCCGGATCCTTGTTGTCGACATTGTCGATGCTGAAGAGGTCGATACCGCGCACATACACCTTCGCTCCCTTGATGAAGCCGGTCTTGGAAAGAAGCCCGGAGGGGAGGTTGTAGTAGAGCTCTACATTGCGGAGCTTCAGGTAAGAGCGGTCGCGGAGCCAGAAAGTAGAAGTGCGCTCGTTGTTGGCATTGGTTGTGGAGCTCAAGCGCGGGTACTTGGCGTCAGCTACATTATTATCTGCCGACCAACGTCCGTCGTACACCTCCTGGGCAAGAGATGTGTTGTCTGTCAGGCCCCAATAGTAACCCTTCGAATTGGCGATGGCGCTGTAATGGCCTGTACCCTGGAAATGAGCCACGAGACCGAAATTCCTGTATTCGGCACCAAGATTGAAAGTATAGAAGAATTCCGGGCATACCGTGCTGTAGCCGATACGGCATTCGTCGTTGGCATCGATCTTGCCGTCGCCGTTGACGTCGCGGTACTTGATATCGCCGGGCACCACGGTGGAGAATGTCTGTGTGGGTGAGTGGTCGATCTCATCCTGCGACGTGAAGATACCTTCAGCAATCAGACCGTAAGTGGAGCTGAGAGGATCGCCGGTACGTACAAGGTTGTCGAAGGCCTTGGGTTCCTCCGCCTGATCCTTGATCCTGCTCTTTGAGTAGAGGAATGTGCCGCCGGCAAGGAGGGTAAGATCACCGAAATTCTTCGAGAAATCAAGGGTGATGTCTATACCGTGGTTGTCCACCACGCCGGCATTCTTGTAGGGAGCCGTAAAACCAATGAGGCTCGAATATGCGCCGGTGCCATCAACGAAGATATCATAGTGATGATTCATGAACCAATCGGCAGTGAGGTTGACACATCCGAAGAGACTCAGGTCAACACCTACATCATATTTGTCAACCTTCTCATGCGAAGGATTCACCATCGGAAGCTGCAGCACGGTTGTCTCTCCGGAACCATCATATTTTGTGGACCACGGATACTGCACACCGCTTGTCTGGTAAGACTGCAGATAATATGTCCAGACATTATCACCGGGAAGCTTGTCGAGGTTCTGTAGACCGAACGAACCGCGGAGCTTCAGGAAATCCACCGGTCCCTCGGGGTTCTTGATGAGGACCGCGCCGAGCGACACGTTGGGAGAGAAGGCCCACTTGGTGCCGGGAGCGAGACGTGATGAACCCATCTCGGCAAGAGCCACATTCAGCGAGTAACGCTGCTTGTAGGTGTACTGACCCCAGAGCGACATGGTATGGCGGAAAATCTTGTTGTTCACTCCGTCGATATCCTCGTTCTCGTAGAAATATTTTGCCTGAGCATAAATATCATGATCGCCGAACGCACGATTGTAATTGAATGAGCCATTCACAGTGAAGCGACGGTTCGCATTATGAGTTTTCGAGCCTGTCCCCATGGTGGTGGCCTGGTCGGGGGACTGCCAGTATGCACCGAGCACGGGCTGACCGTTCTCCCAGCCTGTAACGGAAGTCATACCGTAATTATATTTCATGCTGTGATCCTCCTGGATGTCCGACCATGAGTCGTAGCTTGCGCCCACGTTGAACTTCAATCCTTTGGTCAGCATACCAAGATCCTGTTCAATAGAGCCATCGAAGAACAGCAGACGCTGGTGAATCTTATAATAAGCTGCAGCCGATGACTGGGCCACAGGGTTGTTGTCACCGCTCCATGTGGAGTTACCACCCCAGAGTCCTGTCTCATTTTTCACAGGGAAAGCAGCCGAAGGCAAGCCGTAGACCATACTCCACAGATCAGCCTGAGCTCCCGGTGTCTGCATTTCGCTGAGCGAAGCGAACACATTGGTATGGAACATCGTGGTGGAGGTAAGGTCAATGTCAAGATTGGTGCGGATATTGCCACGCACGAACTTGTCCTGAGTGGAATAGCCAGGGGTGTTGTTAGGATTCTTGATAAATCCGTCGCTGTACACAAGGCTACCGAGGGTGAAATAGCGGAAACGCTCGCCACCGCCGCTGAACTCGATCGAGGCACGGTCGGCGTGGGCATTCTTGCGGAATGTCTCATCCACCCAGTTGACATTGGGATAATAAGCGGGATACTGTCCGCTCGCAAAAGCATCGATATCATTCTGCGAGTAGCGGGCGAACTGACCCTGACCCTCGTTGAAAAGGGCCTCGTTCATAGCACGTGCGTAGGTAGGGGCATCCACGAACACGGGGCAGTTGGTCATCTTCTCAAAGATGTGCTCATAGTTCACGCGGATGGTCTGGGAGTTGTACTGACCATGCTTTGTCTTTACATATATCACACCGTTGGCTCCCTTGTATCCATAGAGGGCTGTGGCGGCAGCATCCTTCAGTATCTGCACTTCTTCCACATCCTCCGGGTCGAGTAGGTCGATCGAGCGCTCGATGCCGTCGACGAGGATAAGGGGCGTGCTACCGGAAAGGCTCTGGAGACCACGGATGTAGAATGTAGGATTCTGTGCGTAATAAGTGCCTGCGTTCTGCAGGGTGATAAGACCGCTACCATGTCCGATCAACGAATTGCCGACATTCTTAGCCGATCGGCGGTTGACGTCGGTATTCTTTATTACAGCTACCGAGGCGGTGGAGTTCTCGCGAGTGAGGTCGAATTCGGCGCCAATGGAGTAAGTCTGATCGAGATACTCCTTGACCGCACTCTCCTCGGCATCATTCTGTGCTGATACCGGGATGACCACACCTGCCATAAGTGCGCTGATTAGTATATTATTGAATTTCATTTTGATTAGCTTTTAGTTGTCAGCTTTAATAATAAATCAACAGCTCTCTTGCTTACCAGCCCGGATTCTGTATAAGACCATAATTCTTATTGATCTCCAACTGCGGGTATGCCATCATAAGCCACTTCTTGACTTGTGTAGAATTCGGATCCTGTCCCCACAATACTCGGGGATTGGTCTGTATTTCGAAGAACTCATATTCGAACATGTTGGGCTCTGCCATACCCGAATCGGCATCATCGCCGAAATACGGCTTCTCCACACGTATGTTGTTATTCTTCGGATCCTTCATCACACGATATGTGGCCATGCCGTGCAGAGGCTTCACCATCCAGTCGGTGCGCATGCGGCGTACCATGTCGATATATCGCGAATTGGTCATACCGAGCTCACATGCACGCTCACGCAGGATTTCTTCTATCAGGTTGTCCTTGTTGCCCTTGACATCGAGTTTGAATGAGCTTGTCGTAAGGCTCTTCATGCCTACACGCGCACGCACCATGTCAACCTGCTTGATTGCCTTGTCGAGCTGTCCGCACTCGGCGAGACATTCGGCATACATAAGTATCATGTCGGGGATAGTGAGCACATTCCAATGCATGTTGTGGTTACGGTGATATTCAGGCTCAGTAAGCACATATTTATAGCAGCCGAAACCTGTAGGACAGAATGTAGTGTATGCGCCGTTTACCGTACGGTCCTTTGATTTCACATTATAAGATGCATCCTGACCGCCTACCCAGGTCTCAGTGATATTACCGGTGGCTTTTCCCTCGGGATTCTGCCAGTCAGTGATATTCTGCTGACCCGATACCATGGCATTTTCATAAAGTCGCGGGTCACGGGAAGCTGTTTTCTTCGTACCGTAGCGGTCGGTCTTCACTTCATAGAAGAGCTTGGAGTTGTCATACACATCTATGGATAATGTCTCCGTTTCAGAAAGTTCCACTTCGTCAGTACGGAGGTATTTCATATCCGTCTCGTGATTGAATGGCTTGCCGTCGCTCCACGGGAACATTTCTATATACTCAAGTGTCGGAGCATATACGTTACGGTAAATGCCGTTGTACTGCCAGCTCCACATCAGCCAGCTGTATGTTCCTTGCGAACCATATATATCGCACACCTTTGTCCAGTGGATGTTCTCCGGACTGTCGTCAAGGATATAACCCTGGCGATATGCAATACGGTAGGCATCACAATTTTTCTTGGCGGCCTGCACCAGATGATAATATCCCTTCTCTCCGTCACCGCCGTTCGCGGTCCAGAAATCTTCAAAAGCACTGAGGGCACGGTCCCAACGTGCCTGCTGGAAATCAGGATAGCACACAAGATGCTCCTTCTCTGCCTCCGTCGATCCTCCAAAGTAAGGAGTGTCTGTATTATAAAGAGGTGAAGCTGCAAGCCACAGCACCTTGGCCTTGAGGGAAAGCGCTCCGGCCTTTGTCCAGCGGCCTGTCTGGGTTGAGTTGGTCTCGGTGGTATTGCCATCGTAAGCCCAAGGCAGATTCGGGGCCGACTCGTCGATCCATTTTACGATCGTATCCACGGTGGCTTCGAAGGTCATACGCGGAAGGGTGAAATCGCTTTCAGTTCCGGTATACGACTTGTTCACGCAGGGCAGACCTCCATAGTGAGGAAGAAGGTCGAAATAGCGGCTTGCCAGGATCATCTTTGCCTGAGCCACCATGTAATCACGCTTTTCCTTGGAAAGGCCAGGTACACGGTCGATATTCTCGACAAGCATCCACACCTGACGCACGGCTTCCCATACGAGGTCGTGGTCAAATGATATCAGAGGCCAGTCGGAAGCCGACTGAGTACCGGTATAATAACGGGTGGAAATTGCGGCACTTGCCCAGTGGAGATGATACAGGTCTGTCAAGCCGTCCAGTTTACCGGTATAAGGGCTTGCATTGTTGCATACATCAGAGTTGAAAGGCAGACCGTAATACTGGCGGGAATATATGGCGTTCAGGAACTGGTTGGCATATTCCTCGTTTGAGAAAATTGTATCGAAAGTGACAGTACCGCCGGGCGCTTTTTCAATGAAGGCGCCACCGAATTTCACCTCGTCAGTACAACTGACGAAAGCGGTAGCGGCCACTGCGGAAGCTATGACAAAATTGAATATCTTATTCATAATGATTTTCATGTTTTACCGGTTAGACGATTAGAAAGCGACCTTCAGACCGGCGGTATATGTGCGGGTGAGAGGATAGCTCGGGGAAGAGCTTGCACGGTTTTCAGGATCACCCCACTTATAATGAGTGAAAGTGAACAGGTTGTATGCGCTGAGCGAAATCTGGAACTGACTGAGACCGAGTTTCTTCATCCAAGGCATATTGAAATCGTATGCAAGCTGCATCGTCTTGCAGCGCAGGTAGCTCGCATCCTTCTCGAAGAGAGTCGAACTTGCATAGTTCTGAGCATTGTTGAGGATAGTGGCTCGCGGATATTCAGGATTACGGTTGGTCTCGCTCCAACTGTCATTGAGGTGATAGATCAAGAGACCGCCCTGATTGTCGCCTGCAGCATTCCAGAACGGACGGCGGAACGCACCGTCAATCAGGCGGCTCACCTCCCAGGCTCCGGTGAGCTGGGTGCTGAACGACCATCCCTTCCAGGAGAATCCTAAGCTAAGACCGGCGATATACCGCGGATCATCCGTTTTGCCAAGGTCGCGCGTATAGTCGCTGGCATCTATGACACCATCGTGATTGAGGTCGACATAGATAGCATCACCATTAGCAAGTTTCTTGTTGTCAACAAGCTGAGTAGGCAGAGGCTCGCCAAATTCTTCCTCATATCTTGCAGCTGCCGTCTCATCATAGAATCCCCAGAACTGCAGGAGAGAGCGCGAACCTATCCGGCGACCTGCCGTGTACATGTATTCCTCGGTCTGAGGAGCCTGACGGTTCTCGATAATCTTGTTGTCATTGAACGACATATTGAATCTCGCCCAATAAAGGAAATCCTTGCCGATTTTGTCATTCCAGTTGACCGATACTTCCCATCCCCAGCTATCGACAATACCGAAATTGGTGTACGGGAGATTAAAACCGAGGTAGGAAGGAGCCGTGCCGTCCTGACCGAGAATGTTGGTACGATGTTCCTTAAAATAGTCGAAATTGGTCATCAACCTATTGTTCAGGAAATTGAGGTCAACACCATAATTCTGCTTGAACGATTTCTCCCATGTCACATCGGGATTGTTCTTCTGGATTTCGGCTGCGCCGAACTGCACTGCATCGTTAGTACCACCTACACCGAACACGTATGCGTAAGGATTATCGTCCTTACCCTTGCGCTGAAGCAGGGCTGCTCCATTGACAACATACGGGTCGGAAAGATACATGAAGCGGTTACCACCGATACGGTCATTACCTACGAGACCCCATGTGGCACGAAGCTTAAGGAAAGAAATCACGGGATTGAGCGACTGCATGAACTTCTCGCTGCTGACAATCCAGCCGATTGATCCAGCCGGGAAGGAACCGAAGCGCTTGCCGGGGGCAAAGTTCTCTGATCCGTTGTAACCGAAGTTCACCTCAGCGAGATAACGGTTGTCATAGTCGTATGTCACACGGCCAACAAGACCGATGTATGTACGGGCGATATCCGAGTAGGTCTTGGGATAGTACTCCTTGCTCTGGTTATAGAGGGCAAGGGCCGAAAGGGAGTGTGGGCCGAAAGAACGGTGCCAGCTGAACGATCCTTCAAGATACCAGTTGCGTGATCTGTCGGTGAATGCCGAACTATAGGAAGGCGAGGCATCCTGCCCTTCCATCAGATACTCAAGAGAGCCATCCTCCATCAGCACGGGTCTGTATGTTGCCACATCCGCGGTAAGGGTCTTCTGAGAGTTGTATCCACTATTATAAGAGCCCTTCACCTTGAACAGCAAATTCTTTGTGACCATGTCGAGTTTCTGCTCCAGGATAAGGTCGAGCATGAGGGTGTTGGCATGGTTGTGGT
>CAYZPI010000098.1:0-12603 GCA_964480085.1 uncultured Bacteroides sp. | reverse complement strand
CGGCCACGCAGGGATGCGCGGCCGTTTTTTCTGTGACTGGGAGGCAGGGCGCCCCGCCCTGCCGGCATCAACTTTACTGTTTTCTTGAGTTGACATTGTATGTATTGGCAGGACGAGGGCGTCCTGTCTCCTAGTCAACATTACCGCTTTTTTGGATGACATTATATGTGCTGGCAGGACGGGGGCGTCCTGCCTCCCAGTCAACAAAAAAATCAGGTGCATAAAACTGTACGCTCTGATCAATTAGCCATTGGAAATTTGTTGTTATGACGTATATTTTATATCTTCGCATAGAATATTAAAACCAGATAATTATGTTCAATCCTGAATTCCTTATAGGGCCGCTGGTAGGAGGCGTGATAGGATATATCACCAACGCGCTGGCCATCAAGATGCTTTTCAGACCTTACGAGGCCAAGTATATTTTCGGATGGAAGATTCCGTTCACTCCGGGCATCATCCCCAAGGAGAAAGGCCGCATCGCCACCTCAATAGGCACCGCCATCAGCGAGAATCTGATGAACAAGGATGTGCTGGAGAAGAATCTGCTGTCGGATGAGATGATAGGCAAGATCCGTGGGGGCATTGAGGAGTTCTTCAACGTGCAGAAGCGCAATCAGGAGACACTCCGGGATTTTCTGAGGCATTTCCTTTCGGAGGAAGAGGTGGATGCGGCGATAGAGAACATCCGCACTGAGCTGACATCGCAAGTGGCGTCACGAATCACCACCTCAAATCTCGGAGTCCCTATAGCCGATGCCGTGGTGGAACATATCGCCTCAAAACTCAGTGCCGAAGGTCTTGATATTCCTTTCCCCGGACTGCCGAATCTCCTCGGCGGAGCGATATGGCGACGTCTTGCCGACGCGGTGAAGCCTCCACTCAAAAAATTCCTTGCCAAGAATATCGACAAGATGCTCACCGACCGTGGTCCGGAGATCGTCGAGGGTCTGCTCACCGCAGAAATCCACAACCTGCAATCGGCTCGCATGTGCGACCTGCTGCGCGGACACGACGAGCAGATCCGCCAGCTGTGCGACACCGTGGTGTCGCTCTACCGCCGGCTCATATCCGAACAACTGCCCAAGATACTCTCCACCATCAATATCCCCCGCATAATCGAGGACCGAATCAACGAGATGGACATGCGGGAGACCGAACGCCTCATCTTCCAGGTGATGGACAAAGAGCTCCGCGCCATCATCTGGCTCGGAGCTCTTTTGGGTCTGCTTATGGGAAGTATCAACGCTTTTATCTGACTCTTATTTCACGAGTATCTTTTCCGTGCTGATGCCCTGACGCCTGATGTAGATGCCGGGGCGCAGGCTGTCAGCGCTGACACGGATGCCCTGAAGGTTGTAATACTCGGTTGCACCGTCACTTACCGGTGTCATCTCAATGTCATCCTGCCCAGCCTGGTCGGCGAGAGTGCGCAGGGCGGCATGCACGGCGTAATATGCTTCTTTGGGCTGGATGTTGCCGTCATAAACCAAAGGATTGTTGTTGCGCCACGATTCGGGGTCGCAGAGCCCCCAGATGAGCACAGTCTTGCAGTTCTCCTCCTGCAGGGCTGCCATGACCACGGCACAGTAGTCCTCGGCCTGACGCACTGCCGCGTCAGCAGCAGTGGGATCGGTCTGCACGATGTCAAGCTCCGTTATGGCGCATACAAGGCCTAAGTCCTGATACCTGCGGATATTCTCCTGCAGCTTGCGGGCGTCGACCTGTCCGGTGTTGAAATGGCACTGCAATCCCACTCCATGGATGGGCACACCCTTTTCCACAAGCGATTTCACCAGGTTGAAGTATGCCTCGGCCTTAGGCTGCCCCATGAACTCCACATCATAGTCGTTGATGAATAGCAGCGCATCGGGGTCCGCCTCATGTGCCATGCGGAACGCCTTCTCCACGTATTCCTCGCCAATGACGTTGTACCACACCGACTGCCGCATCTTGTAGCCGTTCGGATCGCTCCACACCACGCTCTGGTCATCGTCGAGACATTCGTTCACCACGTCCCATTCCCTCACCCTGCCTTTCAGGGCGCCTGCCACGCCGTCGATATGCCTCTGCATGATGTCGGTGAGCTGCCGGGCGGTCCAGTTCTTGTCGTTCTTCTTGCCGTCGGAGGATATCCATGATGCCACCTGCTGGTGCCATACGAGAGTGTGTCCCCTCACATCGATATCGTGCTTGTCGGCGAAATTGATGAGATTCCATGCCGATCCAAGCGAGAAATTGCCCTGCGACGGTTCGGTGGCGTCGATCTTCATCTCGTTCTCAGGCTCCACGAGGTTGAACTGTGCCGCCACTGTCATTGTCCTGGGGTCGGAGGAGTTGGTGATCGTGTACTTGTACTGGTTCACAGCCACGCCAATTGATTTTCCGGCCTTGTCGGCATAGTGGCGCAGAGGGGTTGCATCGTCGTAGTCGGCAGTCCAGTCAACGATATAGGCCTCGTTGCCTTCATCTCCCGTCAGCGGATCATCATCTATTTCCTTGTCGCCTTGTCCGGAATAGTTGATGTCGGTGACTGTGGCTGTCACGCTGTAGCCATCCTCTCCGGCAGTCTCCCTAACTTTCCAGGTGTATGCCTTGGGATACTGGATGCGGAACGCCCAGGCTCCGGCATCCTTCCCTGCAGCTGAAACAAGGGTGAAAGAATCGCCCACCTTAAGATCGGCACCGTCGGCAAGCCTTATCTCAATTACAGGGGTGGCATCGCTCTCATCGTAGTTCTCGTCACGGTTGGTGTATGTGATGTTTCCTGTGACATCGAGACGGGTGGCAGCATTGCTACCGCTGATATTGAATATGATGCGTGATGTAGGACGCAGCTTCAGGTCGATGGGGCTGCCATTCTGATAGTCGGCTAAGGTCAAGGTGGGTCCATTGGCATCGCCAGGTTCGAGATGTCCGTATATCTCTGCTGTGCCAGAGATACTGCCGCTGCCACCGAGACATCCGCCCGTGTATACGATCACGCCTGTGGTATTGGCTCCTATGCCTATCGCGCCGGGATGTTTCTGTTCGCGTGCGGCCGCCGCGTCGTTGCTCACCATCAGCTTTCCGCCCACCACGGTCACGAATCCGGTAATACGGTTGTCATTACCCGTGATGCTGTATGTGCCGTCGCCTTCCTTTACGATTCCCACAGCCGACGTGCCTTCAGCGGCGATGCGTCCGGCCAACTCTGAGTCAGTGCCGTCATATCCCACCATGTAGTACACGCCTTTCTGCTTGTTGCCCTTGTAGTAGCCCATCAAGCGGCTGCCCGGCTCCATTTTCAGTGAACCGAAGCGGTGGGCGCGGGCCGTGTTGCCGTCCTCGCCCGCGATGGTGGCTCCATCATGCAGAGTCACCTGATTGCCGGCGAGCAGCTGCGAGAACCGTCCCTCCCGGATCGAGGCCTTCACGTTGCCCGGATCGAACTTGAACTTTCCGTGGGCGAGCACCTCGCCATAGAATCCCGCGCTCACGGAGGTGTTCACCTCCGGCCAAGGGTAGATATGCACCTCGCCATCGAATTTGCTCCAGTCGGGAAGCTCAGCCGACGAATTGCCGATGAACGAGCGTTCGCCGCCCGAATGTATGTTTAGCCGTCCATGTCCGCGGATAGGCGACATCCAGTAGGTGTAACGCGAGGTATACACATTCAGCTCTGTGCCATCGGGGATGGATATGCCCTCGGCATAGTTGGTGTATTTCGACGATGTGCTTGAAGGATCGCTGAAATTTAGCGTGCCATCCTCATAGACGGGATAGTCGGTGGCCGAAAGCACTATGTCGTCGATGTAATAGTCGGAATTCTCTGAGTTGAATCCTATCCGCAGACAGGGGGAGTCGTTGCCCGTCTCGATGGCCGGAAGGGCATATTTCCATGTCTTCCAGGTCGAGACCGCCCCATACGACGGAAAGCTCTCCTCATGCAGTTTCTGTTCGCCCAGATAGATCTGGAAATTCTTCCATTCTCCGCAGGGATCGTTCTTATGCCTGCATATCTTCACTGACAGCATCTCGACCTTCTCGCCGAAATTGGCGCCGGCATACTCGTCGGGGAGTATGAACTCCACGTGGTCGTTCCAGCCACGGTCGACAATGTGCAGCACTTTGTTGTTGGCATCCTTGGGGTCGGCCTCCACGGTTGCGGTGGTTGTGGTGGCGTCACCGAAACTGTTCCACACGGTGAATTTCTGACCGATCTCGCAATCCTCGAAATCGCATAGCCTGTACTCCAACGCATTGGCAGCTACAGCCGTCATCATGATTGAAGCCAATACAATATCCCTCAATATTTTCATTGGTAAGAGAATTTAATTCAAGTTTCGCAAACGAAAGTTGATTCAATTCAGCTGATCTTCACATAAACCCACGTACAGGGGCTCACCGGGCGACTGCACGAGATAGAGCTTCGACCATTTGTCCTTGTACAATCCGTCAGCTTCCAGCGACGATGTATAGCATACGATCTCCGTGCCGTCATCGAGAGTCATGGTTTCCTTTTCGATTGGATAGTTGGAGAATGGCAGGGTCTCCATCAGGAAAGCATCAGCCTCCTTGAGATTGCTGTAAAAGAACGGCGACACTTTCCAATAGCCGGTAGGTATGGAGAGTTCCACGAACTTGTCTGCTGTACCGTCATCATAATCACCGGCCACATCCACAAAATGCGGGAAAAGCGTGATGGCATCCGCCAACGAAAAACACATCGCCATAATAAGCGACATAACAGTTTTCTTCATGATTTCAAATGTTTATATCAATTATTTCCCTATAAGTTGTTGCAATATCAGCGGCTCGTTGGTGGTGATGAAATCAGCACCCCGGTCGATGCACCATTGCATGTCGGCAGGATCGTTCACGGTCCAGATATTCACCAGAAGACCCAGGTCGTGAGCTTCCTTTATCCATTCGGGATTACGCTGTATTGTGCGCAAGGAATAGTCGATGCCGGCGCCTCCCATTGCCTTCACCTGCGCGGGAAGATAATCGCCGGTGAGGTAGTACACCCCTGCTCCTTCCGGTGCCTGACGCACCATCTGTCCGAAGGCGTCCTTCGAGAATGTGATGAAATCCACCCTGTCGGTCAGACCGTATTTCCCGATCATCTCCATCAAGTCCTTAACGGCCTTGCTCTCCTGCCGGCGGTCGCTGTGTTCCTTCAGCTCGCATACGAGCCTGCAGTCCAGTCCCCGTGCCTTAATAAGATATGATTCGAGGGTGGGCACCGTCTCACCATTGGCAAGCTTCTGTGCGAGCACCACATCTGAATTGGAATCCTCTATCACCACACCATTGATAGTGGCATCGTGGTTCACCACCATCACACCGTCGGCAGTGATCCATATATCGAACTCGGCAGCGTAGCACCCCACCGAGTCAGCCTTTACAAGGGAGGCAATCGAATTCTGCGCCGACCCGTCGGTCTTCCAGAAGCCACGGTGTGCCACCACCTTTGGTGTTGAAGCCAACATACTGATGCCAACACACATCGCAGCCACAAGGATGACACATCTCATCGTGCCCGCTGCACAGTGCATGAAATATTGAAATAATTTGCCTACTTTCATTATTTGGATTTTTGTTCTCTGCAAAAGTAATCAAAAAGCTCAAATTCCGCAAACAAAACTTAGCTCCTTGGGCTTTAAGATATTTCACGATACTGTTGACCGACACCAACTGCCCGGCATTATCGGCCGTTTTCGTCATTAGAATAGTTTATAAAAACCGGTATGATGATTTTCTTCTTGAATCTAAAATATGCGAGGTTGTCAGTTGGCAGAGGCGGCTGTCAAGATGCGGGCGAGCTGCTCGCCGAGATGGATGGTGTAGCCCTTGCGGAGGGTGATGATACGGTTGAAGGAGTCGGCCACCACGAAAATGGGCATGTCGGAATCCGTGAGTGAGGGGAGTTCCAGACCAGCCTTGAGGGCCTCGGCGATAACGCCACCGGTGTCTATTCCGAACACCACATTCTCCGGAAGAGTGCCAAAATCCTCAACACGGAAGCGTGAGGCGCCTTCGGCATCAGGGAACAGCAACAGAACCTTACACCCCGCCGCAGAGATGTCATTTGCCGCTGCTGCTATATCGTTGAGGGCATGTGCGCTGGGCTCATGTCCCGGCAGAATCAGCCCGAGGGCATAATATCCCCTGCCTGTCGCAGAGAGGATGGAGCGCGGAGCCGGAAGGGCGGAAATGTCAGCACCGGGAGTGAATGGCGTGTAGGGCAACTCTGCATCCAAGTTTCCTATCACCTGAAGAGCGGATGAGTCCTGACGCATTATCAGCTCAGGGCGCGACTCTTGATCCGCCGCCACCTCAAAAAAGGTGGTTCGGGCAAGCACGGAGCCATCTGCCAGACGCTGACCGGTCACCAGCATGTACTGCCCTTCCTGCAAGGGCTGCCTACGCTCGTTGATGGACTCAAGACTCTCGAAATCATCAAACTCCATAAGTTCGGGAAATCCGCCGGAAATCCGCGAGACCGTAAATTGCGAATAATATTTGGGCTGCCGTCCAAAATCCCCGCTACAATTGGCTATCTGCAGAATCCCCTTCTTTATGTCGGGAGATACCTCGGCAACACCCGTGCTGAATCTTACATCGTGCCACTCGCCATCAGCATCGGCGTACTGGGTGATATGGCTCACCTAGTCGATACGTGCCGGAACACCGAGGCTGCGGCATATTGCCACAAAAAGTATCGAACGGTTCAACTCATCGGCGGTCAAGTTGTCGAGCGTGGCGCGCGGCGACTGCCGGAATCTTCCCGGATTAAACTGCCCGTCAGGTACAACCATCTCCAGCAAGTCTCTCTCAAGTTCGCGGGGATCCTGTCTGTAGCGACGTTTCCGCTCATCCGAAAGATGCTTTTGAACATATTCCTTGTAGGGATGGAGCATCTCAAGCTCAATCCTGGGGTTAAGCACGTAGTCCACAAACAGGGGGGAAGATTCATCCCCTGTGGAGTGGCGCAGATGATCCTCCAGCACATCGAGGCTTACATCATGGAGGTCTTTCTCTGCCATGCTGCCCAGCAGCTCTACCGCACGCAGGCGTTCTGCCGCAGGCAATGAGGCAAGAAAACCACGGACCATTTCATGGTTGCCACGCGAATCGACAAGAATCCTCGCTGCCACACTGTCCAGGGAAAGGTTGCGGCATATCCGGGCAGCCTCCCCGGGAGAAATGAATGTGCCGACATAGGCAAGGCGCACGCTGTCTTCGTATGCCTTGCGTCGGTCGTTCGCCTCCACAGCCACGGACGACACCTCCGGCAGAGTGCCTCCCGCTGCCGGAGGCACCAGATCAAACTCCATCATGCCCACGAAAGAGGCATCCTTGTCAAGCACGAGATCCAGGCTCTGTCCGGCATGAAGTTTGGCAAGATTAAAATTCTCACCATCTGTCGCCCATACCACCATGTCGCCCATGCCCGATATGAAATCGGCATATCCGGCAGCATCGGTCTTTTTCACCGTCAGCGGGTAATACTCTGCATAGTTATAGAGCGAGAACCTCACGGTGGCATCCTCTACAGGATTCCCGTCGCGGTCCCTGACATATACCGCCGACTTGCCGACAGGAGCATAATTCTCCGTCACATTGATCACGGTGGTGATCGGCGTATGTGCAAGCTGCTCCTCAGGGCCGTCGTAACGCCCGGTGACATTGGTCGACATCAACATTCCACGGGATGCCGGGGCATTGAACCACGCGAGGTCAAGCACAGGCTCCGGCTCGCATGCCCCGAGAAAATGCCATTTTCCATCGGCCCATGCCTCCACCCATGCATGATTGTCGTCGGTATGCGCCCAGCGTGGGGTGTACACCTGACGTGCGGGTATGCCCACGCTGCGCAAGGCCGCCACTGTGAAGGTCGACTCCTCACCGCAGCGTCCCAGGGCATTGCCCACTGTGGCAAGCGGCGAGGAAGTACGTGCATCGGAAGGCTGATAGCTCACCTTCTCATGGCACCAATGGTTCACCTCCAGAATGGCCTCCTCCATCGACAATCCCTTTACCCGGTCCTTCAGTTCATCGTAGAACACCTTTCGCGAATGGTCGAGATTCTCATTGTTGACCCTTACCGGAAGCACAAAATGGCGCCATTCCCTGTCGGGTACCGCTGCGCCCCACGGCATTTCCTCAGCCGCTTTCAGCGACATCCTGATGTTCTCCAAAAAGAATTCCCGGTCGTAGTCGAGCGCGTCCGGAGTAGGTATATAAGCGTACAGGAATTTCAGCGCGTCCTCCTCTTGCTCCGACAGACCCGTCGGGACGTATATGGCATCCGCTATTTGTGGCTGTTGTGCTATTCGATTCCGGTAATCTTCTTCAGCAGCAGGGGTGAGGATAGTCCTTGACAACATTACGCCCGGCACTGCCAAGGCTGCTCCCAAAAGATAGAATGGTAGGTATGATTTCATGATTCAGATATTTGCTTTGATAGTGGCTACTATATCGGCATCCGTCGCCAGTCGGCTACCATCGGCCGCATCCGCAGTCCCCATGGTGGCGTGGCCGCAGGGCCGCATCGAAGATGTCCTGATTGACCTTGCCGATGCATGCACCTCATCAGCACCGGACCGGGACAACAATGTGCCGACATTTTCCGGCATCACCCCGGCTCCAGCCATGATCAATATTCTGCCGGCCGCCTGCTTCTTCAAAGCGGCTATCAGCCCAGCTCCTTCAAGGGCTGAGGATGCCTGTCCGGATGTAAGGATTCGTTTGAATCCCAGGCTGATTATATCCTCCAGAGCTCGCATCGGGTCAGCCACAAGGTCAAATGCACGGTGAAATGTAGTGTCCATCTGTCCTGCCGCCTCCAACAGATAGCGGCAAGCTTTCATATCCACTTCGCCATCAGGCGTGAGGGTACCCACAACAATACCCGAAGCTCCGCACTCCGCTACAATCCTTATGTCGTTGGCCATGACCTCAAGTTCGTCCGGCGAATAAATAAAATCTCCTGCACGCGGACGGATCAGCACATTGACAGGTATCCGCTGTGCCGCGAACCGTATCATTGCCGCCGAAGGTGTCAGGCCGCCTTCAGCCAGACCCGAACACAGCTCCACACGGTCGGCACCACCTCTCACAGCAGCCACCACACCCTCCGGATCTCCGGTGCAGATTTCAAGTTTTACAGGCATTTGCATGATCAGCATGTCATGAATCAGGAATGTGAATTGTGCGACAGCTCCACAATGAAGTCTATATCGGACGGAATCTCATCGAGATGAAGCGTTATGCCGGAAGCCTCCTTTGTGAAAGGAATTTTATTTCCTGAGTTTCCGAACCGGAAGGCATCGGTCACGTCTTCATGACCCGGAATGAAGATATCGGTTGATTCGGGAGAGAGGATATGTACGAAGGTGCGTCCGGGCAATCTGGTGGAAGTGCCCCAGTCGGCCTTGAACAGGCTGCCCTCTGTAGAGTATATAGTCTCTCCATATTTAGCCATCCATTCGCCAATGTCGCGCAGACGGTCAAGGGCCAGAGCGGGAAGCTCGCCGTTGGGTTGCGGGCCGATGTTGAGCAGGAGATTAGCCCCCTGTCCTGCCGTACGCACCAGATATTGGATCAGTGTGCGCGAGTCTTTGTAATTGGTGTCGATCATCTTGTAGCCCCACATTCCGTTCATGGTGTTGCACGTTTCAAGCGGCAGACGGCTGATTTCCTGTCCTGAGTAGCCACAGGTGTTTTCTCCGGGCCGGTCGCGTTCGAAAATCTGTATGTCTTCGCCCGGAAATATATCCTGATGATGATTGTTGCCAATCAGACAGCCCGGCTGCAGGCTATGCACGAGCGCATATTGCGAGGGCAGTTCCCAATCGAACGGAATGGAGTCTTCATCGTGGTCCCACCATCCGTCGAACCAGATAGCGCGTATCGGTCCGTAATTCGTAAGCAGTTCCGTCAGCTGATTATCCATGAATTGCCGGTAGCCCTTCCAATCGTAATGCAGGCTGTCGAGGTCTGGTGTATGGCCGGTCCTGCCGCGTGGATAGTCGGGGCGAGTCCAGTCGATGTGGGAATAGTAGAGATGCAGCTTCAGGTCATGGTTCCGGCACGCTTCCGCCAATTCCTTGATCACATCTCGCTTGAAAGGAGTGGCGTCGACGATGTTGTAGTCGCTATGGGCCGTATGCCACATCGAGAATCCGTCGTGATGGCGCGATGTAAAACAGATGTATCGCGCTCCTGAGTTTCTGATGGCTTCGGCCCACTGGTCGGCATTGAAGTCGGCGGGATAGAACCCTTTGGCCGCCTTAGCATACTCGTCGGCCCTCGGCCCGTAGTTCAGATACCATTCTCCCTGACCGAACATCGAGTAGATGCCCCAATGGATGAATATGCCGAACCTGTCGGAAGCAAATTCCCGTTGCGACTGTCTCACTTCCTCAGAAGGCACATAGATTTCTCCCATGGCCATCTCTTCTGCCTTAGCACCGTGCGCGAGGCATATTGCAAATAGCAGTGATAATATAATTGATCGCTTCATCAGTATTGTCTTATTTAAGTTTAGCAAACCGGACTTAGTGACCGTGAAAAAGTCCCACGTTGAGATTCACCAATGCATGAAATATTGAAACAACTTGCCTACTTTCTTTTATGGATTTTTATTATCTGCAAAAGTAATCAAAATGCTCAAATTCCGCAAGCAAAACTTAAATATAGAAGACATAAGCACATAAGAAACATACTTGCGAAAAGGATATGGATCAATACCGGAATACTGTTTAATAATGAAGTCGATTTATTGTTACATCAGGAAATGAAACCGAATGTATCATCTTCCGTGTGATGGATGTAGAGACCGGTAGATTGTCTACCCTCACCTCCACGGGATAACCCCTTTAATTCCCATAATATTATGCAAACTAAAATCTTATGCTTTTTATCCTAAACCTATTCAATTGTTACATTTCCATTTTTTATTATTGGTAAATTTTCAGGAAGGTACAGGATGTTATATTCCTCAGTATTTAAGCCGGAATATTGATCGAATTTTACCACATAAGGAGGAAGAGGTATTCTTAGTCCAAAGATTTCTATATTGCGGTGTAATAAGAAAAATCCTGGTTCTTCCTTACTCTGCATCAAGATAAATTCACCAGGCAGATACTCATAACTCCGGTTCTCTACCTTACAATCCAATATTTCCTCCACTTTTGTCGGATAACAGGGTATTATTCCTCCTTCGGCTATACCGCATGCCTGCTCATTGCGTATACTTTCAAGTGTATAATCAAGAAAAACACCATACCTGAAGAAAGCAGTGGGATGGATATAGAGATTGAATCTTGGAAAATCAACGAAGATAGGACCGTCGGCATTGATGGAGATTTTTGCAGAAACCTCGTCATAGACGGTTTCAGCCTTTTTTATCTCCTGATATTTTAGAATGTAGATAAAGATAATAAAGATTGTAAATATCCATAATGCCAACGGGCGAAATGAATGATTCTTCAGAAGCTTGAGCACAAGGATACATGAGATGAGTTCGATACCTAACAATTGTCTGTTGCTTCCAACTCCAATCAAAAAATTGAAAACAACAAGGACAATCATAGCATTGATGAAAAAAGCATTCTCAATGTAGAAATCACGCAGGGTCACTCGTCTCTTCAAAAGCTTATATAGAAATATGGCCAGAAAAACGTATGTTACCCGCAAATTCAAAAAAAAGTAGACGACTGTATAAAGAAGGGGGATAACCATACTGTCAGCACGTCCTATGGACGCGGGAGACAAGCACAGGAACAGACCTCCGATACCAAAACCAATAAACATGTACCACTGATTAGCAGTCAGTCGCTTGAAATTCATGAGAGCATAAATGATCAACGAAGCTCCGATTCCGACATTTATTACTTCATGACCATTTCCGGCAATAATCGAAAAGGGAAAAAGCCATAGGCAATTCCATGCCGAATGTTTTTTCGACTTGGCATAACTGAAAAAAACGCAAAGATACCCGAGTACAAGGACTGACATCCATACGTAGCCTATTTGACAAGTAGGAATATATTCTGTATCGCAAAAAAAGAGTATGAGACACGTAGCTGTGAGTATTCTTGCCGGAGTAAATGGATCCTTAGTGACTATTTTAATTACTAGCAGGATAAGGGCTATGTACATCAGTGCGTTGACCGCCGAAAATACACCTTTGCCCAATATCGGGAGAAAGAGCTGGCACATCCAGTGCGCCACATACCTGCCATTCCATGTGAAATAGTGAGTGTATTGGGATGTGAAAATATCGGATATACTTTCTATTCTCTCACCAGTAGCGAAATTGTATTGATAGGTAATACTATCAGCAACCCATATATCGCTGACCGACAGAATGAAGATGATTGCTGCCGTAGCTTCAAATATCAAGCATATTGCGATTTTGTTTTTCATTTTCACTTATAGCCTTCCCAGCATAATCCTCTGACGGGATTTATGCGAATCGGTATTCATCCGCAAAGATATACGATATCTATGAATATACAAAATTTAAGATATCATAATATTTGGTAATCGAAAAAATGAGGCTGTGTCAAAATAGGCGCAGCCTCTTTTTTATGGCGTTGAGGTTTCTAT
>CAYZPI010000097.1:0-12621 GCA_964480085.1 uncultured Bacteroides sp. | reverse complement strand
TTCTGCTGTTTGTACTATTATAACATTCCATACCGAAAAAATGTTCGGCTATAAAAATTTTTTTTCAATTATTTTGCCGATTCATTGGACAAAAAACTTTTGATAGTGTCGTAATCATTGTTAGCGACGATTGCGTGGGCTCAAAAGATGCGGACATATTCCGAATTCGTAAATGTATTGGAATCTCTCCTGCCAGTTTTTTATGGTTTGTTGAAATAAAAATTTGGATGATAAAAAATTAATATTTAACTTTGCATATCGTCCGCAGAGGCCCTAAAGGGTGTGCGGGCGGGAAAGACATATTGAAAAGCGTTTATCGACGCACTTTCTTGACAATTAGAAATCTCGCAAATTTCAAATGGTAAAGTCAGGAATGTGGCAACGGTAGATGACTTATGTGGATATGTATATCTATGTGCCATTGACAGCGTGTGAATGCCGTCAATGAAAACATATACATATTTGCGTGAGGCCTCTGCAACAGTTGCTCGTTCTACTTTACCGGGCAATGCGAGAGCCTCTAATTGTGAGAGCGAGCAACAGATAAGGCTCTCACGCTTTTCTTTTATAAATCTGTATCGAGGGGGCAGATACGCAATTGTTAGCATAACTGATGAAGATTTTGAGAAATCTAATCTTAGCGTTGGTAATTATTTTTGTCGTCCAACCTATTAAATCGCAAGAAAACGGATGGATTGCGGGGATCTATACCAATTCAAACAATGTGTGGACAAACGACATACTCCAAACGGCGGGATTATTGATAAACTTACCATTGGCAGTTGCTACGGATGGAGCCGCAACTTGGGATCTGAGTGCAGTGGATATCCATTATTTGAAGATGACTGACAATGGCGAGAAAATAGGCTATAAGGGGAATCATCCGTATGGTTTCAGAGCTTATGATCTGTTCAATGACATGGAGTGTGGCTTGAAATTTGGATGGCAGGGCGCCCAGTCCCCAATCGGAGGCTATGTCTATGGAGCTTATGGGATTAATCAGTACAAGCTTCTGTTCTTAGGAGATGAGGACTACACTAAGCACCGCATACAGAACTGGAATATCGGGGTGAGGGTGCGTATATCGCCATTATATTCCAATTTGGAGGAACATGGATGGTGTCCGATTATAGAATTGGGGACAACTTATGTGTACAATTTCAAGTACAAAGGACCTTACGACAGCGACAAGAAGCAGATTAATAATGGTATGCGCACCTTCTATGCAATTGGTGCTACCATAGGCGAAAATCGTGCTTATGATGTGATGTTGTGCTTGGACATGGCCAATTACGATATCTTCAACCGTAATTATTCTCCTGACGGAGGTTATTGGTTTCCGTACGCTAATTTCAAGGATAAGGACATGAACATAAGTCTTAGGCTTAATTACAGGTTTGTAAGTGAATAAAAATAAACAACTATGAAAAAAATAATATTTATATCCTTGAGCTTGATACTCTTGTTCGTCTTTGGTTGCAAACAGGATGAACCGAAATTTATGCCCGCGATACCTTTAGATATTGATTTCAACCAAACACAATATCAGAATGGTGACTCACTGTATGGCAACGTAACTCTCGATTTGAGTCAGGCGGTGTCAGGCATTAAAATTGAGAAAATCGATTGCCGTCTTGGGAACATAGTCATTGGTGAATCAAAGAACACCACCACATGCAAATTTGGCGTGCGTCTGGAGGATAAGCCAATAGGTAAGCACATATTTTCAGTAATAGTGAAATGCGATGCGCCGGATTATGATCAGACCTACTTGAGGTATGATTATGAGATTGTTGACATTGTCAGAGGGCAAACAAACCGATAAAAATTAAATTCTATGAAACTAAGAGTAACTTTAGCGACTCTGATGCTTTGCGCGTTGCTGAGTGTCGTTTCCTGTGCGAAGTCACCCAAAAAAGAGTACAAGATCAAGATTCAGCCCGACAGCACAATATGTGCGACATTGGGGAATACAATAACCGAGGCCCTGTTCAAACCTTCGAAAGTAACGTGTTACTCTCTGAAAGGCAAGAACGCGGTTGATCTTACCGATGTGGAGATTACACCACATTATGTGCGCGATTCGATGGTATGTAAGCTTAAGTCCGACGATATAGCTATTCTACAGTTCATACTTCTGGCTAATCCGGACAACTATTGTCAGGATTCCATACTTGTGCGTAGCCCGTACGTTCCCGAAATGGAATTCTGTTTCAGTAAAAATAAAATGGATGTTCATGTGGTAATATCCTTTTCTGACTTTTCCTGGTGTATCATCGGTGATGGAAAAAATCATGGGAATTGGAATTACACAGATAGGGGGATGATATCAAGATTCAGAAGTCTGATGCTAAAAAAATAGATATGATTATTATGAAAGGATGGAAATTTCTTATAGTCGTGCTGATGTGCGTTGTCTCCATGACATCGTATGCCGCACCGGTCAAAATATATCCTATTGTATTTTGTAACACTCTCGATAAGAAGATTGGGAAGAGTTGTCTGAGCGACAAGGAGAGATTCTCCACAGAATTAGGTGCCATTCAGACTGCTATAGGTTGTAATGATGTCGATTGGTCAAATATCTATGAAGGGACGGAATGTAGCAAGGAAAATCTTGAGGCTGTGTTAGAGGACCTCTCATGCACAGATAATGATGTGATTTTTTTCTATTATTCCGGACATGGAGCGAGGTCCAGCAAGACCTCAGATTCCGAATGGATGCCGCAGATGTGTTTGAAATATGAATCTTATGATGAGGATAAATTCGTCAGTGCGAGGAAGGTATTTAATTCTTTAAAAGCGAAAAATCCAAGACTTCTAATTTTCTTGACTGATTGCTGCAATGACAAGAAGGAGTGGGTAAGCCATAAGAGCCTTATTGACGAGGCAGAAGAAATAGATGTAGAAGGCATGGATGTCAAGGCTCTAAAAAAACTCTTCTATGACAGCAAGGGGACTGTGGCGGCTACAAGCAGTAAGGTGGGTCAGACCTCGGGCGGAGTGGATAGAGGGGGCTTGTTTTCTCTGGCTTTTTGGAGCGAACTGTATCGAATTGAACAAAGTCAGGCTGGTCCGGATATTTCATGGGAATCTCTTATGAATGCCACTGTGCAAAGGACACTGAGGGATACAAAAAATGAGCAGGAACCAGTCAGTGAGGTAAATATCGCCGGATCCCACGTGACTCCACCAATTGTCAATCCGGTGAATGTAGTGGTGACAAATAATGATGTCGAATTGAAGAACTCTCTTATGACGCTGCTCGACAAAAATGTATCACCATTGGTACGGGAGGATAGGATACCTGGAATTATTAAAAGATTCTTCACGGACCGTGCGACGGTGACTATCGTCGGCAGGAATGGAAACGTGAAATTCCGTCCGAGACCTGCCACTGATTATCTTGATGAGCTTGCATTAAGTAAATCGGTGAAGGGATTGATTATCAAAGAATCTGAAAAAAATGATGGTAAATATTCAAATATTAATTTAATTGAAATAAGATAATGAAGAGATTGAAATTGTATGTACTCTTTGCTGTTATGGCCTCTTTCGTTTTTAATATGTTTGCGGGTAACAATAACATCGTACTCACAGATGATCAAAAAGGGGAGATTGAGCAGGAAGTAAAAAACAAGGTGAATAATTTCATTTCCTATCTTCCGGACATAGCGGCCACTTCAAATAAGAGTGCAGAAAAAAGAAGACTGGCCAAGCGATATAAGGAGCGAGCACTTAAGCTTTTTATTGGACAGGGTGAGGACTATCCATATATTGACGTTCAGGGAAATAAGCGTATGCACTCCGCCGTGACAATGCAAACGACATCGCGTAGAAGAAAAAACAAGCCCAAGAGGCTCACAACATATCTTGACCGATTGATGGCTCTTCCTTATCATAAGGTAGAGGTGGACACATGTCAAGCTGTCAGGCTTAACAATGATATCCATAAGGTTGGCGATAATAAATGGGCATGCACTGTGTATTTTATCCAGACTTTCAAAGCGTACAATCGTGAGGGCGGTTGTGTGGTCAATGATAAGGACGCTAAGAAGGTTACAGTCTATATTGATCGCGAGGAGGTGTTTGATCCTAAGACTGGAAAGATAAACGAGTTTTATGTTGTGCAGTTGGGTGATATCAGTATCTATTCAGATTATGATTATCAGGATTGATAAAAAATGTGTAAAAAAAAGTAAAACAGTCCAGTTAAATGAAAAAGTTTTCCTTTATATTGCTTGCGTTGACGGTGCTGTTTTCAGCCGAAGAGTCGTTGGCTCAAAATAAAAGAGATTTGTCCGACCCTCTTGTGGAAGTGTTTAAGTCAAGTGTCAAATCTGTTGATGAATTCATGCAGCGATTTAATGCCAAAGAGTTTCATCCCGGTTTGGATAAAAACAACCCCGAACATTACATATATAATTTTGCTGCGGTCTTTAACTCTGAACTGGGAGGAAAAGATGGATTCGGAAATGAGGAATTCATGAATGATGTGAGGAAAATATATGATAATGTTGTTGATAGTGGAGTAAGGCTTTCTTTTGACAGCAAGTATTGGTATGCCCGACAGGACATTATATTTACAAAAAAAGGAGGACAGAAAGTTAATCTGTCAATTATTCTGCAAACGGATTCTACTGATACTGGACTGCCATATTGGTCGATCGTGGGAGTGGATGGTGTGAAGAATCTCATGCCAAATGACACACTTAAAAGATTGGTGATATCTCCTGAACAGAATGAAATGGATTTTCAGGAATTATACAGTGCTTTCGAGTTCAACAAAAAAGATTTCTCCAGATTCTTGTCGGATAAGTTGGTATTGGATCCGGTGTCGTACTTTATGGCTTTGATTGAAAATGAAGTTTTGAAATTTGACAAAATCGAAGAATTAACATATTATTTCTTCGATGTGCCGGAATATATTTTAAAAGTGGAGTATGTAGATCGACTGACAGCCAACAGCGGATGGTTGATAACCGAGTTTATGGAATGTGATAATCAGTCAAAAAATGACTTTAAATCCAAAATATTAGGGAAATGAAAAGGATAATCAGCTTATTATTGTTGTTTTCTATGTCGATAGGCGTAAGTGTGAAAGCCCAGAGAGACGACCATATCAAGAATCACAATTTAATTTTTAATGCTGATCTTGGTTTTGGCAACATATATTCGTTTGCTCTTTCGAGCGTGGCAACTGGTCTGGCCAATTACTATCTTTTCAATGATGCGTTTTTTGAAAATTCGTTTATGTACAGCCTGTATTCTGCCAAGCCGGAAGGATTGAAGGCCCGCACAATGAATCCTATGGGACTGACGGCTTATGAACTTTTCAACAATGTACAGGCAGGCGTGAAAATCGGGTATCAGACTTATACACCCGAAGCATTCAATTTTGGAATTTATGGTTCAGCTCACTATAAAATTGATCAGTTCGAGATTGGAATGAATAATGACAATATGATGCGTCAGAGAGCTAACCGGCTGCTTATGGGGGCGACGGCCCTGTTCTCATTCGGAAGTATGGATAAGGCTTCGAGGGTAATACTCGAGGTGGGGGAAAGATACAGCTATGGCCTTTCCTATAAATCATTAATCAGTGATAGCGACGATCAGCTGAACGATGGATTCATTACCCATTTCGGGATTAAGTTGGCAAGTCGGGGTATGATGCAGGATGTTGGAATTTTCGTAGATGTCAATCATTTCAATCTCTGGAAAGATTATCGTCCTGGCTACAAACTTAATGATGTCACATTTGGCGTGACATGGAAAATCACACCTCAGCAGGCTCGTGATAGAAGTTGGTAAGAATTCATATTCCTGCCATGCTGGACTGACAACATTATACAACCCTTCATATTGAAAAATCTCATATAAAGATATGATAAGAAAAATCTTTTTCCTTGCGTCTTTTATCTTGGTTGCATTCAGAGGTTCGGCGTCTCCAGAAACAAACCTTAGAATAGCGATCGACCGCGTAAACGAAATATATACAAATTTTAAACATATATCTGAGTTCTCTCCGGAGGCACCATCGGCAAGACTCGATTTGTTAGACGACACTGGCGACAGAATGTTTGCTTACATCGGGATGCCAGCACCTGGGGATTTGGTAGCACTGGGGGTATGCGCACCTGAAAAATACGACATCTCGGTTGAGAATTATGTAAATCGTCTCTACGATTTTTGTCAATCAAGGAAAGCTCAGCCAATTAGCTTTGATTTCATTGTGAATACAAAAGCATCCCATATACTGGAAGATGTTGTGGGACCGCAATTCAAAAAAGGAGAGACAGAACCGCATTATGCCAAGGTGTTGGTCGAGAAGAAATTCGGTGGAGTAAGTAAGCCGATAAGTATCATAGACACACTTTGGATAGATACGGAATCGCGAAGGGTCTGTAACTGGACAAACCGAACTACCATAAAACAGGAGATGGATGTTAACGATGTCCGAGAAACCATTGAGAGTCTTAAATTTAGTGCAGCTATGGCTTTCAATCGTAAAGAGTATGAAAAGGCATATCAGTTATACGAGAGAATCTTGACAATGCAAAAGAATGAGCAGGAGGCCTCGTACAAGCTTGCCGTAATGTTATACAAAAAAACGGGTACTCCAAAAATGTCAAAAAAAGATAGGGATAAGAGAATACTGGAACTATTGGACTCGGCTATCAATGGAAGAGACTACATTTTTAGAGAGTGCGCCAGTAACATGAAGTATTGGCTCACATGCTGATCACTCTCTAATGAAATAGAAATTTTATCATTGATTCAAAGATGAAAAGAATATTTATACTGATGACAGTGTTGTTGCTTGGTTTAAAAACTTTTGCGGAATCGGATGCTGTCATCACATGGCTTAACTTTTCAGACACCACAACCTATAAATCACTGAATTTGAAGTATGGTATAACGGCAAAGTCTAAAATCGAAGATTTTGATGTCATTGTGAACAATCAGGAAATCAAAGGACTCAATGCTGTAGTAGCTGATGGCTACGATATGGTAAGAACTAAATCAGTTGTACTTAAAGATGGTCCAAATATTATTGAGGCCATCGTAAAGACGGCAAGTGGAATCACAAAATCAACTAAAACTATTGTGAAAAAAACTTCGTTAAATCCTATTGTGATAAGTATCGATGAGGAGGACGAAGAGGATGATATAGATTTCGATGAGTTATATATTGATGCGCTTGTAGGAGATCCGTATTCTCAATATCTGCTTGGCAGAATGTATCTTAAAGGTTGTTCGGAAGTCGATAAAGATATGTTCGAGTCATCATTGTGGTTCAGGGAATCTGCAATGGCGGCAAATCACGATGGAGAATATGAGTATGCTTGTGCATTGATGGACGGTAGAGGAATCCTAAAGAATGTTCAATTAGGCATAAGATACCTGAAACTAGCTTCCGAAGGGAAACAACCAAAGGCTCTATTACGGCTAGGCATCTGTTATGAAACAGGTGTTGGAGTAAATAAGGATATAACAAAAGCAAAGGAACTCTATTCCAAGTGTCCTTTGCAGGAAGCTAAACAACGCCTCAACAACTTAAACAAAAAAAAGTAATGAGAAAATATTGTCTGATAATATTACTGCTTGCTGTAGCGCTGAAAGTATTCGCACAGACTTCTTACTGGATGGGATGTCTACCGGAACCGGATCCAGAGAGTTTACCCCAACAAGCAGAGTTTGTGACGAAAGACTTTGAATATCTTCCTTCGAGATATTCTTTAGAAGATTATTGTCCGATTCCACAAAATCAAGGCCAATACGGTACTTGCACCGGATGGGCAACAGCCTACGCTTTCCGATCAATCCTTGAAGCTGTGCAAAATGGATGGAAAGATAAAACACGGATTACTGATGAGTCATTTTCACCATTATTCCTTTATGCAAGAATAAAGATGCCAAATGATGTGAACTGTTCTAAGGGATCAGTCATAAGCGATGCTTTTTCACAAATGAAGAATATTGGAGTTGCAAAAAAACGCGATTTCAACCACATGTGTACATCATTTGTTCCTAACAATATCATGGCATCGGCATCGAGTTATAAAATAGCAAATTTTCAGACAATTATCAATAATAGTTTTTTTGCTGTAGATCAGGAGACATCTGTTCGAAAAATAAAGAAGGCAATAGCAAACCGACAGCCAGTAGTAATATCTATGAATGTGTATCCTTCTTTTCATGGGAGTAAGGAAATGTGGAATGGAGATATTTCAGGAAATTTTGGACGTCATGCTATGTGTGTGGTTGGTTATGATGATGATAAATATGGAGGTGCGTTCAGAATTATGAATAGTTGGGGTACCAATTGGGGAGATAATGGCTTTGTATGGGTAAGGTATTCGGATTTCTGTAAGTCGCTTAATCAAGCTTATACCGGATCTCTTTCTTTTGCACCTTCTCCTGTTGATAATAAGAATAAGTTTGGAGGTGCTCTCGACCTTACTCTCTCTACAGGAGCCTCATTGAAGCCTTCTTTGAAGGAAACGGGAAAAATACCAATATATGATATTGTAGGTTCATTTATATCCGGTTCCCGTTTCAGGCTATATGTAACAAATGAAGAGCCGGCTTTTGTATACGTTATTGGATTTGATACTCATAAATATGCAAGTTTGCTTTTCCCTCCAAAAGATAATATTAGTGCAGCGTTGCCATATAAGAATACGCATATTGCTATACCTGATGAAAAATGGTTTCTTGAGATGGATGATAATGCTGGAACCGACAATATTTGTGTTCTTTATTCTAAGAATGAATTGAATATTAAGGATATTATCATGAAGATAGAAAATGGCCATGGATCATTGGTAGAAAGAATATCAAATGCCCTTGGTTCAAAACTGGCAAGAACTGATGAAGTAAACTACACCCAGAACTCGATAAAATTTTCTGCCAAAACCAATGCGACGGTAATCCCCATCATTGCGTCGTTGAATCACAAATGAATTCGAAATGCTCTTTCATAAGAATTTTATCTGAAAGTGTTTCGATAAGAACTGTTAATGATGAATTGGTAGAACAGCTAATCTACTTTGAACTAATATTAGAGAGACTTGGACATGAATAAACTCATTGTTCATGTTCCATAGGACATTGTGGCAAGTAAGTTTTTTGCCGGTTCATTGGATAAAAAAGGCTTTTGATTGAATATATTTTGTCAAAAGCCTTTTTTATTATAATATTGTACCCGAATTTTTACTGCTATCAATGACAATGATGAGAAAGCCGTTTTTGATGTTATTCGTCTCGCTGCTGTCGCTGGGGACGGCGGCGCAGGAGGTGTGGACATACTCCGACTGTGTCGGGTATGCCCGCGAGCACAATATATCGCTGCAGAAATACCGACTTGCCGAGCAGTCGGCAGCCAGCGACCTGGAGGCAGCCAAGGGGCAGTGGCAGCCTACGCTTGATTTCGCCACATCGCAAGAGTACACCAACACACCATGGGCTGCCACCAGCAAGAACGCCTATTCGAGCAGCTACGGACTTAATGCCGGATGGACTCTGTGGGACGGTGGCGTAAGGGACAATACCATAAAGCGTAACGAACTCTCCGTGAAACAGGCTCGACTCGTATCCGATGATTATTTGCGTACTATCGAGACCGATCTCCTGCAGGTGTATCTCAACCTCCTCTATGCAGCAGAGGCCATTGATATCAATGCGAGCGCTGTTGAACTGAGCAAAGCTCAGGCTGAAAGGGCGAAGGCGCTGATGGAAATGGGAAAAATGTCGCGTGTGGAGTACGCGCAGCTTAATTCACAATACGAGCAGGATTGCTATAACCTCGTCAATGCCCGTTCCACCTACGATTCCCGCAGGATGGAACTGAAACAGTTGCTTGAGCTTGGACTTGACTCCGGTCTCACTCCGGCTCCTGTGGAGTGGACTGCCGACCAGGTGATGGCGCAGCTGCCCGCCATGGAGGAAACATACGCCCTGGCCCGCGGTCTTGACTTGCAGATAGCATCCCTCGAACTCGACAAGGAGGCAGCAGACATAGACGTGAAGATAGCCGGAGCCGGACGTTCGCCAAAGATTTCTGTGAACGCCGGAGCCGGTACCGGCTACTATGCTCCGGGATCGGCATTTGGCACCGGATTGAAGCGGGGCTGGAATGAGCATATCGGCCTGTCGCTGTCCATTCCCATTCTCGACCAGAAGAAGACCTCCACTGCAGTGACGAAGGCTAAGGTGCAGCAGCTCGATGCCGACCTTGACATCGACAAGCGCGAGATTACACTCGCCCAGGCCGTTGAGAGCTGGTACATCGACACCCGTTCTGCGCAATCGCGCTATCAGGCGGCTGAGCAGCAGCTTGTGTCGGCCGAGCTCACTGATGAACTCACCAACGAGCGTTTCCGTCTCGGATACATTGACCCTGTGGAACTGCTCACCTCCCATTCCTCCCTCATCCAGGCGCGTCATTCGCTCCTTCAGGCAAAATACATGACAATCTTAGGGCAGAAGATGATCGAATACTACCGTACCGCTTCCATCACTCTTTGACCCTCAGGCTACTCCGCAATGCACAGGGTTTGTCTCCGGGTGAGAGCATTCCAGATCCAAAAATCCATAACACAATGAAACATATACCGAAGCTTATCTATTTTACCGCCATCGCCGTAGCGATGACGGCCTGCGCCGACGAAGCCGGGACAGTGCTTGAGACAAGTGAGATTCATTCAGGAGAGCTGAACGAGACAGTGACCGCCACCGGCACCCTCGAATCAGTGACCCAGGTGGATGTGGGCACACAGGTGACAGGCATCATCAGCGAGCTTTACGCCGATTTCAATTCCGAGGTGAAGAAGGGCGAGCTGATAGCAGAACTTGAGAAGACCGTGCTTCAGAGCGAAGTGCAGAGTGCTGAGGCAAGCGTGGCGTCGGCTAAGGCCACCTACGAGTACAACCTCACAAACTACAACCGCGACAAGGCTCTCTTCGAGCGACAGCTTATAAGCGAGTACGAGTTCCAGACCTCGACAAAGGATCTCGAGGTATCACGTCAGGCCTACGACAAGGCCAAGGCCGACAAGGTGCGTGCGGCGAAGAACCTGAACTACGCTGAAATCTATTCGCCTATCGACGGCATCGTGATATCGCGCGAGGTGGAAGTAGGCCAGACCGTGGTGTCGAACATGAGCGTGGCCAATCTTTACACCATCGCCGACCTCGACCACATGCAAGTGGTGGCTGATGTCGATGAGGCTGACATAGGTCAGGTGAAGGTAGGGCAGAGGGCCACATTCTCTGTCGACGCTTATTCTGACATGACATTCGAGGGTGAGGTGACCCAGGTACGCCTCAGCCCTACAACCGAAAGCAACGTGGTGACATACGAGGTGATCATAGCCACGGAGAATCCCGGGCACAAACTAATCCCGGGACTCACGGCCAATATCACGATATATACACTGAGTGAAAAGGGACTGCTTGTCCCCGCCGCAGCTTTCGCTTTCGAGCCCAGGACAGATGCTGACGACAAGAATCTGCCGCAGCCGTCGGGCTCCAAGGATGATATTAAGCTTTCCGACGGTCAGCGGTGCGTGTGGTTGCTCGACAATAACAAACTTGTGCCAACCCCGGTGGCGGTGGGAGCGAACAATGGTATTTTCACCATAGCCCTCTCCGGACTCACCGAAGGAGCCGTTGTGGCCACCGGATATGAAACGGCTGTTGCCGGTGCCCCGGGCGCGGATGCCAAGCGTTCGCCGTTTGCCCCGCAGCCCCCGGGCCGGAACAAGAAAAAGGGAGGTGACAAATGAGCCGCAAGGAAATCATAAAGGTGGAGAAGCTCCGCCGCGAGTTCATCGTGGGCGATGAGAGGGTGAAAGCTCTCAGGGGTGTGTCGTTCACTATCTATGAAGGCGAGTTCGTCACCATAATGGGCACTTCGGGATCGGGAAAGTCCACCCTGCTCAATATCCTCGGATGTCTCGACACTCCTACGTCCGGGGAGTACGCTCTCGACGGCGTGTCGGTGCAGAAGATGAGCAAGAATCAACGTGCCGTGACCCGCAACCGCAAGATCGGATTCGTATTCCAGAACTACAATCTGCTGCCTAAGACCACAGCCATTGAGAATGTGGAGCTTCCGCTCCTCTACAATTCTTCGGTCGACGCCAAGGAACGTCGCCGCCGGGCCATCGCTGCCCTTGAGGCCGTGGAACTGGGTGAGAGGCTCAATCACAAGAGCAATCAGATGTCGGGCGGACAGCAGCAGCGTGTGGCCATCGCACGTGCGCTGGTCAACGATCCGGTGCTCATACTTGCTGATGAGGCCACAGGTAACCTCGACACCCGCACATCGTTCAGCATTCTCACCCTGTTCCAGGAGTTCCATGCAAGGGGACGTACCATTGTGTTCGTGACCCATAATCCCGAACTCGCTCAATATTCCTCGCGTAATATCGTGCTGCGCGACGGCAAGATCGTGTCGGACACGTACAATGAAAATCCGCTTTCAGCAAAGGTGGCCTACGAAAATCTTCCTAAAGAGAACGACTGACATGAAGTTCATCAATCTACTCAAAATAGCATTGAAGGCTCTCAACAACAATAAGCTGAGATGCTTTCTCACCATGCTCGGAATCA
>CAYZPI010000096.1:0-12700 GCA_964480085.1 uncultured Bacteroides sp. | reverse complement strand
CGGTATTCAAAGTGATGCCATCGGCGGCGATGATGCGCTTGGCAACAGTGACAGCACAGGTGGCACTGACATTGCCGCATGTAGCGGTGATGGTGGCCGTGCCGGGTGCTACGGCAACGACTTTGCCTTCGGAGTCGACACTGGCAACAGTAACATCAGAGCTTGCCCAGGTCACGGTCTTATCGGTGGTGTCCTCAGGAGATACCGTGGCGCTGAGGACGTAGCTGTCGCCTTCTACGAGATCAATGGAGCCGGTATTCAAAGTGATGCCATCGGCGGCGATGATGCGCTTGGCAACAGTGACAGCGCAGGTGGCGCTGACATTACCGCATGTAGCGGTGATGGTGGCGGTGCCTTCGGCAACTGCAGTGACCTTGCCTGTAGCGTCAACGGTAGCTACAGCTGCGTCAGAGGTTGCCCAGGTAACGGTCTTGTCGGTAGTGGTCTCAGGAAGGACCTTAGCCTCAAGCTGGAAGCTTTCGCCTATAAAGAGATCGATGGATGCGGAATTGAGGACGATAGACTCGGCACCAACCACAGGATCTTCGCCCTTCGACTCACTTATGGTGATTTTTGTGCCATCGTTGACAAAGTGCAGACGTCCGCTCGTAAGATTCAAATTGTAATGCAAGGGAGTCCAGTCATAACCTTCAGACTTGCACACCAGGAACACATCATACTCGCCCACAGGAAAATTATCACTGCTTGTTCCTATGTAAGTAAATCCATAGTAAGGTTGTAACGTACAATTGACCAATGGTGCCACACCACCGTCTAAAGTGTTCATCACGCCAATCTCATAATCCAGAGTGCCAAGCGCATACGACCAGAAGCCTCCCTGATTATTCTCAACCGTGAACGTCACCCAGTCGGAGGTGGCGTTGTATTCCGCATTTTCTGTGCAAAGGACACCATCGATACCCATACTTGGGGCGAGCGAAGAGCCCATGTCGGGACGGATGTTCACCACCGCATCCTGTTCGATCACAAAAGTTATGTCCTCACCTGGAGCAGCGGCTTCAGCAAGCGTGAAATAGCCGTCATCATAGCCACCCCAGCCCCAGTTGAAATGGAAATAACCATTGCCGTCGTAGCCGTCGAGAACGAACTCATGACCGTAATCCTCCACGCTGCGGCCACCGTACATCACGGGTAAGCCCCGGGAGATCTGCTCATGCATGAGCTTGATCCAGTCGGACTCGCTGTACCAGTCACGCATCAGGTATTGCATCGACTTGTCGTAGCTGAAATAATCTATCATACCCGCCGCCGCAATGATGGGCATGGCACCGCTGAATGAGGGAGAATAATCCATCCTGGCAGCCACGCCGCAGTCGAACATCAACTGTGCCACAGCTGCATTCTGTTCCGGCGTGCCCACCATTTCATAACTGTAGCCGCCGTCACTTTCAACCCAACCGTAATAGTCATCTATCATGTTTCCCCAGTCGTAGGTATGGCTTGAGAAATCGCTCGACACTGTCATACCGTTGACACTGTAGGAATACGATCCCGTACCGGACACCGGCCACTGATGCTTTTTCATTATCTGGGCCATGGCTGTGGCCACACAACCGGTAAGGCACTTTTCGCCATCAATCTCGGGGCACATATCGTTGAAGGGTTCGTACTGATTCCATACTGTGGATATCAGAGGCGCCACCTCTGCCAATCCTTCGGGAGCTTTCTTAGGGGCAGCCTGTCGCGTTCCGGCAGCCAGGCTGCTCACACGGGCTGAATAGGAATTGAGAAGCCATTTCATGCCCGGGGCAATGTTGTCGGCGGAAAAGCGACCGGTGTCGGAATATCCAAGCAGGATATCGCCTACTGCATCGTCGGCAGCAAGGACATAGAATCCCGGCTGGCCTTCGCGGTCGAAGACATAGACGGTCGATATGTCCGATGCCGAATTCTGGGTGTAAGCCAGACGCAACGGAGTAGATGACACCACCTTAATCGGTCCGGAAGAAATCATCGACAAGGCCTCTTCAGGCTGCAGATGACGGGCGGATGCTTCCTGGGCAGGCAAAGCACACATCGCCATCACCACGCCAGCATGACCAATAAGCGAAAAGATAGGTTTTCTTCTCATAACTAAATATATTAAAGTTAAAACAATTCAATTTCAGTCAACAGCCACCTTAAAAGGAGTCGAGCCCACCACCACGATATATACCGATCCCGAAGGGAGGGCAATGTCGTGGGAGACACCGCGATAGCGCAGCGAGCCGTCGGTATTGCAGACCATCACCTCCATGCCGGAGGGAGCCTCCACATGCACCATGCCGCGAACCGCCGAAACAGACACTGAATCGGCAGGCACATCATCGATACCGGCAAAAGCACTTATATAGCAGGTAGCCGACACGTCACCGCAAGAGGCCGTGAGCTCGGCATATCCATTGGAAATGGCCGTGATGGTACCGTCTGCATCCACGCTGATTCTGTCGGGAGCCGTGCACGTCCATGTCAGGGTCTTGTCGGTGGTGTTCTCAGGATATATCACAACATCGAGTTTCCGGCTGCCACCAACCTCGATGAGAACGTATTTCGGCTTTATTTCAATTGAATCCGGAAGCACCGGACTCACCGTCACCTCGCATGCCGCCGACACACTGCCGCAGGAAGCCGTAATCAGAGCCGAGCCTTCGGCCAATGCATGTATCACACCATCAGCATCCACCTGGGCCACCTGGCTATCAGAACTGCTCCACTCCACCGAGATAAGATCGGAATGAGACGATACGGGCAGTTTGTACTCATCTCCGATGTACAGATCAAGTCGGTCTGTCGCCAATGTGATCCATTCCTTATGAATCTCCACGGTGGTGTAGTCCGACACCAGAAGGTACTTTCCTCCGCTCTTCATCATACATCCCACCTGATATGTCCCGGGCTCGATGTCGGCAGGAAGCGTTAGCGGGAACGACAGCCTCTCCGAAGAAGCACCGCTGAAGTCCACCACCACTGGAGTGCTGCTGAGAACCACTCCGCCATCCGGGGAAACAAGCACCATATTCATCTCCTTGAGGCATTCGCCATCAGCTGTGACCTCGAACACAAAATCATACTCCCTGCCCGGGAACAGCTTCGGCTCAATGCCATCGGCTGGTTCGGCACCAGTGTAGACAGCCGAGACCACATCGCCTGCGGCCGGAGACTCCGGACCTCCGCCCGTGATGGTGAGAGTGCTTCCATTCTTGACGAAATGGAGATGTCCGGAAGTGATGCTGCGGTCGTAGTACATCTTCGTCCATTGTCCCGACATAGTCTTGAATACAGGATACACGTCATATTCTCCTTCCGGAAAACTGCCCGCGTAGACAGCCACCTGACCATATCCCCATGTGGTGTCGAGCATACCGCCGAGCGCGCTCACATACTGAGGCGTCTCCGTATCCACGAGAAGACCCAATGAGTACTGAACGGATCCCAATGCAAACGAATAAAATCCACCGAGCATGTTGATATAATCAGTATCAGCATTGTAGACCGTCCTGTTGGTACCAAGCACATCAGCGATGGCCATGCATCCGGCAAGAGGTGAACCGGCATCGGGAATGATATCCACAAGAATGTTCTGCGACGAATTGAAGCTACGCGTCACATCTCCGGGATCGGCGGGCGAAAGGTCGGCAAGCGAATAGTAGCCGTCGGAAATGCCGTACCAGCCCCAGTTGAAATGGAAGAAGCCGTTGGCATCCGCTCCGTCGACCAGGAAGGTATGGCCTGTGGTTTCTCCGCTGCCGCTGTAGACCACCGGATGCCCCTGACTGAGCTGGCTGTAGATTATCTCCTCCCACTCGCTGTAGGAGAACCATTTTCTGTCGAGATACCTCATGCCCTTGTCATAGGCGAAATGTTCGAGCATGCCGCGACCGGCATCAATGCTTCTTGCCGCGCTGCTCGATGAATAAGCGGTGGATGCGGCCACACCACAGTCGAATGCGAGCTGTGCCACAGCCTCGCGCTGTCCGGGAGTGGAGCCATCGAGATAGGAATCGAGCATCTGATCCCATTGATATGTGTGTGAGCCGAAATTTGATCCGACACTCACTGTGGGATTGCCATCGGCCTCGACAAGCGTGTAAGAATATTCTTTCGATCCCGTGCCTTGGGCAGGCCACTGATGCACCTTCATGACCTGAGCCACGGCTATCGCCACACAACCGGCCGCCGCACGGCTTCCCATCACCACGGGACACAGGTCGTTGTACGGAGCTTCCTGCGCCCACATGGTCGATGCAATAGGGGCAACCTCGACGCGCGCCGACCTGGTGTTTCTGCGAACCGACGCTTCCACTACCCGCGCGGAATACATCTCCAGCAGCCATTCCATACCCGGATGCACGGCCGTGGCGTCGAAGGACGAGGAATCGGAGTATCCAAGCAGGATATCGCCGACTGCCTCGTCGGCGGCGGCTATACAGAAGCCACCGGAGGGAGCGGAGTTGAAAACATACACCGTGGGCTGCCCGGTGGCGCCATCTACCACAGTGTGTGCGAGCTGTAGGGATGAATGAGCCTCGGGGGCGATCTTACGGACACAGGAATTATCAAGGGCCTCTATCGCCTCTTCCGGCGACAGAATTCGGGCGTGTATTTCAGGGCAGGTACCGCAGAGCACCATCACGACTGATGACAGGCGGAGCAAGGCTCTTGCATAGCGTATTTGCATGGATTACGAATGAATTAAGTTTTACAATGCAAATTACTGAATTTTTTTTGAATATACAAAATATTTTCAAAAAAATCGCCGAAAACGCCACAGATAGGAAAGTATAACAATTTTTGGCAAAAATATTTTTGTATGTTTCGCTTTTTATGTGTTATTTTGTGAAGATTATATCTTCTTACCACAACATAAAAAACCATTAATCATCATGAAACCTTACGTATTAGGCATCGACATCGGCGGCACCAACACAGTGTTCGGTATAGTCGACGCACGCGGCACGGTCATCGCCAGCGGCTCCATCAAGACAGCGAAACATCCTGTAATCGAAGATTATATCGACGAACTCTACAACGAGGTGATGCATCTTCTCGAGATCCACGACGCTACCGACAAGGTAAACGGCATCGGCGTGGGAGCACCCAATGCCAACTATTACACCGGCATCATCGAGAACGCACCCAACCTTATATGGCCCTGCCCCATCCCCCTGGCCAAGCTGCTTGAAGACAAGTTCGACCTCCCCGTGGCAATCACCAACGATGCCAACGCCGCCGCTATCGGCGAGATGACATACGGCGCTGCACGCGGATTGAAGGACTTTATCATGATCACACTCGGCACCGGTGTAGGTTCGGGTATCGTGGTGAACGGTCAGCTCGTCTACGGCCACGACGGCTTCGCCGGCGAGCTCGGTCACATGATCGTGAAACGCAACAACGGACGTCTCTGCGGATGTGGCCGCACAGGCTGTCTTGAGGCTTACTGTTCCGCCACAGGCGTGGCCCGCACAGCACGCGAATTCCTGGAGATTCGCAAGGACGAGTCGCTGTTGCGCTCAATCCCCATCGACCAGATCACATCGAAGGATGTCTACGATGCAGCCATGCAGGGCGACAAACTGGCAAAGGAAGTGTTTGAATACACAGGCACCATCCTCGGAGAGGCTCTTGCAGACATGACCGTCTTCTCTTCGCCCGAAGCCTTCATTATCTTCGGTGGTCTGGCCAAGAGCGGCGACCTTCTGCTCAAGCCTCTCAAGGAAGCCATGGATCGCAACATGCTCAACATATTCAAAGGCAAGCCCAAAGTGATCCTCAGCGAGCTCAAGGAAGCCGACGCAGCAGTGCTCGGTGCCAGTGCCCTCGGCTGGGAAGCAAAGAGGTCAGCTTAAGCTTCAGGCTTCAGGTTTCAGGTCTCAGGTACCTGAAACCTGAAGCCTAAAGAAAATTCCTCACCAGTCCCCATACCAGATACACGGCGATATACGCCCCGGCCATCCACCGCATCAGTGTGGATGCGCGCTTCCCGCGAGCGCATAAACCCAGAGCCACAACACACGCCGCCAGAAGCCAGAGCACCGGAGCCACCGGATTGAAGGCAAGTCCACGGGCCACCTCACCATGTAGGATATGATGCAGGGCACGTGTGCTCCCGCACGTCGGGCAATCAAGTCCTGTGAGAGCGTGCACCAGACATTTAGGCAACCATACCGTGTCTTCCGGATCGACAATATATACAATGATGCCCATAGTCAACACCATGAGCATCATAAATACCAAGGACCAATTCTTTTTCAGCACGGAACCCCTACTCCAGGCCATTACGCAACACGCTCTGCATGGCCCGGCGGTCGTTGACCACGATCTGTCCGGGCTGATAGGTGATGATGCCTTTATTCACCAGCCGGTCGATGGCAGCCATATAGGAACTGCGCTGCACCCCGAACATCGAATAAAGATCGCGCTGACGGCACGTGATGGTTATATCGCGCGCCGTGGGCTGCGTCATGGCCACCACCCACATGGCCAGACGCTCCTCGATGCTTCCGCCGGTCATTGAAAGAACCCCCTCGACACATTTCTGGGCATTCATCGACAGATAGTTGAGGAAATTGAACATGAAGATCTCGTCCGATGACAATATCTTGATATAATCACTTTTGGAGATACGCACAATGCTCACATTGTCCTCCGCCACCACTGTGCCGGGATATATTGTCGACGATCCGAACAGAAAGTCGGGCGACACCACATCAGGAGCTGCAAGCGACTGTGCCAACACAAACCTGCCGTCGGCATTTGATATCGTCACCTTCACCTTGCCGGCGATCACGAACATGATGTGGGTGCAAGCTTCACCGGCCGACACAATGGTGTCGCCGGCTGAGTATTTGAGGAAATGGAATCTTGTGGTGCCCACTATATGGGCTATCCTTTCGTGTGTGACACCTCTGAAGAGCGGGAGGTCGGCCAAAATATCAAATATACTGTCCATAATATCTTATATGTTTATGGCAGGTTCCACCTTAGGAACCTGCCTTTACTAACTAACAACCGCCAGTGCGGATTGTTCGGCCAATCAGCCCTCCTGGCTCTCAACCTCAGCCTCTTCCACTTCAGGATTGGCAATGTTGGGGAGCTCAAGACCGAGATGCTCCTTCGTGTCGATACGTTTAAGGATTAGACCGATGATGAATGCCGCGATACCAAGACAGGCAAGCATCACCAGCGGAGCAGTGTAGTTGTACATCGTGGCTGCCTGCTCGGCTGTGATCTTTCCGGCTGTCTCCTGGGCGATAACATCACCATTGGTGGCATCAAGCACCTTGCCGATAAGCAGAGGGAAGAGCCACAGACCGATGTTCTGGATCCAGAAGATAAGCGCGTATGCCGAACCTATCACCTTGGCGTCCACAAGCTTGGGAACACTGGGCCAAAGCGATGCGGGCACGAGCGAGAACGACGCGCCGAGCACCAGAATGGTGATATAGGCCACGACCACACCAGCCACGGGCGAACCTTTGAGCATTGGCAAGATGAAGGCGAACGTAAGGTGACATACCACAAGCAGAAGCGAGCCGTAGATAAGCATGGTGGCAGCCTTGCCCTTATGGTCGACAATCTTTCCGAGAATAGGAGTGATGCCCACAGCCAAAAGCGGGAACACGGAGAACACCGTGGCGGCGGACTGCCGCATATAGCCCATGTAGCAGAACAGCACAAGGAACACACCTGCGATGCAGAGGTAAGCGGCACGCAGCGAAGCCTTGGAGAAATTGCTGATGAAAGAGAATACAGCTACCACGAGCATCACTATATAGGAATAGATAGTTACTGACTCACCAGCCCAGAAAGATCCGGCCTCAGGCTCAGTGAACGTGAGGTTGCACTGAAGCATGTTGACGGCATATTTCTGGAAGGGGAAGATGGCTGAATAATACAGCACGCACAGAAGCGACACAAGCCAGAAGCCACGGCTGCGGAGGATAGTCCACACATCGGAAAGCTTGAATGGATCGTCCTTCTCCTCCTCTGCCCCTGTCTGCTCGTCGAGTTTCTTATCCATGAAGAAATAGACGATGAACATGATGAGCGCTATCATCAGGAGCACGACACCGAATGCCACCGAACGGTCGACATCGATCTTGCCACCGAGAGTGGCGAAGAAAGGTGAGAATATCATACAGGTGGCCACACCCAAACGGGCAAGTGCCATCTCAGATCCCATGGCCATGGCCATTTCCCTGCCCTTGAACCACTTGACAATACCTCTCGAAACCGTGATACCGGCCATCTCGACACCGCAGCCGAAAATCATGAAGGCAATGGCGGCGAGCTTGGCGGATGCAGGCATGCCCAGGTAGAAGGGCGAGATCCCAAGCTCGTCGAACACGGGTATGTAGTTGAGATGGGTATTGAACCACCCCTCAAGGCTGCTGCCCATGAAGCTTTCCGACAGCGAATAGTACTGTATGAGAGCGCCCACAAGCATAACCGAACCCGACAACAGGGCGGTGAACCGCACACCCATCTTGTCGAGGATGATGCCAGCGAAGATCAGGAAGAACACGAACACGTTGAGGAATGTCTCGGCTCCCTGCATCGTGCCGAAAGCGGTGGAATCCCATCCACGGGTGCTCTGAAGCAGGTCCTTGATGGGCGACAGGATGTCCATGAAGATATAGGAGCAGAACATGGCAAGCGCGAGCAGCAGAAGCGCCGTCCACCTCACCCATGCCTTGTCGCTCAGAATTTGTTGAGTCTTTGTTGCCATAGGATTTTTATCAGTTTTAACGTTTTAATAAGATTAAGTTGCAAAAGTAAGAAAAATTTACCTAACTTTGTAAAAAAATTTACGTTTCCAATGGAAAATCAGGCTTCGGCTTCCTCCGCGAGGCGACCTTTCACCTTCGACAGAGTGGTGCGCATCATCATCAGCGTGGTGTTCACCTTAGGAGTGCTTTGGCTCATCAACCGTCTCTCGTCGGTGCTCCTTCCCTTCTTAGTGGCATGGCTGATAGCCTACCTGCTCGAACCTTTCGTGCAGCGCAACCGTCGTTTTCTCAAAAGCAACGGGCGGCTCATGGCCGTGATAATCACGCTTGTGGAGGTAGTGCTCCTCATTACGGTGCTGTGTGTCACTTTCCTGCCGGCAGTGTTCGAGGAAATGCATCAGGTGGCGGCGCTCATCCGCGAATACGCCGTGGCGAGCGACAAGATAAAACTCGTGCCTCCGGGTGTGCACGAATTTCTGCTCCGCCATCTGGATTTCAAGGAGATGTCGGATATCCTGACACGACAGAACATCGAATCCCTCCTGGATTTCTTAGGGTCGTTCCTCACGGGCGGAGTCAATTTCCTGATGAGTCTGTTCGATGTGTTTCTGGTGATTCTCTATGTGATATTCATCATGCTCGATTATGAGAAGCTGCTGGCAGGAATGCGTAAGATGGTGCCGCCGCGCTACCGTGAGATAGTGTTCACGCTGTTCGACAATGTCAAGGAGAGCATGAACCATTATTTCCGAGGACAAGCCTTGATAGCTTTCCTGGTGGGTGTACTGTTCAGCATCGGTTTCCTGATTATCGGGCTTCCGCTTGCCGTGCTATTGGGAATGTTCATCGGCCTGCTCAACCTGGTGCCGTATCTTCAGCTGATTTCCCTGCCCATCACCTCGATATTGTGCCTGGTGTATTCCGTACAGGACAGCATCGATTTCTGGCCCCTCTGGTGGGAGGCCATGGCGGTGTACTGCGTGGTACAGGTGGTGCAGGATATGTTCCTCACTCCCAAGATCATGGGCAAGGCAATGGGACTGAATCCGGCGATAATCCTTTTCTCCCTGTCGGTGTGGGGGTCGCTATTGGGCTTCATCGGCCTGATCATAGCCCTGCCCCTCACCACACTGCTGATAGCGTACTACAACCATTTAATAATCAATCGCAACGATGGCGAGAGCCTTCGGGAACGCATGAGCGAGGCCAAAGCCCTGCGCGAGATCGTGGAGGATGATTAGCGGATGCCGCGGCGATTGAGTTCACGCTGATAGCGGACGGCGTTGGCGCAGTGATCTCCGTAGTTGGTGGCGAAATTGTGGTAGCCTGAGAAATCTTCCTTGGCGCACATATATAAATATTCGTGTGCCGGAGCGTCAAGCACAGCATCGAGCGTGCGCTTGTCCACCACCCTTATCGGACCCGGAGGGAGCCCTTCGTGAATATAGGTATTGTAAGGCGACTCCACTTTTAGATGATCAGACAGTATTCTGCGTAAGGAGAAATCGCCGACAGCGAATTTCACCGTCGGGTCCGCCTGCAGTTTCATTCCTTTCTGTATGCGGTTGAGGTAAAGACGCGCCACCTTGGGACGCTCGTCACCCTTGGCTGTCTCCTCCTCCACTATAGATGCCACTGTCGCCACATCCTCCGGTGAGAGCCCCACAGCAGCGGCTTTTCTCCGGCGCTCCTCGTTCCAGAATTTGTCACGGTGAGCAGCCAGACGTTCCACCACATATCCGGGAGAGGCATTCCAATAGAATTCGTATGTGTCGGGCAGGAACGCGGCCGGATACTGTTCTTTAGTCATGCCCCTGGCACTGAGCACAGAATCGCACGCAGCGAGGAAAGCTTCCGCGTCGAATTCCATTTCCGTAGCCACACGGTCGGCGAGCTGCGGGAGGGTGCGCACATTGTTGAACGTCACTTTCACAGGATCCTGCCTTCCGGACAATATCTTTCGGCTGATGTCGTAGACGCTCATATCGTTTTTTATTGCATACGAGCCCTTGCTTACCGACACCTTGCCTCCTTTTGCCTTCCACAACTGATACACCCTGCCACCTATTTCCTTGCCAAGTGAACCGACCAGTGAGTCGCGTACATCCTCCTCCGACGCATTGCCGGGAATGTTAACCCGGGTATCCTCATACTCATATCTGTCCGTCAGGAAACGGTAGCCCCATATTCCCACAGCTGCCATAGCCACCACAACAGCACCTGAAATCCACCAGAACCAACGGATGCCACGTTGCTGCTTTTTCTCTTTTTTCTTTTTCATATTGCAAAGTTACGTCATTCTCATAAAAAAAGGTAAAAAAACTGATTAAAATTTGGTAAATCCAAAATTTCTCCCTACCTTTGCACCGTCAAATCGACCACAATCCCGGAGAGGTGGGTGAGTGGCTGAAACCAACAGTTTGCTAAACTGTCGTAGGAGTAATCCTACCACGAGTTCGAATCTCGTCCTCTCCGCCAAAAAAGAATCAGCGAATGCTGATTCTTTTTTTTATTGACTATCAATCCTTATCACATATATCCACTCCCATCACGCATCTGGAGTCGGATGGAATGTGGGACACAAGGATGGCACTGCGTATATAGGAGACACGTTGTATCTCACCGTCGACAAATTCAGAATCCTTTACACGTTCGCATGTGACATCGAACGCATAATCCAAGAAATAATTGTTGCGGGACCAGTCATATTTGCATGTCAGGACATCACCCAAAATAAGATTATACGCGATAATGAGTGAATATTTAGAGAAATTGATGTCCGCCCTCCGGAATTCCTCAGTGCCAAACACTCGGTCGTCAGGCAATTCATCGATTGAATTGACGATGTGTAAATTATCATAAAATCCGTCAAAGTTCTCCTGCTCCGACAATATTATTGTGCTGATTTCCGTATTGAACTGACGATATATGGGCAGCGGAGTCTGTAGTGGTTCAAAATTTTCTTTTTGGCAAGAGCCCAGCAATATGACCATAATCACGGTAAGGGAATTGACAATGTGTTTCATGACTCAATTGGGTTTCACATTATTAATATTAACGGATATCATTACTCAAATAGTATGGACGGAGACTTCGTCAATCAAAAAAAATCATTACCTTTGTAATCAGATTTGTATTCGAACCATAACAACAAGAATATTATGACTCTGTCAGAACAATTTTTAGACCTGCTCGAAAAGTACGTAGAAAACCACGATCTCGGAGGCAAGATTGCTGAGATGGTGTTGAGCGCGCCCGAAACTCCGGAAAGCAACGGCATGCTCGCGTACATCTACCATGAAGGCATCGGTGTTGAGCCAGACCTCGACAAATGCTTTGAATATGCCGAGAAAGCAGCCTTCGAGGGTGGCGACGGGCTGGGTTATTTCCTTTTAGGATTCATGTGCGACAATGCCGAGACACCCGACCAGGCCGAAAGCGGACCCCGACAGAAATACGATCACTACGATGCCGAACGGTTCTATGAGAAATGCGCGGAGATTGACACCCCCTGGGCCACAATGGCTCATCTATGGCTCGGCGATTATTATATGGATTTCGCCAAAGGCGGGGATCCTGAGATAGCCATTGAGCACTACGAGGCCATCGCCGACAAGGATGCGGACGCCGCCGGAGCAATCTGCGACTACTACTGGGGCTTCTGTGACTCCACCCCCGAGGAGGAGAACGATGAGGAACTCTATAAGAAGGTGTATCTCTGGACACATAAGGCCTACGACCTCAATCCAGAGGAGTACGCGTATCAGCTGGGATGCATTTATGAGGATGGAATAGGATGCAAACCATCATTTGGAAAAGCCAAGAAATATTTTGAGGAGGCTTACGGCTACGGTGACAACCTGGCGGTGGATGCCCTCGTTGACATACATGAGGCGAGGCTCGACGAACCGGATCTTTCACCCGCCGAACGCAAGGAATGTGAGGAAGAGCTTGCCAAATGGAAGAAA
>CAYZPI010000095.1:0-12838 GCA_964480085.1 uncultured Bacteroides sp. | reverse complement strand
CAGCCGAGTCATCTATTTTTGCTTAAACCGAATTTTATCGGACAGCAATAATTTTTTTTCATTAACGTTCAGCCACTGATGGATTTCACTTTTTTTCGATAATCCATCCGTCAAGGGTGCGCGTCCAGGTCGAGAAATTTGCTCCGATAATGAACACCGTTCTTGACTCAGCCTCAAATGGGACAGCATAACCTTTATCATGAATTTGCTTAATGGCCTCTTCCGGAGTTCCATTGATCTTGAACTCAAAAATATAGACGAAACCAGAAGTCAATATCTGCATGTCGCATCTTCCTTTTGCAGAATGAACCTCTGTCCTGACCGTCAGTCCTATCATTTTTGCGGCAATTGCCATCATGTTCTGGAAATGTATCTCCTTATCCTTTTCAACCTCTGAATTAGTATCGGCAAAGAGACTCTTCATGCTTTGCATGAACTCCTCGGGCCGACCCTCATTCACATCACGGAGGCACTTCCGAAGATTGAACGCAGGAGATCCATCCACCCCAAGAAAGAAATGATCTGCCAGTGAATTCCAAAAAGATGTATCCACCTCCTTGTTGGGAAACCCGAGAAGATATTCCCGGGTGTCACTATAAAATTTCTTGAGTGTGAGATATCCCGACTGGTACAACAGAGGCACAAAATCCTGATTAGTATCGGAGATGTTACTCAACTGATCCTCTTTCCTTTCCTGGCCTTCTATCTTGTCGAGCCGGTAATTGTTCCTCTCGATCAGACGGATGAGATAAGATGGCGAACCGCTGGCATACCAGAAGTTTTTCAGTTCGTTCTCGTCGAATGCATTGATCACACTGAAGGGATTATATATCCCCTCACCGCGCGGTGCGAAATGGTAGCCATCATACATTGTCTTGAACTGTGCCCAGGCCTCATCCTCCGTGATGCCATGTTCTTCCGCGAAAGCGACAATCGGCTCCCTGAAATCCCTATGAAACTCTGTCTCCGAGATTCCGCATATCGCATTGTAGCGAGGCATCATGGAGATATCCTTCAGGTTATTGAGTCCGCTGAACACAGATATCTTGCCAAATTTCGTGATACCCGTCAACATGGCGAACTTTATGTATTGATCAGAAGCCTTGATCACAGAATAGAAGCTGCGGAGCTCACCCTTCATCCTCTCATGCATTTCGGCATCATGGAGGCAGTCAAGAAGGGGCTTGTCATACTCATCTATCAGTATCACCACTTTCCGGCCATATTTCTCATACGCCTGTTTGATAAGACCGGCAAAGCTCTCAGTTATGCTTTTTCTGTCATTGGATAAAGAGTAATCATGGGCAATCACATCCAGGTTTCCCTCAATCCTCTCCATTAGCCGGGAAATATCGACATAGTTGGCCGGACTGAAATCAAATCTGAACACGGGGTAGCTGTTCCATTCCCTTTCAAGCTTCTCTATGGCGAGTCCCTTGAAAAGCTCCTTTTCCCCCTTGAAATAAGCCTCCAAAGTCGACATAAGGAGGCTTTTCCCAAACCTTCTGGGACGGCTCAGAAATACGTATTCATAGCTGTCGGTAAGATCATGCACCAGCGCCGTCTTATCCACATACAGATAGTCGCCTGAGATCACCTTACCAAATGTCTGTATTCCTATAGGGTATCTTCTCTTCGCCATATATATTCAAATTGCTGCCGCTAAATGTCAGATAAACACATTTTAGGATACGGCATAAGTGAACTTCATTGCAAATATACCCTATTTTAAAATAAAGACAAAAAATATCATTAAATTTCTTCCACCGTGAGTGCTTTTTTCACTCCGGGCAACAAAGTAGCTGGGATAAACCTCACGCAGAGCAGCGGAGGTTTAATTGACCGCCATATTGTTAAAAATCATTGCCATTTCGGATATTTTTATTAATTTTGCGCATTAATTCCAATAGGACGCTGATAATTCCTAATTTTTCACTTACGATTTCCATTCATTTTTCAATATCCTATCTAATGAACAGAATCATCAACAAATTGAGACTCTTGCTCGTGATAGCCACCATCCTCGGTGCAATCGGCGCAAGGGCTCAGGAAAATGCCGAGCCGATCATCACGATCCATTCCTCGGCATTCGCTGAAATCGGCGACAGCAACAAGTTCTCCCTATTCCTCGGCACTTTCGCCCCCTCGGACTACACCGTGGAGCAGCCATCAGGCATAACACAGGTGACAGTGCAGCCCGGCACATTCAATTCGCAGACCGGAGCGTTCGAAGGCACATGGATCCCATGCTCGGTAGATGCCGAAGGCTTCATCAAAATCTACGGCGACCCGGAGAACATCAGCATCATCTCAGCCGAAGGCGCATACATCACATCGATCGACATGGACCAGTGCGTCAACCTCGAAGCTATCAACCTGCAGCATAACGCACTGCAACGCCTCGACCTTACGCCTTTCACCAACGCCTACGCCATCTACCTCTCCGACAACCCCTTCACTGCCGAGACTCCGCTCATCGTAGGCGCACCGAAACCCGAACTCGCCATCCTGGAGATCGACATCGTGAACCACCTCGACCAAAGCTTCAATCTCAGCGACTATCCCAACATGGTGGCTTTCGACGGCTACTACAACCGCGACCTTCGCAACGTCGATCCCACCGGCTGCCCCAACCTGATGGTGCTGAGCGTGGAGCTCACCCCGGTAGAGACCCTCGACGTGAGCCAGAACCCCGAACTGATACGCCTGAACATCTCGGAGTCGAGAATACGATCCATCGACCTCAGCCACAATCCCAAGCTGCAGCATTTCCTCGGCAGCCATGATTCAGGTTCGGTGAACACCGATGTCAAGCTACAGGGAGTCGACCTCAGCCACAACCCTGAGCTGATACTGCTGAATCTCAGCAGTAATGACCTGACATCAGTCGATGTTTCCAAAAACACCCGCCTCACAAACCTAAATCTGGGCAACAACCTACTCACGTCCATCGACCTCTCAGCCAATACAGAGCTTTACAGTGTGTCGCTTCTGAACAACAGGATGGACTTCGCCACCCTGCCTTCGCCACAGCCCACCTGGGGCGAATACTACTATTTCCAGCTTCCACTGGACATGCCCCGATCCATAGCCACAGGCTCTACCATCGACCTCAGCGACAAAGTGCTGCGTCCTGGCACTGAGACCTCCGTGGTGGTCTACCGCCAGCCCTACGACCGCGAACCCTTCCCCCTCAATGCAGCGCTCTACAGCTACGACGACGGCAAGCTCACCTTCAACACCACCGTGCCCGACTCCGTATATGCCGTGTTCTCCAACAGCGAGCTGTATGAATATCCCCTTCAGACCACTCCCTTCCTCATCAAGAATCCCGAAGACATGGGTGCGTCTTCCGCCATTGCGAAGTTCGCGCTTTACGCTCCCCTGCAAGGCAACCTCACTTTCTCGGTTGGCATCGGCGAAGCATCAGAGGAGAATCCAAAGAGCTTCATAGTAAAGATTGGTGAAGAAAGCCGTGAATTCGTGTCCACATTCTCAACTCCCGGAGCCACCGATGTGAAAAACGTGGATATGCCCCTGCCCGAAGGATACACGGGACAGGTGGAAGTGCTTCTCAACGAAGGCGACGTGATGACCTCGCTCGACGTGAGCGGACTCAAGCTCAGCAGCCTCTACGTGCAGGCAGCCACCGAACTGCGCACCCTCTCTGCCAACGACTGCGGCCTCTACGACATCGACCTCCGCTACAACCGCTGTCTAAAGACCCTGAGTCTGGCCGACAACAACCTCTCCTCCGTTGACCTTACAGGCATCTACGGCAACTATGAGAAATTCGTGCTTTCCGACCTCGACCTAAGCCATAACCAGCTCTCAGCCCTGACCATCATCTCGCCGATACAGATAAAGAACCTCGACCTGAGCTACAACAAGTTCACCGCTTACGACTTCAAGGACTATGATATGATCGAGAACCTCGACATCAGCCATAACGACCTTACCGAAGTGACATCGCTGACATATCTCGGCGCAGCAAAGACAATCAACCTGAGCGACAACAATATCGAGTCGCTGATGCTGCCGGAATTCACCGCACTCGAACGCTTCGACATCTCCGGCAACAATCTCACCATCGCCACCATGCCGCTTGCATCGGATTTCGCGGCCTACACTGAATATATCTACGCTCCGCAACAGCCCATCCGGATCCCTGAGAAATCCAACTCCGTGGACCTCTCCGACCAATACAGGCTCATCGACGGAGAATCCACCATATTCACATGGCTCAATGCCGACGGACAGCCTCTCGTGGCCGGTACAGACCTGGTATGCGCCCAAGGCAACACCACCTTCCTGCGCAATGATCTGGGGATGGTGCATTGCCACCTAACCCACCCGGCTTTCCCGCAATTCGAAGGCGGAAACGTGCTCTCCACCACTGAAGTCGAGGTAATGGGAGCTCCTGAAGTTGTAGTGGCTTCATTCACCACTCTGGAGGACAGCGAATCCGGTGAGGTGATCTTCGCCACCTCCGACAAGGGCACCCTCTTCATCGACTGGAAGGGCGACGGCAGCGACATCAGGGAATACGCCACAGCCGAAAAATACACCGATTATCCCGATCAGCGCACCTACGCAGGCGCACAAGTCAAGGTCTACTCCTTCTCCGCAGCAGAGAACATCACTGTATTCTCGCTCTACGACATGAAGCTCGCGGATGTGGATCTCTCGGCACTCACCGGATCGGTATCGCTCTCTGCAGGAGGAGCAGCCCTAACACCGGATGACATCGTGATGCCTGACAACCCCAACCTCTACGAGCTGAACCTCAACGGAAATAAGTTCACCGAATATCCTTACGTCGGCAAATACCCTGCGCTGAAAAGCCTTGTATTGGCCAACAACCAACTATCTTCATTCGATGCCTCTACGGTGCCATCGCTGGAAGTGCTGAATCTCGACGGTAACCATATCACCGGCATCACATTCGACAATCCTCTCTTGTGGGGCGTGTCACTCGCGGCAAACGATCTTACCGAAATTGACCTCCACGGCCTGCCCTCGCTCCATCAGCTCGGACTTACCCAGAATCAGCTGTCCACCATCGACCTTGATCCCGTAGGCGAGACCATCCACGTGGTTGACCTTACGAACAACAGATTCACATTCGCCACTTTCCCCGATTTCTATACCTTCCCCGAACTGACAAGGGTATACATCAGCAACCAGGCGGATGTCGAGGCCGAGTGTGTGGAAGGCAAGGTCGACCTCTCCTCCATGCTTGAAGGCAACGGAGCCGACACTGTCTTCTCATGGTATCTCGGCGAGGCCTACTATGATGGAGAGACCGCCTCGATCGTCGGCGAAGAGCTCATCGAAGGCGAGGACTACACCATCGACAATGGAGTGACATCCTTCCTCAAGGATTTCGACGGCAAGGTGATGTGCATTATGTCCAACGATTACTACCCCGGTGTGCTCCTGAAGACACCGCTGATCTCCGTCACTGCCGCCGGCATATCAGGCATCGCTGCCGACGCCGACTCAACGGTGGACGTGTACAATATCCTCGGCATAGCTGTCAAGACCGGTGTGACACGCAGTGAGGCGCTCCGCGGCCTCGCGCCCGGCATCTACGTTGTCGGCTCCAGGAAAGTTATTGTGAAATAAATCCATTTTTTATCAATCAATAATCATCAACAACATGAAAAAAATCTATTCCTTGATGATTGCCGCAATCTTCGCCATGGTGAGCTCCTTCGCCGCCATGGCCGATGATGTGACATTCACTCTCAACATCGACAATCCCGATGCTGTGCGCGTCGAAATTGACTCCAAGGTTCAAACCATTGTGGCCGGCGACAATGTGTTCACCACACCTGAATACGCCGATGTGATGGTTTACGGCATCCCCCCCTATTCCCTTAAAGTGACCGCTGCAAGCGGCGAGGAGCAGAGGGTCTACGACAACATCTGGAACCTCTATCCCTCCGCCTACACCGAGAGTCTCTACAACATCCGCACTGTCAACCTCGACGAATTGCGTACTGCCTCCTGCACCGTGAACGTCGATTGCGCGGAGATGGTCAACGCCGTCCTGACAGGCACATACACTCCCATAGTGTTGCAAGACGGAGAGAACATCATCAAATTTGATCCTGAGGGGGAGAATATGCTCACGCTCAGCTCCAACGACTATATGATACCCCTATATAAGGTGACTGTCGACGGTGTGAACGTATCCAGAGAGTACAGCGCATTCTACGTGCCCCTGACAGATGGCTGCGTGGTCGACATCATAGCCAAGGTTCCCGAGAAGGAAGTGACTGTGACGTTCGACTATTCGGCCAACGAGGACGGTTATGGAGCCATCGAATCTGCCCAGATCAATAATGTGAATGTAGAGAATTTCGATGGAAAATCCTTCACAGCCATGGCAGGCAGCGTCATCACCCTCACATCCAATCCCGATTACAAGATCATAAGCGTGGAAATCAACGGCGATAAGTCTAACTGGACCGGCGGATATCCTTATACTTTCGTTATCATGGACGATGCTGAAATCGCTGTCGACGCCGCTCCCCTCGCTGCCCTCAACGTGACAATCCTCGTTGACGATCCCGATAATTTCTACCTCTACCGTGGATATGAATACTACAACGACGTGATCGCCCTCAATGCCGGCGTCAACAATATCGAGCTTACCGAAGGCAACAGCCTCGTGTCGTGGAAGGCGGCTGAAGGTTGCCTGATCACCACCGTGATGCTCAACAACGAAATCCTTTCGGAGTACACCACCAATGTCACTCTTGCCGAAGGAGACGTGCTGGAATTCATCACCTCGAAGATCGTGATGGACAAGAAATTCGTGTTCTGGATTGACGACCGTGCAGCTGCCGACGCATATTTCTCGCTCTCCGGCTCCGACCGCACATCGATCGACGTGGAATCTGGATACAACATCGTGGATTATTACTCTGCCATGAATCCGTTCTCACTAAGCTGGTACAGCGAGAGCAAGCTTGTCAACAAAGTATATGTCAACGGTGAAGAACTCGCTCCGCTTTATGAAGGAAGCACCAACTACTTGCTCGACGTCGAGGATAACAGCGTGGTAAAAGTGTTCCTTGCCACCGAGCCGGAGGAATGTAGCGTGACAGTCAATGCCAACGACCAGCCCGATGTCACAGTGGCCTACGATATCGTCACACCCGTCACCGATTTCCCTGCCGACCTGAAGGTATTCAAGGGCACACTGCTCACAGTGGCTCCCGCCGAGGGTGAGGACGTGTCAGTTCTGGCCGGAGGAACCGAGGTAGCTCAGAACGCCGATGGCATCTACGAGATCGAGATTGCCGATGCATCCACCGAGATCACGATTGCCAAGACATCTTCCATCAAGTCTGTTGCTGCCGAGGCAGTCAGCGGCGACATCTTCAACCTCATGGGTGTGAAGGTAGGCAACGCATCTGACCTCAACCGTCTGCCCGCCGGCATCTATATCATGGATGGCAAGAAAGTAATCAAGAAATAACGTCAGTCTCTGACTGACCCCCTGCCCACTGCATCGCCCCTTGACAGGCGATGCAGTTTCTGTATTATGGCTCACAAGATATTTCAGAGTGTGTTTACTTTTTTAAGTTGTTAACATTAAAAAAGTAAACACACTATAAACATTGGAGCTATAAATTGTGTTAATATATCAGAAGAAGAAAAATTGTCAGAATTATGAAAAAAACAGGAATTTTTTACGGATCATCGACAGGATATACAGCCGATGTGGCCAACAGGATAGCGAAAGCCTTGGGTGTGGAGGCAAAAGATGTTTATGATGTGGCAAACACAGCCCCGTCGGCACTTGGCGGATACGACGTGGTGTTGCTTGGCTCATCAACCTGGGGAAGCGGAGACATTCAGGATGATTTTGCTGATTTCCTTGATGGCATTGAAGCACTTGCCCTCCCTGGGGTGAAGGTGGCTGTCTTCGGCTGCGGCGACGAGACTATGGGAGATACCTTCGGTGCTGCCATCGGCAAGATCTACGACAGGATGAAACGCACTGGCGCCGACCTCACCGGCAGATTCGAAGGCTATTCACCCGACAGGATGTTCGACGGACTCATCATCGACGAGGTGAACCACTCAGACCTCACCGATAGCCGTATCAAGGCCTGGGCAGAGATAATCAAAGATTAACCGAGACTACAGATAACAAAGGCGGCAAGCTTCCTGACTGATGGCACGGAAGCTTGCCGCTACAATTTTTTTATCAAGCCAATTGCGATATTAATGCAGACGCAGTTTTTGTCCGATCTGAAGCTTCGAAGAGCTCTTCAGGCCGTTGAGACGGCAGAGTTTTGACAGCGAAAGACCGTTACGGGCTGCGATCTTACCTAAGGTATCACCTTTTTTCACCTTATAAGTAGATGATTTATAAGCTGTCTTACCTTTAGCCGATGACTTTGTGTTGGTGTAAGCCTTGTTGGGATGTGATTTCTGGTACTGGGCAGCATATTGTGCATTGGCTTCAGGAGAGAAATTACGTGCGTTCTGATAGGTACGCTTGTCGAAGGTGTACGTATCGGTGTGGGTACATTGGTTGGCGAAATCGAAGATAGCCGAAGGATTGATGGCATAGCCCATGTAGCGTGTCTCGAAATGGAGGTGCGGGCCTGTGCTGCGTCCTGTGTTGCCACCAAGGGCGATAGGATCACCGGCCTTGACATACTGGTCGGGCTTCACGAGGAATTTAGAGAGGTGGCCGTAGACGGTCTCAAGATCGTTTCCGTGGCGGAGCACCACATAATAGCCGTAGCCCTTGCGCTCGAATTTTGTGAGGCGTACCTTGCCGCTGAAAGCTGCCCTTACGGTGTCGCCTACATTCACCTTCAGGTCCACGCCTTTGTGCATGCGGCGGAAACGCTTGCGGTAGCCGTAAGGCGATGTGAGATAGCCTGGAACAGGCATGCAGTATTCCGTGACATCGATCTGAGCGGTCTGCGGCACGCTCACGCCTGAATAACAGTTGACCAATCCGCTGTCCCAGCCTTCTTCGTAGATATCGGCTTCGGGTTCTTCTTCTTCAGCGAAATCAATATAATTGGCAACGGAGAGATTGAATTGTGCATCCACTTTAGCCTGATTGGCGAGAAGGTCGTGCTGTTGTTCGAAATGTTGTCCTGGCAGTTTGTAATTCTGTGCCGTGGAGCACAGAGTGGCTGCAAGTGCGAAAGTGAGGGATGAGAAGAAAAATTTTAGATTCATTACTAATGTTTTTTAAGGAGAGATGATCGTCCGCGTGGCGTCACATCGTGTATCCTTATTATATTTTGTCAGAATTATGTGTCGTTTTAATGTTCAGGGAAGAAAATCAGAAAGCAAGATTTTGATGATTGCTTATCTTTCGTCGGGGGCGTAGATAGCCGGAATTGTTATTGTGGAATATTCGAAAATCTCATCGGGAGAGAAGAATCTCTTGATTTCAATCTCGGCATTCTCCACAGAGTCGGAGGCATGGATGATGTTTTCCTGACCGCTCATTCCGAAATCGCCCCTGATAGTACCGGGAGCAGCCACACGGCTGTTGGTGGCTCCTGTCATGGACCGCACCACTGCCACTGCATCCTTGCCGGAGAGACACGCCACAATCACCGGAGTAGCCATCATCGAATTGAGCAGCGAAGGAAAGAAAGGACGGTCGACAAGATGTGCGTAGTGCTCACGCAGTATTTTCTCGTTGAGCTGCATCATCTTAATGCCGTTGACGGTGAGGCCTTTTTGCTGGAATCTGTCAAGCACCTTTCCGATCAATGCTCTCTGTATGGTGGATGGTTTGAGGATTATGAGTGTTTTCTCCATTTTATCAGTTTTTTATGGTAATACCAGTCCGACTTTTCTGTCGACCTTACAAAGTTAGTCATTTTCAGGCACTAACCAAAATAAAATCGCACAAAATATCGTTAATAAATTTTAATAAATTAATTAACAATCTAACTACCAGTCACATACATAAAACGCCTGTTTTTATTCGTATGTTGCTCATATTTGCGCAAATAGCACACTCAGCCACCATTTGTGCAAAAAATATCAACTGATACGGCTCCAGTCGGATTTACGCGCCATGGCCAATGCAATCGCACGCGCAAGGGGTGCATTGCCGGGATGCCTGAGGTCGGGATCTGAATCAAGTATGCCTTCAGCCGCATCTCTGGCAAGCTGTATGATCTGCCCGTCGGTGGCGAGATTGGCAATCTGCAGCTCCATCGGCAGCCCCGACTGAAGCGTGCCTTCGATATCGCCCGGGCCACGCATTCGCATGTCGGCCTCGGCTATCTCGAATCCGTCGGTAGTGGATGTCATTATTTTCAACCGTTCACGTGTGTCCTTGGCTATCTTGTATTTGGTCATCAGAACACAATAGCTCTGGTCGGCACCGCGTCCCACCCTGCCCCGGAGCTGATGAAGCTGTGAGAGGCCGAAGCGCTCGGCATTCTCTATTATCATTACAGAAGCGTTGGGCACATTCACCCCCACCTCTATCACCGTGGTGGCGACAAGTATGTCGGCCTGATGCGAGGCGAACAGTCCCATCTGGTAGTCCTTCTCCGCAGGCTTCATGCGCCCGTGCACAAACGCCACCTTGCAATGCGGGAATTTCTCGCACACCATCTCGTAGCCTTCCTGCAGGCTCAGCAGATCGAGCTTTTCATTCTCCTCAATCAGGGGATACACTATGTAGACCTGTCGTCCGAGGGATATCTGCTGGAAGACGAAGCGGTAGAGAGCCTCGCGCTGTTCATCGTAACGCATCACCGTGGTGACGGGTTTGCGTCCGGGTGGCAGCTCGTCGATCACCGACACATCGAGATCGCCATATACGGTCATCGCCAATGTGCGCGGTATGGGCGTGGCGGTCATCACCAGCACATGCGGGGCCACCTGGTTCTTACCCCAAAGCCTTGCCCGCTGGGCCACACCGAAGCGGTGCTGTTCGTCGATCACCACGAAACCCAGGTTGCGGAACTGCACGGTGTCCTCTATCACGGCATGGGTGCCTATCAGTATCTGCAGCGAGCCGTCGGTGAGGTGCTCGTGAATCTCGTTTCGTGCTTTCCTTGGAGTGGAACCCGTGAGCAGACGCACCCTGATGCCTATCGGTTCCACCATCTTGGATATGGTCTCGTAGTGCTGGGTGGCGAGAATCTCGGTGGGAGCCATAAGGCATGCCTGAGCCCCGTTGTCAAGGGCTATCAGCATCGACATTAGAGCGACAAGGGTCTTTCCAGATCCTACGTCGCCCTGCACAAGACGGTTCATCTGGCGCCCGGTGTTGACATCGGCGCGGATCTCCTTGATCACGCGCTTTTGCGCACCGGTGAGTTCAAACGGCAGACATTGGCTATAGAACGTGTTGAACCAATGTCCGATGTGCGGAAACCGAAATCCCACGAGCTGCGAGCGCCGCTTCTGCGATTTCTGCAGCATGTCCACCTGGATATAAAGCAGCTCCTCGAACTTCAGCCGCAGACGTGCGGCGTTGAGATGCTCCGTGTCCGCCGGATTGTGTATGTTCATAAGGGCTTCCCGCACCGGCATAAGTCGGTATTTTGCAAGCACATTCGCGGGAAGGGTCTCCTGAAACGACTTATGCGAGGCAAGGACCGACTGAATCCATGTATGGAACGAACGGGAGCTAACCCCGCGGTTGCGCAGTTTCTCCGTGAGAGGATACACTCCACGGAGTCCTTCTGCCTGCATCGCCTTGTCGGCGGGATCCACTTCGGGATGCACGATCGACCATGTGCCGTTGAACACCGACGGCTTCCCGAACAGCACATATTCCGTGCCGGTGTGATAGGCGTTCCGCATCTGCTGGATGCGTTTGAACCACACCACCTCCACCAGTCCCGTGCCATCGGAGAAAAGAGCGGTGAGGCGTGTCTTGGCTCCTTCGCCCTGTACGGTGAACGACACGAAATGTCCCTTCACCTGCACGGCCGGCATATCTCCGGCGAAATCCACCAGGCGATAGATCTTGCTACGGTCGGCATAGCTCTGAGGGAAATGGTGCACAAGGTCGTAGACAGAACGAATGCCAAGCTCCTTTTCAAGAAGCTTGGCACGGTCAGAGCCTATGCCCTTTACAAATTTCACATCTATGTCGCGCAACGAATTCATCGTATGCCCATGAACAAAGCTGCTATGTCGATGTCGCGCGGACGTGTAACCTTGATATTCAGCGTCGAGCCTTCCACTAAGGCCGGAGCGCCGAAACCGGCGGCCTCGTACACAGAGGCATCGTCGGTGTATTTATCACTGTAAGTGAGATTATAGGCCTCCAGCAGCTTTGAGGCGCGGAAAGCCTGGGGTGTCTGTACCGCCACCAGACGCGAGCGGTCGACGCTATGGGAGGTGTCGCCGTCGATACGGCGAAGCGAATCGGTTACGGAGGTGTAAGGCACCACGGCATCGTTGGTCTCGAGTCCGGCGAGGATACGGTGGATCATGTCGGTGTTGACCATCGGACGCACTCCGTCATGCACCATTATTATATCGTCGGGTGCAGCGTTGAGGGTGTTGAGGGCGTTCTTCACCGATTCCCAGCGTGTTTCGCCGCCTTCGACAACCCTGGGCGACACGAAACCATAGATCTCGCACATGCGTTCCCAGTATTGCACATAGTCGTGTCCGAGCACCATCACGATATTTGCGGTCGGCATTGTGCGCGCCACACGTATCACGGTGTGCATCAGCACGGGACGGTCGCCAAGCAACTTGAATTGCTTTGGCAGGTCGCCGCCGAAGCGTTTGCCTTTTCCCGCCGCCACTATCACCACATGCACCTTGCGCTTCGTCGGGGTCTTATTTTCTGAATCCATAT
>CAYZPI010000094.1:0-12928 GCA_964480085.1 uncultured Bacteroides sp. | reverse complement strand
CTCAGCCCTTATTTTAGATATCTCTCAAAAATTTTTATCGGACAGCAATAATAAAAAATACCTCTGCGAGCCCTCTGTTGCTCTGCGTGAGGTTTATGGATATTGCATAAAAAAATGGCGCGCCATCAGGCGCGCCATTTGATATAAGGATGAAAGTGATTATTTCACGATCTTGCTGGTGATGACTTTACCGGATGTTGTGGTGGAGACTTTCACTGCCACGCCACGGTAGTCGGCACCTACGCGGATACCCTGCATGTTGTAGTATTTCACATCGACAGTCTCTTCGTTGCTGATGGCGTTGATGCCGGTGGTGATGGCATAAACGGCCTCACCGAAACCACCGCGGGCATTGGCTGCGCGTACTCCCCATACTGCTTCCTCAGTGTCGACAGTGTAGCCGGGAGTGGTAACGATGTCAACGATAGCGCCGTCCTTCACGATAGCGTAGGCGAAAGCGTCGTCAACGGCATTCCAGCTGAGCTGACCGGCAGCGATCTCCACACCGTCGACCTTCTTCTGGGCTGCGATTTCTTCGGCTCTCCAGTCGGGGAATACTTTCTCGATAGCGTATTCTGCTGCCTCCTCGGCGGTGAGGATAGTCTCGTATTCCTTGTCGCCTGTGCTGTGTGTGAACTTAAGGATATTCGACTCGGGTGAGATTACATTGCCCTCAGTGTCCATGGTGTTGTATTCAACGAACTTGTCGGCAGCGCAGTTCATACCGCCTGTGATGAAGCGTGTGGCGATGAGTTTGTCGGGCTGGTTGACGGTTGTGTTGATAAGTGCAAGACCTGAGTATGCACCCCATGAGCGGCCATAGTTGAAGCGCTTTGAGGTGGTCTCGATTGTACAGTTGTTGAGCACGTAGCCATATTTGAGGGCTCCGTTGGGAGCTGCCATTGTGGCCTCATCCTTGATAGGCTCGTTGACGAATGTCACGCCGTTGTAGTATACGTCGCCACCACCGCAGATATAGTCGGTGACACCGTGGATCTCACCGCCTTCGAAATAGAAATAGGCGCTGTTGTTGTTGCTGTAATAGGTGTCCTGGTAAGAGTGGAGGTTGACATTCTTGCAGATTGTACGGTTACCCTTGTCCTGGAGTGTCACGGCACGGCCTGTGCTGCCGTCGAATGGCATTGCGTTGCGGATTGTGAGATCCTGGATGTAGAGATCTGAAGAAGTGTTGAAGAGTGTGGCTGTCACGCCGATACCCTCGTTCTCTTTAGCAGGAGCGTTCTGGATGATCGTACCCTCCATCGACTCACCGATGATGGAGATGTTCTTGCCTGATACGTTTGTGAGCACTGTCTCGCCAAGATCATAGAGACCGTTGGGGAGGAAGATCTTCGCGCCATCCTGGCCGCCTGCGGCCTTGAGGGCGATGAGGAAGCTGCTTACGTCGCCGGCGGGAATCTGGTAGTAGCCGGTAGCCTCGTTGTATTCCACGAAATCAACTACGTTCCATACAGCCACGCTGTGTGTGTAGGAGCCGTCGGGGTAGGTGATGCTCAGCCATCCTGCGGGGCCGTCGTACTGGAAAGTGTACTCGGCGCCGTCGGCGTCGGCCTTGACGGGTATCTCTGCCACAACTTCACCGGCCTCGTTGGTCACGGTGGCTGTGCTCTCTGCCGAGTAGAGGCAGTTGCCGATGGTCACGTAGCACTTGCCGGCGACATTGACCCTGATAGAACCGCCTTTATCAACAAGCCAGCCATGGTTGTTGTAGTACTTGCCGTCGATCTCGATGGCTTCGTGATCCTCGATGTAGAAATATGTCTTGGTGAGGTCCCAGATGAAGCGCGATGTGCCTGTGGGCACCTCGATCTTGGTGGCGCGTGCATAGAGTTTGGTGTTTTCCTGCACGGAAGCGCCTTCTTTGATCTTTGCTGCTGTCTGCTGGTCGGAGAAGAACCATCCGCGGAAAGCGTGACCTTCGGGCACTGTGACATCGTCAACGGTGTATGCGAAATCGAAGGGCGATCCACCCTGCACGGTCTGTACGCCGAGGAGGGCACCGGTGGTGTCGTAGTAAGATATGTCCACCATGGGGAGGAGCTCGCAGGCCTCAACCGACATGAAGGGGATGTAGCTTGCCGATGTCACGGTGAGTGTGGCGGGTTCCTCGCTGTTGTACACCCATTCGGCTGCACCGTTGCATGCACCGCCGCAAGGGATCTCAGCAAGAAGGGTCTCGCCGGCCTTCACTGTGGCCATGCCGTTGCCATACTGGCAGAGGCCAAGCTTGATGCGCACGGGGCCGTCGACATTCATTGTCACGGTGGTGGTGTTGTAGCCGTGCTGTGCGTCGTGCCATGTGCCGTTGACGGTCACGCCCTCGGGGAGCACGCCGTCGGCGGGAAGTGTCACGGTGTAGGGATCAGTTGTGAAGTCGATGGCGAAATCCTTGAAAGCACGGGGAGCCTCTGTGCCGTTGACCACACCGTTGATCTTGATGTTGCCGATGGACATCTTCTTGTTGTTGGCGGTGTTGGAGATGTAGAAGCGGAGGGCAAATTCGCGGTCGCCCTGAGCGTTATCTATTGTCTCAACGTGTGTGAGGGGAGCGTCGGCGTTGGCGTTGTTGTTGCGGCGGATCTGGTTTTTGGGATCGTCGTAGTCAAAGATCTCGCTCTCCTCGCCACCTACTGCATAGCTCCATGAGAAGAAGGCATTGTCTGTACCTTCTTTCACGGCATCGAATTCCACGGATGTGGGTGTGAATGTAAGGCCTTTCTTGACGGTGATCTTGTATTCGATCATGTCGCCAGCCTCGTATCCGGCATTGGAGGTGGTGGGCTGGTAGGTCATGAGGGCTACCGTAGCCTCGGGGATTTTGCTTGAATAGTCGTTCGGACCGGTGACAGTGAGGTCAGTGCCGACTTTCACTTTTGAATCCGACAGACATCCGTCAATATTCTCGCTGACAATGGCGAAGGTCTCGTTGCCGTTGGGCCACGAGAATGTACCGGCCTCATTGTCGAAAGTTGCTTGTGCGTTGGCGGCGAAGCCCGTTGCTATGAGGGCAGCCCCGGCACATAAGCTACGAAATGTAGATTTGAACATAAAAAAGAATTTAAATTAGGATATTGAAATTTAAGGAGTTATGTTATTAGTATTGGAACAAGGTTATTTTGTGTGCGAATTTAATAATTTATTTCATTGATTACAAATAAATTTTGTTAAATGTGTGTTGTCGGGTTGCGCTGCTGTTGTTGCGTCTCTTTGTGCATCCGGTGGAGCTGCCAGGAATTGACCACGTTGTGCCAGACGCTGTAGAAGCCTCCGGCTATGGAGGTGACGGGGGTGAAGAATGTATAGCCCATCCAGATGGCGAGCACGGTGTTCTTCTGTCCCAGGGCCTGTCCGCAGGCGATGGTGTCGTTGTAACGCGCGCCGATACGCTTGCCTATCCAGAACTGGAGGATGCAGCTTACGAGCGACACCGCAACGAGCCACATCTCAGTGGCGAGGTCCACGCTGCTGTGGCGCAGGCTGCGCGTGGTCACTGCCATTGCCAAGGCGAGCGACACTATCCAGATATAGAAGGCGGCATCGGGATAGCGGTCGATGGCACGCAGCATGCCGGGCCATGCACGGCGCACAATCATGGCAAGGAACAGGGGGAAGAGAAGCAGCGGAAACACCTTGCCCATTATGAGCATCGAGGCATTGAGCACGCTCATGCCCGGAGCGGGATGCACGTATGGCAGCAGGGCAGGGATGAGCACGCTCATGCCCGGAGCGGGATGCACGTATGGCAGCAGGGCAGGGATGAGCACGGCGCAGAGGGTGTTGATAAGGATGGTGTAGGTGGTGAGGTGCGACATGTTTCCGCCGAGCTTGCGGGTGATCACTGCCGCAGCCGTAGCGGTGGGGCATATCAGGCATATCATCGCGCCTTCGAGCACCACGCGCAGACCGCTGTGGGGCAGCATTATGAGGATGATGGCTATGAGCGAGAACGCTCCACCCTGTATAAGCAGCAGCCACAGATGCCAGCGGCAAAGGCGCAGATGCCGTGGGTCCACCTTGCAGAAGGTGAGGAAGAGCATCAGGAATATCAATGCCGGCTGCACAAGGGCCACTGTACTCATGGCATATTCATGCACGAAGCCAGGCAGGCGAATGCTGTCGTAGATCAGATAACCAAGGATGCCGGCCACAATGGATACGATCAATGCCCACTCCTTTAGAAAACCTATAATCTTTCCTATCATTGAACCTATAGAATTTTTGCGGTGCAAAATTACTCAATTTATCTGAAAAAACAGTAATTTTGCCGCATGGAAAAAGACGAAGGATTCAATGAGATGCAGACGGTGAAGCGCCGTATGTACGCTATGCGCAATGGCGTGATTGCCGACACGCTGCGCAAGGCGGCCAGTCCGTTCAGGGTGATTTTCGGACTCAACCTGCCCCAGCTTCTGGACATTGCCGCCGGAATAGGCAAGGACAGCGACATTGCACGCCGCCTGTGGGCCAACACCGCCACACGCGAGAGCATGCTTCTCGCTCCGATGCTGATGCCTGCCGGGGAATTATCAGAGGATGAGGCTCTGGAGTGGTGCCTGCAGGTGCCGGCTTGCGAGGTGGCGGATATCCTGTGCCACCGTCTGCTGCGCCATGAGCCTTACGCTCTGGAGCTTGCCAGGCGGCTGATTGCCGAAGATAAGGAGATGGCACATTACACCGGCATGAGGCTGATGTGCAACATCGCCCCGCGCTATCCCGACGAGGCGAGGCGGATAGGCGAGGCGGAGTTGGAATCGGGTAATCCGGCTGTCAGGCAGATCGCTTCACTGCTGGTCGATTTCTAACATCGCGAGCACGTGGTCGCGCACCTTCTCCATAAGCCAGCTGGGCGTGGAGGTGGCACCACATATTCCTATTGACTCAGCATCCTTGAGCCAGGAGGTGTCGATCTGAGTCTCGTTGGATATAAGGTAGGTGTTGGGATTCACCTCCTTGCAGTTGTTGTACAATATCTTGCCATTGCTGCTCTTCTCTCCGGCCACGAAGAGCACCACCTGATGCCTGCGGGCGAAATTTCGCAGATGCTCCACACGGTTTGCCACCTGGCGGCAGATAGTGTCGAACGACTTGAAATTGGTCGCGGGTGATTTCTTGCGGCTGATGGTGTCAATCATCTTCTTGAATCCTTCGAGCGATTTTGTTGTCTGTGAATACAGGGCTATGTCGCGGTCGAAGTCGATTTTGTCGAGCTGGCTGGTATCCTCCACCACGATGGCCTTTCCGGCGGTCTGTCCCACCAGGCCAAGCACCTCGGCATGGCCGTTCTTGCCGTAGATCACTATCTGTGTGTCGCTGCTGCTGTCGAACGACTCCTTGATGTTCTGCTGCAGACGTAACACCACGGGGCAAGTGGCGTCGATTATCTCGATATTGTTCCTTTTTGCCAGGGCGTAGGTCTCCGGCGGCTCGCCGTGGGCGCGGAGAAGCACTTTCACGTCGTGAAGCTCGGCCATCTGCTCGTGGGTGATGGTGATGAGTCCTTTCGAGCGCAGACGCTCCACTTCGTCGCTGTTGTGCACGATGTCGCCCAGGCAATATAATGTGCCCGTTTTTTTCAGTTCTTCCTCCGCCTTGTGGATTGCGTTTACCACTCCGAAGCAGAAGCCGGATTTCAAGTCGATTTCTATGTGAGGCATTTTCTTTGGTTTCAGGTTTCAGGTACTCGCTGAAGCTCTCGGCTTATACAAAAACACTTATTCACTATTCACTATCACCTATCACTTGATTATAGAGGTCGAGCATCCAGCGGTCCTGCTCTTCCACGCTCATTGTGGAATTGTCGAGCAGATGGGCGTCATCGGCCTTGCGCAGCGGGCTTTCTTCGCGGGTTTCGTCGATATGGTCGCGGTGGACCACGTTGGCAAGCACTTCTGCGAAGGTCACCTCCGATCCCTTTGCAAGCAATTCGCTGAAACGTCGCTGGGCGCGGGTCTGTGCCGATGCGGTGACGAACACTTTCATTTCCGCATCCGGGAATACCGTTGTGCCGATATCCCTGCCATCCATCACGATGCCCTTGTCCACACCCAGAGCCTGCTGCATGGCCACTAAGGCGTGGCGTACCTCGGGAATGGCGGCGATTGTCGACACGTGGCTTGACACGGCCAATTGGCGAATCTCTGTCTCCACATCCTCACCGTTGAGCAATGTGTGCTGCGAGCCGTCGGTCATCACACGGAAATCGATATGCACCTGTGGTAGGTGGGCTATAAGGGTGGCATTGTCAACATTTCCGTCGTTATCGATCATATCGTGCCGCATGGCATAGAGGGTCGTTGCGCGGTACATGGCGCCGGAATCGATATAGCGGTAGCCGATCTCAGAAGCCAGGCGGCGTGCCATTGTGCTCTTGCCCGACGATGAATATCCGTCGATTGCTATTGTAATCATAGTCATATATTTTTTTCGATAATCTTATTGGCAGGTTGGTATATCTAAGGAATGTCGTTAAATATGTTTCAGATTGCATTCTGTTGAATCATATCATTGATGAGAGCGAGGCCGAGAGGTTGAGCATGAAGGTGGTGGCGCCCACGCTTGGACGTGTCAGGGCTATGCCTACTCCGAAATTCGACACGCGTATTCCTCCCGAGAGCGAGAAGCCTGAGAGCATGTTGCGGTTGTGGGTCTGCATGTCGGTGCGTGTCTTGTAATTATAGCCCACGCCGAGATACCAGTTGGGCGAACTCACCAGGTCGGCACCGAACACAAGATGCCTGAAGAGGTTGGAAGAGAACGAACTCTTCTCCACCGGGCGTCCTTCGGCGCTTCCGTCACCGTATTCATAGTAGGGGAGACTCCATTTGGTGAGGTTCCATGCCGTGACGGAGAATCGGATGGGGAAGGTGCCGAATGTCTGCGACCAGCCCAGGCGTATGTCGATTGGCAGGCGGTCGGCCTCGTCGTTGAATTTCTTGATCTGTCCGCCTAAGTTTGCTACCACTGCCGATAGCGAGAGGTCCTTGTCAGGGTCATAGTAGTTGATGCCCAGGTCGGTGGCGAGGGCGGTCGACGAATATTCAGCGTAGGTGCTGTACACGCCCTTTACGTTGATGCCGCCGCGCAGGTGGTCGGTGATATCATGGGAATATGCTACCATGAACGTAGCGTCCTTGGGTGAAAAATTGCCGATTATCGAGCCGCTTGCATCTGTCTCGGTGATATCGCCGTAACCGAAATATTGGATTGCGGCTGACCATGCCCCCCTTTCGCCGGCGGAATGGGCATATCGTACGCCGGCGAAATTGCTGTCGCCGACATAGCGCATGTACGAGAGCGCAACCTGTCCGCTCATCTCGCTTCCTAATAGGGCCGGATTCTGGTCGATGGTAGTGACGTCATCATCTACCAGGGTGATGTTCACACCGCCGAGGCCGTAGATCCTCGATGACATGGGAATGTTCAGGAACGTGAAAGCGTTGCTGCCGTCCTGAGCCGACGCCATGGTGACGGCTCCGACTGTCAGCGCAAGGAATATATATCGAAGTGATCTCATGGAGATATGTGGAGCGTTAACGTGGGTTCATTCAATTATAACGCATAAATCGCCCCTTTATTGCCTCATGTAAAATTGGGGGAATCCCTCTCTTCCGGGAACGCTGTTCACAGCTCCTTGCGTACTCTTTTGTCTATGCCTTCGTCGAATATTTCATTGAAGCAGAAAAGCAAATATTAAAGCGAAGATAGTTGAAAAAAGCTCCCAACTATTCCGGCGCTAAATGTGTTGTAAGTATGTATATTAACGATAAAGAGTAAAGAATTATGCATAAGTTCACGAAGATAGTGGCCACGGTGTCCGACAAGAGATGTGATGTAGATTTTATAAAGGCGCTGGCCGAAGCAGGTGTGAATGTGGTGAGAATGAACTCCGCACATCTTGATTATGAGGGATTCAAGAGGATAGTGGAGAATACCCGCGCCGCCGACGACTCCATCGCGATCATGATGGATACAAAGGGGCCGGAGATACGTACTACGGTTACCGATTCAGGTGAGCCGATAATTTTCAGGAAAGGAGACAAGGTGGAGATATTTGGCAGGCCGGATGAGCCGACTTCATCCGGCAGGATATGTCTCAACTATGTGGGAGTGGCGTCGGTGCTGTATCCCGGGGCTCGGATGCTCATTGACGACGGAGAACTGGAATTTGAAATCATCTCTGTCGATGGTGATAAGGTGACAGCCGTAGCGGTGAATGACGGAAAGCTCGGATCGCGCAAGAGCGTCAACCTTCCGGGAATACGTGTGGATCTGCCTGCCGTGACAGAGCGCGACCGACTCAACATCGGGTATGCCGTGGAGCTCGGAGTGGATTTCATAGCCCATTCGTTTGTGCGCTCGGCTGCCGATGTCAAGGAGGTACAGTCGATACTCGACTCGCTCAAAGCCGACACCAAGATCATCTCTAAGATAGAGAACCAGGAGGGCGTGGACAATTTCAACGAAATACTGAAGGCTTCCTACGGCATCATGGTGGCCCGCGGCGACCTTGGTATCGAGGTGGCTCCCGAGCGTATTCCGGGAATCCAGAATATGATGATAAATAAGTGTATCAAGGCGCATAAGCCGGTGATTGTGGCCACACAGATGCTTCACTCTATGATTGAGCATCCGCGTCCAACGCGTGCGGAGATATCCGATGTGGCGAATGCCGTGTATCAGCGGGTTGACGCCATGATGCTCTCCGGAGAGACCGCAAGTGGCAGATATCCCATTGAGGCGGTGAGGACCATGACAAGCGTGGCACGTGAGGTAGAGTCATCGCTCTACAGCAAGATACCGGTCGAACCGTTGCTTGATGGCGATGTCACATCCTTCCTTGCCCATGAGGCCGTGCTGTCGGGCAAGAAGGTGGGTACGAAAGCTATCTTCACTGATGCTTTCAACGGCATATCCGCACGCTTCATCTCTTCGTTCAGGGGCTATAATCCCATATATGCCATTTGTCACAACAAGAGTGTGCAGCGGTGGCTCGCACTTAGCTATGGAGTGAAGTCGTATTACTTTGACTGCCCCGTTCCATCAGTGGCGAGACCGCATTCCGTGGAAGCAGTGGCGAGCATCGTAGCCGACGGTTCCATAGGCGAGCACGACCGCATAGCTTACCTCACGGGCACTCACCGTGGTGCCCGTGCCCTTGAAATCCTCACCCCACGCGAGATCCTTGATTCAAAAGAATAACAACTTGAACGACTCTATATTGGGACGATTGTAGTGGCTTGTCTCTTTGTGTCCACTCTGTGAAAATGTATTTCAAACGAAAATCGGATGTGCTACGTTCAATACATAGCACATCCGATTGATTTTTCACTCAAGTTTCGCAGGTTCAACTTGAGGGTTATCGCTCCGCTGGTTATGAACTTATAAGGTTATATGACGGTTACAGAATTTTTTGGCGGAGATTAGTTAAGGCGGAAGATCATGCCAAGTTCTTTAGGAACAATCTGATACGTCCTTATAATCTCATAACCTTATTCGCTTATAATCTTAAAGTTACGGTAAGCTATTGCGAAGGGAAATAATTTGGGCGTTAGACAGGCCTGTATATTCATGAATGGTTTCGTCAGATACTCCCGATTTCATCATGTTCAGGGCAACGCTCTCTATGCCTTCGGCACGTCCTTCAGCACGTCCTTCGGCACGACCTTCGGCGAAACCTTCGCTGCGCTCGGTCTTTGCTATGGCGTATGCATCGCGGTAAGCCTTCAGCGATGCGTCGTAGGCTGTGCGCTGGTCATCTTTAAGTGCCGCCACTTGTGCGACCTTTCCCAACCTCTTGAAGACCGGGTCATTCAAAAAAACTTTAGGCATTGCTTCCATCTTGTCCATATTTTTTAACAGGTACAACCATTTGTCAAACATATCCCGGCATTCCTCCGCATCCTTCACCATCATTGGAATCTTAAGGAATGTCATTCCCAGCCTGTCGGAGAACGCCTCATGTGTCCTTGTGTTCATCAAACACACATCCTCCCTCAATGGTTCATCGTTGCCCTCACGCCAGTCGAAGTTCATCAGGAACACCCCGTACACCGGAATTAGGGAATAGTCCCAATCCTTTCCCTTCCTCCCCTGATGATATATGTCAGCCGAAAGATAGTACAGGACCCGGTCCCTGAACATTGCCTGATAGCGGTTCTGCATCTCGATAATGAGCCTGTCACCGTCGGCAGTCTGGCAATGCACATCGTAGATAAGAGCCCTCTCATCCTCGTATTCTCCAATCTTCTCCTTGTCAACGAACTTTACAGCCACAATCTCTCTCTGCCCATGGAAGACAGCATTGAGGAAAGACAGCAGGAACTCCTTGTTCTCTTCCTGACCGAAAAGGAACTTGAAGCCGAAATCGGTAAGGGGGTTGATGTAGACTGAATCAGTTTTAGCCATGATATCTGTAATTGATTCACAAATTTAGGAAATTATTGTAAGAAAAGCAAATGTCTTGGAAAAAATCTGTGCTGCGCATCCGAGGATCATGCGTTAAAGAAAAAAGAATGGGTAAGATGGCGGCTAATTCGGAAACTATTGCTAACTTCGCAGTCCAAATAATCCGTATAGAACATGACTGAATTTTTAAACTCATATCACCTGCTTGGACTGACAATCGGTCTCATCACATTCCTTGTCATTGGCCTTTTCCATCCCCTGGTTATAAAGGGCGAATACTATTTAGGCGTGAAATGCTGGTGGATATTCCTTGTGGCGGGCATCGTTTCAGTAGCCGCATCGTTTATGGTGGAGGATGTCATGCTGTCGAGCGTACTCGGGGTTGTGGCCTTCTCTTGTTTTTGGTCGATAAAGGAAGTGTACGAGCAGCGCGAGCGTGTGCGCAAAGGGTGGTTCCCGAAAAATCCCAAGCGAAAGGTCTGACATATCGAGACTAATTGCCGGTGGTGCGGAAATTGTCGCATCCACCGGCTTTTTGTCGCATGTTTTTTTACTCGAATATTAAGAATTAGTGCTACTTTTGCAAAACGATTTGGAATGCAAAAGGGTAATAATTCGCAATCATCATCGTTATATTGTTTACAAAATCTAATCTTATTGTTAGCAAATGACATCATTTATAATTGCTTTGGTCGTGCTCATCGCCGGCTATTTCATCTACGGGGCGCTTGTCGAGCGTGTGTTCGGCATAGACAGCTCCAGACCAACCCCCGCCAACACTATGGCCGACGGGGTCGATTACGTGGCGCTTCCCACCTGGAAGGTGTATCTCGTGCAGTTTCTCAATATCGCCGGCGTCGGTCCCATCTTCGGAGCGATAATGGGAATCATGTATGGCCCCGCCGCCTTTCTATGGATCACGCTCGGCACCATCTTCGCCGGTGCGGTGCATGATTTTATCTCCGGCATGATATCCGTGAGGATGGGGGGCAAGTCGCTGCCCGAGATCGTGGGCAGCGAGCTTGGCAACAAGATTAAGGTGGTGATGACTGTATTCACCTGCATCCTGCTGGTGATGGTGATTGCTGTATTCGTCCGCACTCCCGCCAACCTTCTCGCCACCCTGACCCCCGAACACCTTCATGCCACATTCTGGGCCATCTGTATCTTCGTCTACTATATCCTTGCCACGCTCTTGCCCGTCGACAAGCTTATAGGCAACCTCTATCCGGTGTTCGGCTTCGCCCTGTTGTTCATGGCCGTGGGCATAATGGGCTACATGATATTCAACGGTGTGGAAATACCCGACGGGTTCACCGACGGACTCTACAACCGCCATCCCGCCGGCGAGACGGCCCCGCTGTTTCCCATGCTATGCATCTCGATAGCCTGCGGAGCCATTTCCGGCTTTCATGCCACCCAGAGCCCCATGATGGCGCGTTGCCTGCAGAATGAGAAGCATGGCCGCATGGTGTTCTACGGTGCGATGGTGTCGGAGGGCGTTGTGGCGTTGATATGGGCGGCCGCTGCCATTGCCTTCACAGGAGGCTATGACAAGCTTGCCGGTTATATGGCCGCCAACGGAGCCGATGCCGGAATCCTCGTTCACGAGGTGTGTGTGAATTGGCTCGGCACATTCGGTGGCGTTCTTGCCATCCTCGGCGTGATAGCCGCGCCGATCACCACCGGCGACACGGCCATGCGCAGCCTCCGCCTGATCATAGCCGATGCCTTGAATATCGATCAGAAAAAATTTGCCAAGCGCCTGCTCGTGGCCCTGCCCATCATTGCCGTGACCTACCTGCTGCTCAACATCAATTTCGATGTGCTGTGGCGCTACTTCGCCTGGTGCAACCAGACACTGTCGATCTTCACCCTGTGGGCCTGCAGCGTGTATCTCGCCCGCTACCGCAAGGCCTACGCCATCACCATGATCCCGGCTATGTTCATGACGGCCCTGTGCGTCACCTTCATCTTCTACGCTCCGCTTGGCTCCTATACCCCCGGCATAGGTCTCCCCATCGGAGTGAGTGAGATCATCGGCGTTGCCGCCATGCTCGTGTGCACATTCCTCTTCATGCGCTGGCAGCGCAGGCTCCCGGTAGCTCCGGCTGCTGCGTGAAGCATCATGCTATCCCTGTTCATCCTGATTTATCTCGACATAACCTGTTCAATCGCGATGAATCAGGATGTCTTTTATAAAAAATTATGATATGGGAGGAGATGTGTCAGCGATTTTTTTTGTAGTTTTGCAGTTTGAAAAATATTGTTATCCACTGACAAATCCTGCATAAATGGCACAGAAACCTTCCATACCCAAAGGGACAAGAGATTTCTCGCCGGTCGAGATGGCACGGCGCAATTATATATTCAACACCATCAAGGATGTGTTCTGTCTCTTCGGATTCCAGGCGATAGAGACACCGGCGATGGAGAATTTATCTTCGCTTATGGGCAAGTACGGCGAGGAGGGCGACAAGCTCCTCTTCAAGATTCTCGACTC
>CAYZPI010000093.1:0-12969 GCA_964480085.1 uncultured Bacteroides sp. | reverse complement strand
ACACCGACGCCGAAGGCTACAAGGGCATCTTCGAGGCCATGCGCAAGGAATTCGGATTCAAGTATGTGGTGTCCACCCTGCGTGAGTCATACTCAGCCACCTTCAACGGCTGGAAGGGCATGATCTACAACGGCGAGGAATTCTATGTGTCGAAACGCTACGAGATCAACCCCATCATCGACCGTGTAGGCGGCGGCGACTCTTTCTCCGGAGGCCTGATCTACGGCCTTCTCACCATGGCCACACAGGGCGAGGCCCTCGAATTCGCAGTAGCTGCATCTGCCCTGAAGCAGACCATCCCCGGCGACTTCAACATGGAGACAGTAGAAGAAGTGAAGGCTCTTGCCGGCGGCAGCGCCAACGGCCGCGTCCAGCGTTAAGTGATAAGTGATAGTGAATAGTGAATAAGTGCCATCCGGACTGGTCTGTCTCCGGGTGTCTGGCATAAAGCAATCCACTTATCCACTATTCACTATAACCTATAACTTACAACATAATTCACTTATTCACTATTCACTATAACCTATAACTTAGAATTATGGCAAAATTCGATAAGCTTGCTGTACTCAGCAAGATGGGTGCCACAGGAATGGTGCCCGTATTCTACCACAAGGATGCCGAAGTGGCAAAGCAGGTGGTAAAGGCATGCTATGAAGGCGGCGTAAGGGCCTTCGAGTTCACCAACCGTGGCGATTTCGCCCACGAGGTATTCGCCGAAGTGGTCAAGTTCGCTGCAAAGGAATGCCCCGAAATGGCTATGGGCGTAGGCTCGATTGTGGATGCTCCCACTGCGTCGCTCTACATCCAGCTCGGAGCCTGCTTCGTTGTAGGCCCGCTCTTCAACCCCGATATCGCCAAGGTGTGCAACCGCCGCGCCATCCCCTACACTCCGGGCTGCTGCTCGGTGTCGGAGATCGGCTTCGCACAGGAATGCGGATGCGAGGTGACAAAGCTCTTCCCCGGCGATGTGCTCGGCCCGAAGATGGTGAAGGGACTTATGGCTCCCATGCCCTGGTCGAAGATCATGGTAACAGGCGGCGTGGAACCCACCGCAGAGAATATCTCCGGATGGTTCAAGGCCGGCGTGTATTGCGTGGGCATGGGCTCGAAGCTCTTCCCGAAGGACAAGGTGGAAGCAGCCGACTGGCAGTATGTCACCGACAAATGCCGCGAGGCTCTTGGCTATGTAGCTGATGCACGTGCTCAGAAATGAATAAAATCTTAGAAAAGCGCCACTTCTCAGAGAATGTGGTGCAACTAATAGTGGAGGCTCCGCTCATAGCCCGCTCCCGCCGCCCCGGTCATTTCGTGATCGTGCGCTGCGGCGAGAAGGGGGAGCGGATCCCCCTCACGATAGCCGATGCCGACATCGCCCGCGGCACAATCTCGCTGGTGATACAGGCCATCGGCTTTTCCACACGTGAGATCTGCGCCCTTGAGCCCGGCGAATACCTTACCGATGTTGTGGGTCCGCTCGGCAAGGCCACCCATATCGAAAATCTCGGCACGGTGGTGTGCTGCGGTGGCGGCGTAGGTGTGGCTCCGCTGCTGCCCATCATCAAGGCGATGAAGCAGGCCGGCAACCGCGTGGTGTCGGTGCTCGCCGCCCGCACCAAGGAACTGATAATCCTTGAAGAACAGGTGCGTGAGCATTCCGACGAGGTGATCATCATGACCGACGACGGCAGTTACGGCACGAAAGGCTTGGTGACCAACGGTGTGGAGATGGTGATCAACCGCGAGAAAGTCGACCAGGTGGTGACCATCGGTCCGGCCATCATGATGAAATTCGTGTCGCTGCTCACCAAGAAATACGATGTGCCCACCATAGCATCGCTCAACACCATCATGGTGGACGGCACGGGAATGTGCGGCGCCTGCCGCGTGACGGTCGACGGCAAGACAAAATTCGTATGTGTCGACGGACCGGAATTCGACGCCCACAAGGTGGATTTCGATGAAATGATGATGCGTCTTAAAAGTTACAGCTGATGGAACAGAATCATACAACATCCGCTCCGCGCCGGGCTGAGTGGCGCGAGGAGCTGCGCAAGGCCCTTCCTGCCAAGGAGCGCACACGCATACCGCGATGCCGCATGAACGAGCTCGACCCGAAATACCGCGTGACCTGCAACGAGGAGGTGAACCAAGGCATCTCCGTGGAGCAGGCAGTGCTGGAGGCCACACGCTGCCTCGACTGCCCCGACCCCGCGTGCGTCACAGGTTGCCCCGTGTCGATCAACATTCCCGGATTCATCAAGAACATCCAGCGCGGCGAGTTCGCCATGGCTGCCGACGTGCTCAAGGAGACCTCTGCCCTGCCGGCCGTATGCGGCCGTGTGTGCCCGCAGGAGAAACAGTGCGAGAGCCGATGCATCTACCATAAGATGGGCAAGGAGCCGGTGGCAATCGGCTATCTGGAGCGTTTCGCAGCCGACACCGACCGCATCTTCGGCCATCACGCCGAGCCGGAGCGTCCCGCTCCGAACGGTATTAAGGTGGCTGTGGCGGGATCAGGACCCGCCGGACTGTCGTTCGCGGGCGACATGATAAAGAGAGGCTTCGACGTCACCGTGTTCGAGGCTCTGCACCAGATCGGCGGCGTTCTGAAATACGGCATACCGGAATTCCGTCTGCCCAACGACATCGTCGACTCCGAGATCGAGAATCTCCGCGCCCTTGGCGTAAAATTTGTCAATGACGTGGTGATAGGCAAGACACTGACCTACGACGACCTTGTGGCCGACGGCTTCAAAGGACTGTTCGTGGCTTCAGGAGCGGGGCTACCCCGCTTCATGGGCATTCCAGGCGAGAACCTGATCGGCGTGATGTCGTCCAACGAATACCTCACCAGAATCAACCTGATGGGTGCCGGCCGTCCCGGCTATGCCACACCCGTGAGGAAAGGCCACCGCGTGGCAGTGATCGGCGGAGGCAACACGGCAATGGATTCCGTGCGCACCGCCCTGCGCATGGGAGCCGAACACGCCTACATCGTCTACCGACGCTCGGAAAAGGAAATGCCTGCCCGCGTGGAGGAGGTGCATCACGCCAAACAGGAAGGCGTGGAATTCCTCAACCTGTGGAATCCCATAGAGTTCCGCGGCGATGAGAAGGGAGCGGTCACCACGGCCGTGCTGCAGCACATGGAGCTTGGCGAACCCGACGCGTCAGGTCGCCGCAGCCCGGTGCCCATCCCCGGCGACGTGATGGAACTTGAGGTAGACGAGGTGATCGTCAGCGTGGGTGTGTCGCCCAACCCGCTGATTCCGCGCTCGCTCGAAGGCGAAGGGCTGGCGGTGAGCCGGCGGGGCACCATTGAGGTGAACGACGACATGCAGTCCACCATCCCCACCATCTTCGCCGGAGGCGATATCGTGAGGGGCGGAGCCACAGTGATCCTCGCCATGGGCGACGGACGGCATGCGGCAGCCTCAATGGCTGAAATGCTTTTAAAAGATAAATAAAAGGTTAGCCCACAGGGATGTCCTGCTTAAGGTATTTTTCACGGGAGGGATATAAGCAAAATTTACTTATATCCCTCCCTGCTTTGTTACTATGGGATATTCGGGATGTTTCTTGAACCAGACCACCGCATAGGGGCATGTGGCGGCTATCTTGTTGCCTTCGGCCAATATTTTTTCTGCAGCGAGTCTTACCAACTCCCCGGCCACACCTTGCCCCCTCAGGGAATCATCCACAAAGGTATGGTTGATAGTCGAAATGCCGTGTTTTGTAGGAAATGTCACCTCCGCGATTATTTTACCCGACGGATCGGCTGCATATATCCTGTTGGATTCTGTTATGTAATTCATAGCAATTGAAATGTAGTGCCCGGACCTTCGGAATGCACTTTTTAATTTGAGTTAGACAAAATTAATTATTTATTATGTAGTAATAACTACCGGCACCACACATTTGTTCGGTTTTCCGAAACAAGCTTCTCCCACATGGAACAACCATTCTTTCCATGGCTATATTCCGCATATAGAAAAAAGTCGAGGCTCCCGAACCGGAAGCCTCGACCAATTATTTGGGGTATCGAATACTATTCGCCAAGATCGTAGCGGGGACAGGTGTTGCCCTTATGAACTTTATACCACTCTTCATTATTGCCATCCTTCACCCATTCTTTGAAATCAGGGTATGCTTCAAGTATATGGGTGCGTTCGGTAGGCCAACGCCACGGTGTTTTGGCATCATAGATCATGAACATCTGCGATACCTTGCCCGGATCAGGTGTCGAAATTGTCCAGTCATCCTTACCATCGGTGATATCAGTGTAGTCCTGCTGGCCACGATCGTCCCTGACATATACGGTCAAACCACCCTGCGGACCTTTCTTGCTACCGCTGCCGAAGCCGGCTATCGAGAATCCATCCTTAAGGTAAAGCACACAGGTCTTTGACTTGATTTTCTCTCCGTTAGTGTTTATCATACTTGTCGACGGATATGTGCCGTCGCCGAACCAACGGTGGATCTCGCTTTCATCGTCAGCTGCGCTGCCATCTATCTGTATATCACTGATGTCGGAAGCTTCTTTAAATTCATCACCTTCATAATCCAGGTCTTCCTCCTTGAATACACCGGGCTTGAGGGTGTAAGTCTTGCCGTCCTTGGTGTACTGCACATACAGGGGCAGAGTACCGCCGGCGCACAGGGGCTGGAATGTCACCTTCTTGTAAAGTTCGACCTTACTCTCTTTTCCATCCTGGTCCTTGGTAATCCGGTTGCCGGTGACTGAGGTAATCTTCATCACCATATCGTTGAAGTCGAAGTCATCGGTCGACCCCAAGTCCTCCACTGCCCACAGCCAGGAGATAGCCTCATCGTTTGTCTTTTCTGAAATTTCCTCCTTATCATTGGATATCGAGCCATAATTGGAGATATTGAAGATAAGATCGTTCACATCGCGGTCGCTACTGTATTCCCAGTATTGGTCAGGGGTGACGCCGTTTCGAGTAACACGCATATCCTCGAAAGTCAAGAATGTACGTTCTGTTACAGGATGCTTCACCGACAGGGCACTGATCTGCTCGGATTCTTCGCCATTAGCAGCTCTGTTAAACTTCTTCTGTGAGAAAACCACATATGGGAATGTCTGTTGATACATGGATTTCGTGGTGGAGTATTGTTCGTTTCCATCATTATCAATCTCATAGGCGCCTATCACCTTAAGATACATACCCAACGAACCTTTGTATGGTACCTTGTTGCCCTGCCCGTCTTCAACCATTATCTTTATGTCGTAACCGCGCGAGCGTGCGAGCATTGTCATATTGGTCGGATACGAAGCCACCTCATCGTTGTCAGGCAGATACCTCGACCAGTAGGTATTTACATCCATCCAGGTGCCATTAGCATTGAGGAATGACGGTCTGGATCCGGAATCGGAGTCTCGGCTCCCTGTATGACGAGTCTGCGCAGGGGCGTTTCTCCGCCGGGCATTGGCCGATGTATTACCAAGCGTCCATTTCACAAAGTAATGGATTTTGTCATGTCCTGCATCAGCCGGAATCACCACTTGCATATCGGCATTTGAGAAATCAATGGATTTATCACAGTCGCAATTTTGCGTTCCGGGATTCGTGTCTTTGTAATACTCCTTCAATTTGCTGATAGCGTTGGCTTTGCCATTTGAAGTCCAGGTCCAGGTGTCTGCAATCTCACCTACTTTCAATGGCCTCTTCAGCGCCAGTTTTGTGATTGTGAAAGCATTTTCAGGCGCATGAATTAACAATCCGTTTTCTTTGAGTCTCGCAATCATCCAATTCTGCACCGGCACCTCAAATGTTGATATAACTTGGGTCTTGGAATCAGAACTTGTGTACTGCGTACCATTTGACATATATGTGTATTCGCCTTCAAAATTACCACTCCAATTACCGTATGCCAGAAAAACTCTATTCGCAGGATCTATTGAAATTACAATGCTGTAGGTATCATCCACGTCTGTGAAAGCTGAGGCCGGCAATGTGGTAGCCCCATATTTTTCTACATTGCAATTAAGCTTATCAGTCACATCATTCTCGAAATAATCAGAAGGCTCGAAATAGCAGTTCCAATCATCATCTAGCGTCATCGTAGCGGGAAGAGCCGTGAATTCTTCTGTGTACGAGTGCTGGTGCACGGCTGGCTCCGTAACATAATAGCCAAGGGTACATTCTCTGCCTTCTATAAAGCCCTTGCCGGCTCCCTTATCAGCTACTTTGAGATTGTAAGCTATACCTATAGAGGCCCACGCCTTCTCACCGGTAGTACTGGCAAGCGGTGTCACAACACCGTCTCTTGTACAGGTGGCATGTGTCACCGGCTTCGGATCGTTATCGTTAAATACCTCATCGACCCAGAAATGATATGCCACACGGCTATGGGTTTGGTTGCCGTCATATTTTGTGAGATAATCCGAATATGACACCCATCCTATATTTTCCAGGTTGATATAAACATACTTCTCAAGCTCAAACTTCTCATCAATCGTGAAAGTATATTCATCAAATTTGTTACCTTCTGGGTTTTCCCCGCCCCAGCTGAGCATGATATCTTTGATTCTGCTGTCATAATGCGGCTGTACCTGGAGATCGCCCGCCTCGCGGTCGCGGAACACCGGGAAATAGACGAATTTGTCCAACGTAGTAAGCGTATTACTGGAAACGATGTTCGAATTATACTCGCTCCCATCAGCGAGGATAGGATTGCCTTTATCGTCAAGCAGATACACACCTAACTCATGCACCAGATTCGTACCGTAATAATACGGAAAGAGCGTGAAACTGCCGTCATCGCCAGTGGTTATTTTGAAATCCTCCACGATAGTTTTGCCTTCATCACGTTTTTGCGTGATCCATTGTTCCAGAACTGATTTCTTTCGGTTAAATTCACCGCTTTCCGGAAGAAGTCCGATATCGCCGTTAATATTTTCCTTCGACCAGCCGCCGGTGTTGAGAGAATAATATTTTTCCCACGGTGTTGTCGCAATGAGGGGAGACATCTGCTGCGTGTTGAAATACTGATACTCGTCACCGGCTGTGCCATATCCTGAAGCTGCACCGTTGCCTTTATTGGTGTGCTGCACCATCACTGAATACCCACTTTTGGTTGCCTCATACACTGCCGGATTTGTATTGGTATCTTCCGTATAATCATTCCCATTAGGCACTCCCCTGCTCATTTCGGAGCAGTCGATGGGGGAGGCGAGGCCGCCGTAGTATTTGCGGCCGTTAGTCACCACCATGAAATCGGTGGTCGATTCGGGCACATCCACCGGCACGTCGAGACGTCCGGATATGTCAGTGAGGTCGGCCACAAGATAGTATTTGCCCTGCACATTGCCGTATATCTTCACCGACTTGTGCACGGCATCGCCGAGATTCACCGTCACGGTGGCTTCCTTGGCAAGGTTCCAGTCCTGATTGGGGTCGATGAGTCCGAAATCCTTTATGAAATTGCGCGTGTAGAGTTCTTCCGAGGTAAGGATGTAAGGTTCGAGTGTGCAGCCCAAAAGACCTGCGGCAGCCACGGCCACAAGTGCGCCTCCGAAAAGTAAGGCTTTGGATTTAAAGAGATTAGATGACATAATTAAGAATATTATGTGTAAAATTCCGCTGATTCAACAAGTAAATTACATAGTCTCCAAGGTTAGTGTCCTAACAAAAAGAGATTCAATAAATTAAATTACGCAAATCTACGAATAATCCAGCAAAGCGCAATGTTAAAATTATATAATTTTTATATCTTCTAAAGACGGACAAAGGGTTCAGGCAATGAGAAGTATCCTTCAAATTGCCCATACGGAATAAGAACAACCAAGACAAGTATGTCCTAAGACAAGTATGTCTCCATCAGATCGGACGGAAGATTCTCCCAGGCGATGTCGAGATATTCCCTCGCCTTCTCCGGATCCTTCGATACGCCGAGACCCTCGGAATACACCTCGTAAAGCCGGATTGCCGCATCATAACACGGCTCCATAGGATTGGCGAGGGCCTTGCGGAGCAATTCCACCCCCTCGGCCTCATTGGAATACGGACGTTCGGGGTCGGTGAGCGCACATCCCAGTAGATAGCAGCAGGTGGAATCATCAAAATTGACGCCACGGCGCAGCACCTCGATCGTCCTGTCCAGACTCCGCTCCACCCCCTCAATATCAAAATGAGCCTTCGGGAGGGTGGGAAAACCTTTCTCGAAATCATCGGGCGCATATATCCTGTAGAGCTGGAAAGCGCTTTGCGCGCCTCCCCAGCCGCCAACGAACATCGAGTCCTCAAAATATCCTATGCAGTCGGCCTTCGACTGACCCTCCTGCGCATAACCGTCCATGCACATTATGCCGAGATAATACGATGCGGTGTTGGACAGCCTGGCAGCCCCCTTCTTCAACCATCGCCATGCCTCGGGCTCGTCCTCCTTCACGGCATCGTTGCCATAATAATAGAGCTTTCCCAACCACGCCGCCGCATCACGGTCGTAAAGGTCGGCGGCGCGTCTGTACCACTTCACCGCCATTTTCGGATCCGGCTTCAGCCCCATTTCCTCAGCACTGCCGTCATACAAAGCCCCCAGATATGCCATACACTGCGTATCTCCAAGCCTCACCCCGGTATTCAATATCTCCAGCCCTTTCTTTATGGAATCGGAATCCCTGAAAGAACCATCGCTGAAATCCACAATATAGGATTGCGCCAGTGAGCTCATGCAGGCCGGATATCCCGCCTCCAGAGCCATGGCATAAAGCCTGCGGGCCTCGTCGACATCCATTTCGCAGATATCGCCGTACATCTTCTGGTCGGCCATTTCCGCCATGCATTGCGCGTCGCCGAGCTCTATGCCACGCTCAAGTATCTTCAGTCCCCGCCGGGGATTTTTCTTGATGGTGTAGCCGTAGATGTACTGGCGGGCCATATCATACATCGCATTGCTGAAATCCATACGCTGCAGCTCCTTTATCTTGTCGATACCGAGAGCTTCGTCCCGCTCCACACCCACGCCGAGATCATAAATCTTGGCCAGCTCGTACTGTCCGAAGATATTGCCCTGACGGGCCGAACGCGCCGCGTATTCATACGACAGGCTGTCGTCGACCTCGATAAAAGCGTGGTAGCGCGACATCATGTATTGGGCGAACGGATGGCCCTCGTCGGCAAGTTTCCTCAGACGCGGCCAGGCACCGGAGGGGATGACGTGTATGGAGGAGCGATGGGTGAGCCATGACAGATACTGCTGCGCGCTCCGGTAATTGGCCAGGGCCGATGCTTCGAGCATGTCATAAGCCTCGGCATACTCATGATGCCTCATGGCGTCGACACCATCATTGTAGTCGTCCTCAAGCTCTTCGTCGATCTCTTCGTTCGCCGCCTCTATATCACTGCCATACAGGCCGGTCTGTTCATGTCCGGTGGTAACGGTCTGGGTGCGTCCGCGTGTCCAGTCGTCGGTGTCGCTCTTCAGCGCGAGGATGTCGCCAAGCAGGTCGCCGAACACCACCTCAGGATCGGGGAAAGCATCGATCCAGTTGATCGACTCGAAATAATAGGATTTCATGCCCTCGAACGGAACGTCGGAGAGACGGAACGGCAACACAGATATGCCGCTCTTGTCGGCGATCGACAGCTCACGCTCAACCTGCATCGACTTGTTGTAATTGCCGGAGTACACAGCCACCATCATGCCGCTGTGGCGGATGGCGTCGGGAAGCACGCGCGCCCATATCGCCGCACGCGGGATATCACGATAGTCGATGAAGCAACGGAGGCCGTTAGCCTCCAGATAGCCGCAGAGTCCCTCAGCCACCTTGCGGTCGGCGTGTGAGTAACTGATGAATACGTCGTACTTGATTTCCATGGCACAGATATTGTGTTAGAGCCTAACCGGCCCACAAAGATAAATAAAAGTTTTCATTCCTGCGTAATCCTGACCGATGATTTTGTGCAGGATGTGGAAAAATCTCCCGCGGCCTTACCGGAATATTCGAAAAAATCACTAAATTTGCACCTGCCGAAAGGACGATACGATGAAATCAAGCAGTAAGAAACTATGCATTATTCTGGATCTGGCGATGCTGGCCCTCACGGCATCCCTTATCCTGTACATGTTCTCGCGCTCGCCCAACATGCACATGGATGTCGACCGCTCGGTGTACCCCGTGAAGGGCATCGACCTCTCCGCCCACAACGGCAATGTCGATTTCCGCCAGGTGGCAACCGACACAGTGACCTTCGTGATGCTGAAGGCCACGGAAGGCACCGATTTCTGCGACGCCAACTTCAGCGCCAACTACGCCGCCGCCATGGAAGCCGGACTGCTGGTGGGAGCCTACCATTTCTTCCGCTTCAATTCCCCCGGCCGCGTGCAGGCGCGTCATTTCATAGAATCAGTGAAGGGACGGCCGCTCGATTTCCCTCTCGCCATTGATGTCGAGAAATGGGGCAACCCCGCCGCCTACGATGTAGACAGCGTGAAACACCAGCTCTCAGCCATGCTCGACGAACTGTGCGACAGCGGCTATCAGGTGATGCTCTACACCAACCGCCACGGCTACGAGACCTTCATCCGCGGCAGTTTTCCCGACGTGCCGCTCTGGCTCTGCTCCCTGTCGCGCCCACCGTCCCCACGCCAATGGCAGCTGTGGCAACACAGCCACCGGGGAAAGGTGAGAGGCATCCCCACTCCCGTCGACCTCAACACCTTCAACGGCGACACCGCCTCATTCCTGCGCACGGCCGGTCCGGATTGGGCGAGACGAACACAATAAATCGGCAAACGCCACGTTATATATAAGATTATAAGATTATGAGGTTATAAGATTATAAGACTTATAAGATTTATAAGAAATTTCTCCCCTGATGAATCATAACACACCTAAACATCTGAAACTGACGCTGCTGCTGATAGCAGCCCTCACATACGCAGCAGCCTGCGCCCTCCCCACTGACACCTACACCACATCATCGGCTTTCGCCGAAGGCCGCTGGGTGAGGATAAGTGTGGCCGAGAGCGGAGTGTACAAAATCACACGCGCGCAACTCTCAAAATGGGGCTTCACCGACCTGGAGAAAGTGAGGGTCTACGGCTACGGCGGCGCACGAATCCCCGACCGGCTGACTGCAGAGAACTATATCGACGATGTGCCGATGGTACAGTCGGTTGCGGTGGCCGACGGCATCGTGTTCTACGGTGTCGGCCCCGAGCAATGGACCGAGGTGGCGGGATGCCATGTCCACAACAAGAACATCTACACCACCCACGGCTACTATTATGTGAGCGACCGCGACGGCTCCCCCGCCCCGGCAATTGAAAAGCAGGGGGCCGGCATGGCGGAAAGTTCAGAAGCACAGGACTATTTCATCGACCGCCGCCACTATGAGACCGACCAGCTGTCGCCCGGCGAGGCAGGCTACATACTTGTGGGAGAGAACCTGAAGCACCGCATCGAATGCAGCGTGCAGTTCGACACCCCGGGATGGGCAGAAGGCATGAGCGCCACCGTGCAGGGTGCTGTGGTGGCGAAGACATTCATGGCCTCCAACGTGGACTACTCCATCAACAACACCCGTCTGCCCGAGGCTTCAACCGACAAGCTATCCACCGTGAGCTCAAGCGCCTACATCCATGCCTCCCACAACATCTCGACCCACACGTTCGACACCCCGTCGGAGAAGACCACGGTAAAGGTGAGTCTGCGCGAACCATCGACGATACAGAACGCATGGCTCGACTACGTGGCAATCAACTATCCGCGCCGCCTTCAGCTCCCCGCCGAGGGCTTTCTGAATTTCTGGTCGGCAGCCCAAAGTCTCAAGCTCTCGGCCCAGACTGGCGTGGTGGTATGGGACGTGACGGATCCGCGCAACATCACCGAGCTGCAGACCACCGCTACCGACGGTGGTGTGGTGTGGGCCAACCAGAACCCAGGCCAGCGCACCTACGCGGCATGGCGCGCCGACGGCTCCCTCCCCCAGCCCGCCTACGTGGGCACGGTGGGCAACCACGACATCCACGGCCTTGAAGCTCCCGAGCTGGTGATATTCACCCTGCCGGAATTCCGCGAGCAGGCACGCCGCATCGCACAGATGCACCGCGACGACTCGCTGACGGTGGAGGTGCTTCAGGTGCAGGACGTCTACGATGAGTTCGCTTCGGGCTCAGCCGACGTCTCGGCCCTGCGCAAATGCCTGAAGATGTTCTACGATCGTTCCGCCGACTCCGACCGCCCCCTGCGCTATGCACTGATCCTCGGACGAGCCACCTACGACAACCGTCACCTCACCACACAATTCTCCGGTGCAGGAGCCTACAACACAATCCCCTACTGGATGGGCGGAGCCGCTTCAACACAGTTCTCCGACAACACCGGCTTCGGCACCGACGACTTCATTGCCATGCTCACCGACGGCAGCGGCATCAACATGGGTCTCGACGAACTGTGTGTAGGCGTGGGACGCATCCCTGTGACAAGCGCGGGCGAGGCCAAGGCATACGTCGACAAGGTGCAGCGATACCGCGAGGACAAGTCACCGGGCACGTGGAAGAACACATACGTGTTCCTCGCCGATGACGGCGACAACGGCATACACCTGAAGGACACCGAGCGCATGATCCAGGAATTCGCAGCCACCGACGGACAGCAGGCTTTCATCAACAAAGTGTACGTCGACGCCTACGACATCGTGGGCGGCATCTGCGAGGGCGGACGCGACGACATGTACCGCATGCTCAACGAGGGCGCCGTGTGGTGGAACTATTCGGGACACGCCAACAACCACTCCTGGACCGCCGAGGGAATGCTCACATTCACCGACATCAACAACATGTACCTCAAGCATATACCCATCGTGATGGCTGCCACCTGCGATTTCTTGCGCTGGGACAGCAACACCATCAGCGGCGGCGAGATAATGATGCAGGAGCCCAACGGCGGCGCCATAGCCATGATCAGCGCCACCCGCCCGGTGTACATCTCGGACAACGCCA
>CAYZPI010000092.1:373-13303 GCA_964480085.1 uncultured Bacteroides sp. | reverse complement strand
AAAGAAAAGGCCACAAGATGGCTACTCACAAGCGCAAAAAACGTCTGAGAAAGAATCGTCACAAGAAGAAGTGAGCCACATTTCGTGACTTCTTTTAAGAGACAAACACAGAACGCAACACAGGACAAACTATGGGACGGGGAAATCACAATATGGAATCTTTCGGTCGATAGTTTGTTCTTTGTTTTACAAGATCCACACACACGATAATAATGAAAAGCGAACTCATAGTCGATGTACAACCTTCAGAAGTGTCGATAGCCCTTCTTGAAGACTCAAGGCTTGTCTCTCTGCAGAAAGAGGCACGCAACATCGCCTACGCAGTCGGCGACATATATCTGGCAAAAGTAAAGAAACTGATGCCGGGACTGAATGCCGCTTTCGTCAACGTAGGCTACGACAAGGACGCTTTCCTCCACTATCTGGATCTTGGCTCACATTTCGCATCGTATTCGTCATTCATTTCCGAATTGCTGTCCGGCGATGCTTCATCGGCCGTGCCACAGCTGTCGAAGGCAAAACCTCTGCCTGACATCGACAAGCACGGCACCATCACCCAGGTGCTTACACCGGGACAACAGCTCTTGGTGCAGATTGTGAAAGAGCCCATATCGTCGAAGGGTCCACGTCTGACCACAGAGATATCATTCACCGGCAGATACATGGTGCTGATACCTTTCTCCGACAAGATTTCCATATCCCAGAAAATCAAGAGCACCGAAGAAAAGCTGCGTCTACGCCAGCTCATAGCATCGATCAAGCCCAAGAATTTCGGAGTGATAGTGCGCACTTCAGCTGAAGGAAAGGGCGCTGCTGACCTCAACAGCGAACTCAATACCCTGCGCGGATACTGGGAACAGACCCTCGCTAAAGCTCGCACCGCACAGGCACCGGCCCTGATATTCGAAGAAGAAAGCCGCATAGTGGGGATGCTCCGCGACGTGTTCAGCCCTTCATTCGAAAGCATTCATGTCAATGATGCAGAGATTGCCTCACAGATAAAAAATTATGTAGCGCTGATAGCCCCCGAACGAAAAGACATCGTAAAGCTTTACGAAAAGGACATACCCATTTTCGACAACTTTTCCATCACCCGTCAAATCAAATCATCGTTCGGCAAGACTGTATCCTTCAAATCAGGAGCCTACCTCATAATCGAGCATACGGAAGCCCTGCATGTGATCGACGTGAATTCCGGCAACCGCTCCAAGGCATCGGCCGACCAGGAGAGCAATGCACTCGAAGTGAACCTTCGCGCTGCCGATGAGATAGCACGCCAGCTACGTCTGCGCGACATGGGCGGAATAATAGTGATCGATTTCATAGATATGAACAAGGCCGAGCATCGCCAGGCGCTCTACGACCACATGCGCGAGGTGATGGCCAACGACAGGGCACGGCACAACATATTGCCACTCAGCAAATTTGGCCTTATGCAGATCACACGCCAGAGAGTGCGTCCCGCACTTGACATCATAACCACGGAGACGTGTCCGTCATGCTTCGGCAAAGGCGAGGTGCAGCCGTCGCTGCTGTTCACCGACACCCTTTTCGACAAGCTCAAATACTTGATTGAAGAGCTGAAAGTTCGCGATTTCATAATGTACGTTCATCCCTACGTTGACGCTTACCTGAAGAAAGGATTATTCACATCTGTATACAAGACATGGCGACGCACGCTCGGACGCACATTCAAAGTCCTACCCGACGAATCCCTCGCCATGCTGCAATATCGCGTGCTCGACGACAAGCGCAATGAAATCGACCTGAAGGAAGAGAAAGACATGAGCACTTCATCAACAGTGAAGACCAAAAACAAAGCCAAGAACCGGGGCGGAGAAGAATCAGCATCCTGACTCCCGCACCATAAATAACATCAATCCCGGCCTCTGCCTTCAGGAGCCGGGATTGATATTCTCTCGAATTAAGATAAAGATATGTGTGTCTCTCAAGCGGGATGCGTAGGTTTCATACGCATACAGATATCAATTCTCATTAGCGGCTGCCCCGCCCCGCCTGGTCCATATCCAGGAGATTTTGAAGATTGTCGATCGGAATCTTTGAAATTATAACACACAAAGTGGTGATAAAGTTGTATTATAAATTTATTTGATGTATATTTGCGTTCCAAAAAATATCTAAATCTTAGTCAATATAAAACTATGGGCAAGCTACAGCTATACATCACCATAGCATACAAAGGATACCGGGAAATGCTCGACATCAACGCCGACCCCAAAGTGAAGGAAAGCGTGAGCAATCTCTCTCATGTGGTGGGCAAGATCAAATACAAGACGGGGAAGATGAACATCTTCTTCATGCTCAGGTATATTCCGGATGGAGTGTTCCTGACTGTGCTCCGCACTATTCCAGCCCTGAAACCCGACCACCTTGCAGCGTGGATATTCATTCCCTACGATGTGAAAGTATCCAACACAGAAATTGAGGAAGTGACAGGTACCGTGCTCAAGGCCATATCCAATTCCAAAATCACATCCGAGACCTACTCCGAACTCTGCAAAGTCTTCGAGAAGGATTATGAAAACATCCCTCTTGCAGGTGCGATGGCTCCAAACAACGGCAAACAGACAGCTTACCGATTCTACGGCGACCTCACAGCCTATATCCTCTCGGATCTCATCGGCACCAAACGCTATCAGACGTCCTACCTACCCTTTGCGGAAGTGGTGCTTGCCGACAAAGGCTCTGTATCGGATATCAACGGTCATTCCCTCACCGACGAACCGCTTGACCAGATGGTGAAGCTCTATCCCCCCGTATCGCCCGATCCTGCATTTCGCCCCACGATATTTGGCTGCGAGTTCGACAAGCCATACCTCGCCCCGCTTATGGGCACAGTGGAGATACGCTGGATGAATGGCGACACACCGGCAGCCGTGCAGTCGATAATGGTGAACCGTCCGAACATGAAACCCGACATTGTGGCTCTTGAAGAGCTCATGCCCACAACGGGGACGCTCCCACAAGTCAGCCAACATGCAGAAGCGACACACAACCCAGACTATCAGTCCCCGCAACCTAAGCAGACACCCCCGGCTGCAACTCAGACACACCATAGAAGCAGTCTGACACAAACACAATCCGCCGTACACCACGCCACATCATCCGAGAGCCCTTATTTCCAAAGCCAGACACGCTCTTACCAGACAGAGGAAGGCGCTTCACTGATACAGAAGCCTGAGAGCACTTTTAAATCGTACATCTCTGCCTTTTACGGCAATATCAAGGATTTCTTCAAGTCGCTGTCAACGGATCCATTCACCCGGACAAAAGCACTCTGGGGTCTGGTAGGTTTTTTGACAGGAGTTCTGGTGACGATGTTGTGCACTTGTGTCTCCAACCATGGGAACGGACTGAATTCGAAGGTGCTCGATTTATCGTCAGATTCTCTTGAAATCGCATCTCCGGTGGAAATTGTAGAGGTCGCGGATCCAGGCGTAGGAGCTCCGGAAGAAAGCAATCCCAGAATAGAGGAGAATCCGGCAGAGAGATCGATGATGGCCGCCATCACCTACCTCGAAGGCTTCAAGACATGGACAAAACCCGAACTCGAGAAATACCCGGAGTTGAGAGGGCTGTACGATGACCTTAACAATTTCAACAAGGAACGCATCGTGTCGCATTGGGGACCGAAATTGAAAAAATCGAAAAGATTCACCAAGATAGTGGAACATGCCCGACAGGCGATCAAGCGAGGGAAAAAACCAAGGGTACCCGAAGGACAGAAGACCTTCAATCCACCGGGCCGACAGAATATAAAGATCATGACATATCTAAATACTATCGATCCGTAAACATAGGAATGTAGATATCCGTCCATAACTCATCCAACCAAAAACAAGAAACAAGATGAAGAGACCGAGACAACTCGCCGCAGGAATGTTACTTATTTCTTCGCTGCCGGTTTTAGCCGACAGCGTGCTTTCGGTGGATACTCCCACAGGACAATCGGTGACACTGACTGCCATCACAGATAATGTAATCAAAGTGACGAATTCAGCCAAGTCGCAACGTCTGCCGCAGTCGAGGACAAGCGTGATAGAGACACCGCAAGGCAATGCCACGATAACGCCGCTCACGCAGGACATCACCGCCATGGTCACTCCGGCAGGAGTGGTGGCCACAGTGAATGCGGCATCGGGTGAGGTGACCATCAGCGCTGGAGCAGACAAGACGGTGACTGACAACGGAGTGCGAGAGAGCACGGATGGAATGCGCACAATCACCCTCTCCACTACATCGGCAGGTTCATTCTATGGGGCGGGTGAACGCGGCCACAGCCTCAATCTCAGGGGCGACACACTGGTGATGTACAACCGCCAGAACTATGGCTACACTAAGGGCGACCCACGAATCGACCAAATGAACATCACGATGCCCGTGGTGCTCTCATCAGATGGCTTCGCGCTGGTGTTCGACGACTATGCAGCTTCCCAGATGGTACTTTCCGATGGATCGCAGATCATCTACTCATCTGAGACAACTTCGCCGATATCCTACTATTATGTGAACGGAGCGTCGACCCTTGCCGATGTCACCGAACAGCTCACCACCCTCACCGGGCGTCAGCCGCTGCCGCCGCTATGGTCGCTGGGCTACATCACATCAAAATACGGGTACCATAACGAGAGAGAGACTCTCGGAGCAATAGATTCGCTCAAGAGTCGGGGATATCCAGTCGACGGAATAGTGCTCGACCTATACTGGTACGGCAAGGAGCAGGACATGGGGCGCCTGGACTGGGAACCTTCGCAATGGCCAAACCCCGAAAAGATGCTTTCAAAGCTTAGGAAAGAGAACGTGAATCTCGTGGCCATATCCCAGCCTTATATCCTGCGCAACGGCAAGGCCCTTGACAATTATAATTTTCTTGCACAGAACGGTATGCTTATGGCCGACAGCACAGGCGATAATCCGCAGGAGGTGAAGATATGGGTGGGAGAAGGCGGTATGTTCGATATGTCGAACCCCGACACACGCCAGTGGCTCGCAGACAGATACAGCGAGCTGACGGATATGGGAATAGCTGGCTGGTGGGGCGACCTTGGCGAACCGGAAGTGCATCCGGAGAAAGGCATACATGCCAACGGTCAGACAGCACGCCAGTACCATAACCAATATGGTAACGACTGGAGCGAGATCATCTATGACTTGTTCAAAGAAAAATATCCCGACAGGCGTCTGCTGACCATGATGCGCGGAGGCACGACCGGCCTTCAACGCTACAGCGTGTTCCCATGGTCGACCGATGTGTCACGCTCATGGGGAGGACTCCAGCCACAGGTCACAATCATGCTCAATTCCGGTCTGAGCGGACTGGGTTATATGGGCCACGATGTAGGCGGCTTTGCAGTAGACCCCGAAAATCCGGTTGATCCGGAACTGTATGTACGCTGGCTGCAACTTGGCCTGTTCTCACCAATGCTCCGTACCCATGCCCAACATAATGCCGAACCTTACCACTATCCTGAATACAAGGACATCACTCTTCAGCTGATAAAGGAACGCTACCGCTGGCTCCCTTACAACTACACTCTTGCCTACGAGAATGCGGCCTACGGATATCCCTTGGTGCGTCCCCTCAATTTCTATGAGCCGCGTTCCACCGCCTACGACGATATTGATGATGAGTATCTTTGGGGTCCGGAAGTGCTTGTCGCCCCGGTAATGCAACAGGGAGCAGTCGAGCGTAAGGTCACATTCCCTCAGGGACAGTGGGTGGACTATGCCAATCCCTCCAAAGTGTACACTGGAGGCTCGACCATCACCTACCCTGCACCCCTTGAAATGCTGCCGATTTTCGTTAAGGCCGGTGCTTTCATTCCCATGGCCGACTACAGGATGACCTCTACAGCGGACTATAATCCGGGAATACTTACTGTGAACTATTATCCTGTCGAAGGGACGGAATCGACTTTCACAATGTACGATGACAACCGCATGTCGCCCGAATCACTTTCGGCAAAGCAATACCGCCTCATTACATTCCGTGGCTATCCTACGGCTGATCACACCACAATAGAGATATCGTCGGAAGGCACCTATGATGGAGCACCGAAGACGATAGATACCACTTTCTGCGTGAAGGATTTCTCACGGAAATCGAAAGTGACGGTAGACGGAAAAGAGATTAAAGCATCCAGGAACGAAGGCGGACTGACTTTCAAGTTGAAATATAACCCAGCAAAAACTACAAATATAGAAATTCAATAACATCATGTTTTCAGGAATAGTAGAGGAAGCCGCTTCCGTAGTGGAGGCAATCAAGGCTGACGGCAATCTCACGCTTCGCGTGAAATGCTCATTTGCAAATGAATTGACAATCGACCAGTCGGTGGCGCACAACGGTGTATGCCTGACGGTAGTGAGTCTGTTACCCGATGACACTTACGAGGTGACAGCGATACAGGAGACCCTCGACCGGTCCAACTTAGGGGACCTCACAAAAGGCTCGCTCGTCAATCTCGAACGGTCGATGATAATGAATGGACGGCTTGACGGACATATCGTGCAAGGGCATGTCGACTGCACGGCGGTTTGCACTGACATAGAGGAGGTGGAAGGAAGCCGATATTACAAATTCGAGTATGATGTGCCTCAGGAGATGGTGAAGAAAGGCTATCTCACGGTGGAGAAAGGCTCGGTGTGTGTAAACGGTGTGAGCCTTACGGTGTGCGATAGCGAAAGGTCATCGTTCCGTGTGGCCATCATTCCCTACACATATAATAACACCAATTTTAAGGAAATTAAGATTGGCACACGTGTGAACATCGAGTTCGACATCATCGGCAAATACATAGCCCGCATGCAGGAACTGTCGTAGGCAGTGAAAAAAAATGGTCCTGATTGTTTGGCGGAACCAAAAAAAATCGCTACCTTTGTGGGCAATTTTCCGTAACGGGCCAAGAATAAAGCAGTCGCGCACGAGAATCGCGGCTCGCCCGCCGGGTTAACTTATTTAAATACCTCTATTTAAATGTACGTTATCGTAGAGATCCAGGGACAGCAGTTCAAAGCTGAAAAAGACCGTTTCCTGTATGTTCAGTACTTGGGCGAAAACGTTGAAGAAGGACAGACCGTGGAATTCGACCGTGTTCTTCTTGCCGATGTTGACGGCGAAGTGAAAGTAGGCACTCCCGTAGTGGAGGGCGCAAAAGTGGTGTGCGAAGTAGCTACACCGCTTGTAAAGGGTGACAAAGTGATCGTTTTCAAGAAAAAACGTCGCAAGGGCTATCGCCGCAAGAACGGCCATCGCCAGTATTTCACCAAAGTCGTGATTAAAGAAGTAGTAGCTTAACCTTTTAAAACCTGAAGAAAAATGGCACATAAAAAAGGTGTTGGTAGCTCCAAGAACGGACGTGAATCAGAAAGCAAACGTCTTGGTCTGAAACTCTTTGGCGGACAGTTCGCCAAGGCAGGCAACATTATCAAACGTCAGCGTGGCACAGCCCATCATCCCGGCAAGAATGTAGGTCTTGGCAAGGACCATACCATCTATGCCCTTATCGATGGCATCGTAGTGTTCACAGTAGGCAAGGAAGGCCGCAAATACATCAATGTTGAGCCTATAGCCGAAGCATAAGCATCAGCTGCTAATTTGAAGAATCACATAGGGGAGTCGCAATGCGACTCCCCTATTCTTATCTAATAACTCAAATAAATGAAGCCTTCCCTGTGGGAAGGCTTCATTTATTTGAGTTGAGTGTGGTTTACACTGAATCATTTACGGTCGCGACGGGGTCCGCGGTCGCCATCACGACGGGGTGCACGATCGTTGCGGTCGCCACGGTCACGGCGCGGGCCACGATCACCTCTATCTCCACGGGGAGCGCGCTGGGGCTCAACATAGCCTTCGGGCTTCTCCTGCAGGGCACGCATCGACAGACGGTACTTACCGGTCTTCTTGTCTACCTCAAGGAGCTTGACTGTGACTTCCTGACCTTCCTTGAGACCTGTGGACTCCATATTCTCCACACGTTCCCAAGCAATCTCCGAGATATGCAGCAGACCTTCACGATGGGGCATGAACTCAACGAAAGCACCGAATTCCATGATCGACTTGATGGTGCCCTGATAAACCTTTCCTTCTTCAGGCATTGCCACAATAGCCCTGATCATCTCAAGAGCCTTGTCGATGGAAGCCTTGTTGGCAGCAGCCACTTCAATGTGACCTCCCTCCGGAATCTCCTCGATAGAAACAGTGGCACCGCTTTCTTCCTGGATACCCTGGATGATTTTTCCACCCGGGCCAATCACAGCGCCAATCATCTCTTTCGGGATGAGCATGGTTACAATTCTTGGCACATGGGGTTTGTAATCCTCTCTGGGGGCCGGGATTGTGGCTTCTATTACATCAAGGATGTGCATACGTCCGTCGCGGGCCTGGTTGAGGGCACGTTCAAGAATCTCGTAAGAAAGTCCATCACATTTGATATCCATCTGAGTGGCAGTGATACCGTCGCGTGTACCGGTCACCTTGAAATCCATATCGCCAAGGTGATCCTCATCTCCGAGGATATCGCTGAGGACAGCGTATTTCGAACCGTCGGCATCTGTGATAAGACCCATGGCTATACCGCTGACGGGCTTCTTCATCTTCACACCGGCATCGAGCAGAGAAAGAGTACCGGCACAAACGGTAGCCATCGATGACGAACCATTAGATTCGAGGATATCGCTCACAATACGGCACACGTAGGGGAAATCATCCGGAAGCATGCTCTTCAAGGCACGGTGGGCAAGGTTGCCGTGACCGATCTCACGGCGTCCGACACCACGCTGAGGCTTAGCCTCACCTGTGGAATAGGGCGGGAAATTATAGTGGAGGAGGAAACGCTCAGTGCTCTGGTCGAGAACCTCATCTACAATCTTCTCATCGAGCTTGGTGCCGAGAGTGACAGTTGCAAGAGCCTGAGTCTCTCCACGGGTGAATACAGCTGATCCGTGAGGTCCAGGCAGATAGTCTACCTCACACCATATTGGACGGATCTCAGTTGTCTTACGACCGTCGAGACGGACTCCCTCATCAAGGATGCAGCGGCGGACAGCCTCACGCTCCACATCGTGGTAGTAGCGTTTCACCAGAGGAGCCTTTTCTTCCTGCTCCTCTTCGGGAAGGGAATCGATATATTCCTGGCAGATTGCGTCAAATGAATCCTGACGCCAGTGCTTGTCGGCACTACCAGCCTTTGCTATGGCATAAGCCTTGTCATAACATTTGTCGTGGACATCCTTTCGGAGATCCTCATCGTTCACTTCATGGCAATACTCGCGTTTTACGGTGGCACCTACCTCCTGTGCAAGCTCGTTCTGAGCCACACACATAGTCTTGATAGCGGCATGAGCGACTTTCAGGGCTTCCAGAAGCACCGATTCCGGCACTTCCTTCATTTCGCCTTCCACCATCATGATATTGTCGTAAGTGGCGCCGACCATTAGTTCGAGATCAGCCTTTTCAAGCTGTTCGTATGTGGGATTGATCACAAATTCACCATCGATACGGGCCACACGGCATTCACCGATAGGGCCATTGAAAGGAATGTCGCTTACGGCGATTGCGGCAGAAGCGGCCAGACCGGCAAGTGCGTCGGGCATATCCACTCCGTCGGCCGAGAACATTGTCACATGCACAAAAGTATCGGCATGATAATTATCGGGGAAAAGAGGACGGAGCACACGGTCGACCAGACGGGCGGTGAGAATCTCATAATCGCTTGCACGACCTTCACGCTTGAGGAACCCGCCGGGGAAACGCCCTGCTGAAGAGAATTTTTCTTTATATTCTACAGTAAGAGGCATAAAATCCACTCCTTCACCAGCCTCTTTTGCCGAAACTACTGTGGCAAGCAACATAGTGTTGCCCATGCGCAGCTCGACAGCGCCATCAGCCTGCTTGGCCAGTTTACCAGTCTCAAGGGTAATGGTACGGCCGTCGGGCAGTTCGATGGTCTTCTTGATTACATTCATAAATTATCTCTTTAATATTTTTATAACTTCGTAAAATCGTGCAAAGATACAAAAAAATTCTCTAACTATCTCAATTATTTGCGGATATTTACAAAGTAGGTATAAAAAAACAAAAGGTTTGCCTAATTGACATTGTTTTCGTAAATTTGCACTATAAATATAAAGAAAACGACTTTAACAACCACTACGATAAACCGACTACGTCATGTCATACTTAGACCATCTGTTCAGAAATATGCCACCGGTCACCAAGAATCTCATTATTGTGAACCTGCTCATTTTTCTGGCAATGTGGATATTTCCTTCAGGCTCGCGCACGCTGGATCATTACGGTGCACTTCACTTTTTCATCTCTCCTGATTTCAATCCTGCCCAGCTGTTCACATACATGTTCCTTCACGGGGGCTTCACCCATGTGTTCTTCAACATGTTCACACTGTTCATGTTCGGTCCGCAGATAGAATATTCTCTGGGGAGCAAACGCTTTCTGTTCTATTACATTTCCTGCGGCATAGGGGCCGCGCTGATACAGGAAGGCGTATACGCCATCATGCTTCAGAAATACATGGGAATGTTCACCACCCAGGAATTCAACGAAATCATCATCGATGGAGCGAAAGCCATGCACAACAACATGAACTTTATCGACCCCACACTCGCCAACATCAATGAGATAGTGAACGGACCGATGGTGGGAGCCTCCGGCGCAATCTACGGCGTTCTGTTGGCATTCGGTATGTTGTTTCCCGAACGTACAATATATCTGATGATTCCCCCTATGCCGGTCAAGGCTAAGTGGATGATCATAGGCTGGGTGGCTATAGAGCTCATCTTAGGTATACGTAGCACCAACATCACAAGCACTGACAACATCGCACATTTCTGTCATTTAGGAGGAATGCTTGTTGGATTCCTGATCATATTCTACTGGAAGAAAAAAGGCACTTTCAATGGATACTATTAAGGAATACTGGCGCACATGGCTCTGGCGCGATGCAGTGACCAAGCTAATCACCATCAACTTTATGGTATGGCTTATCAACGCCATTGGAGAATTGTTCTTCGGTTTCGATCTTGCAGGAATCTTGGCATTGCCCTATCATCTGAGCCTCTCGCCTATCAAAGCACTTTCAGTGTTTACATACATGTTCCTGCAGACGGATTTCCTTCACATGTTCGTAAACATGATGTGGCTGTTGTTGTTCGGTCAACTTTTCATGCAGACCCAAAGCGGCGTACGACTTGTGGCAATCTACATATATGGAGGACTCGCAGGAGCCTTGTCATTCATGGTGTATCACGTACATCCTTATATGCTCGGTGCCTCGTGCTCGGTGCTTGCAACAGTAGGGGCATCAGCATTGCTATTGCCTAAATGGAGGGTTAACCTCATGCTCTTCGGACGGGTTGAGGTAATCTGGCTTGCTGCAGCAGCCGTTGTACTCTTCATATTGATGAGCGGAGGCTCGTCAGATCAGATATCAGCCCATACAGCAGGTCTGGCCGTAGGGCTCCTCTACCCCGTTTTAAAAAAGAGAGGCATCGACATCACCTATCCAGTGGTCGCTATAGTCCAGAAAATTTCATCTAATCGTATTTACAAAGCGAGACTGACCACTCCTTCAAAGAAAAGATCAGAAGAAGAAGAGTTCGACAACCTGCTTGCTAAAGTGAGCCGTTCAGGCTATTCATCACTTTCCTCAGCCGAACGTCAACGTCTTTTCAATCTCTCACAAAAAATAAAAAAATAGTGACAAAAGAAAAAAGCCCTTTCAAGAAGATTATCTCCACAATAATTCTTGTGCTCACCATCATCATATCCGCAGGCTTTGTAATAAGCGCATATAGCGGTATGATATCTCCTGAGACACTTAGATTCGCACCTATTGCTGCCATGACATTTCCGATATGGCTTATTGCCATACTGATCATAGGAGCAATCGACACTATCTGGTGGAGACGCACTGCAGCAATACCGTTTCTCTCCATCCTGATATGCATTCCGCATATCTACAAATTCAGCCCGATGAATATTCCTAACGGAGAGATGACCGATTCTCAGAAATCAAAATCCTTCACGATCATGACATATAATGTCATGCAGTTCATCAACCAAAATAAAAACTATCCATTTGATGATAATGCGCAGCTGGAGTATATCTTGAATGCTTCGCCGGATATCGTTGTAATCGAAGAAGCAGAATATCTCGGATCCACACCCTCCAACAAAATCACCCAGGATCAGCTCGTTGCTTTACACCGAATGTATCCTTATACATTCGTGGAAACAAAAGAGTTTGCATTTCTTTCGAAATATCCTGCGGAGCCTATTCCGGTTTCGTTCCCAAAAGAGAAATTTAGCTCAGGTGATATCGCAGGCTGGAGATTCTATAAGAATGAAACCCCAATAAATGTAATAGGTGTGCATCTTGCATCATTTTCCTTAGCTGTTACGGAGAAAGAGCGTTTTAAGGAAATGACTACCCCTGACAAAGTGGATAAGGAATATATCAACGATGTAAGATATGATTTCTTTCCTAAAATAATACGCGCTACAAAAGAGCATGCGCAGCAAATTAAGATACTTGGAAACATACTAAAAAAATACGGAGGGAACAATACCATAGTCTGCGGTGATTTCAATGATCCGGTAGGCAGCTACCCACTCTATTATCTTGAAGAAAACTGCAATCTCAAACAAGTGTATCCTGAGGTTGGATTAGGACCAAAGATCACCTACAATGCCAATCATTTCTATTTCCGTATCGACCACATTCTTTATCGAGGCAATCTGCAACCTTACTCTCTCCAACGTGGGAATATCAAGGCCTCAGATCACTATCCTTTGATAGCAACATTCCTTATCACTCAAAGTAAGTAATAGTGAATAAGTAATAGTGAATAAGTAATAGTGAATAAGTAATAGTGAATAAGTAATAGTGA